>NZ_CP031697.1:614666-922000 GCF_004136375.1 Xanthomonas oryzae pv. oryzae
CGCCATCTTCAGCATTTAGTTTGGCAACTGCTTGAGCAAACGTTCCTGAGCCAGCAAAGAAATCAAGGACAGTGTCACCTGGCTTGCTAGCGATGCGTAGTATTCGCTCCATCAGCTGAACTGGTTTCGGCGTGGAAAACACATCTCCTGAAGAAGCGAATTGCAGCACTTCAAGAAGCTGTTTTTTTGCATCCTGTGTATGTCCGACTTCGTCGTAGGCCCAAAGAGTCTGAGGTACGACACCCTGCTTTACTTCAAAAAGAAATCGCTTTATCGCGGGCACGTTACTACCCTTCTTTCCCCACCATATGCGCTGATCCGCATCCATCTCTTTGAATTTTTTTTCAGAGACCACCCAGTAGCGTCCCGAAGGAGGCCCGTCGATCCTTTTACCGGAGGGAGTGGTTATCGAGTAATTACCCTCGCTGTAAAAGTTTCTTGCTGACATGTCCCCAGCCTTCCAAACACCACGAGGGTCGTTGTCGCGATTTTTATAAGCACTATCTTGACTTGCGCTCCGTGATATCGGGTTAGGGACCCAATCTTCTTTTTTACGCGAGTACGTTAGAATATATTCGTGATCGTCAGAAAAATGCTGCGCGGTGTTCTTAGGCGAATAAACCTTTTGCCATATGACATTGGCAATAAAATTATCCTCGCCAAAAACCCGATCCATCAACATCCCAAGCCGAAACACCTCATTATCATCGATGCTGACAAAAATAACCCCATCGTCGGCCAGCAACTCCTTGGCCAGCTGCAGGCGTCGATACATGAACTCCAGCCACAACGAATGACGGAACCGGTGCGTCTTGTCGACGAAACGGTCGTTGTAAACGAAGTCCTTATTGCCCGTGTTGTAAGGCGGGTCGATATAAATGCAGCGGATCGCGCCTTTATGCGTCATGCGCAGCGCACGCAATGCGTCGTAGTTGTCGCCTTCGATGATCAGGTTGTCCCACGGCGCCTCGCCATGACTCAGACCAGCGTCCAATGACAACGCCACGAAATCCTCGTTGAGCGCCTGGTCGGCCTCGAGCTCGTCACGCTCCCATACCAAACCCAGCTGGCGCTCGGCATCGCGCCGCTGCAACAGGCCGATCAAGGTTTGGCGATCAAGATGGTCGTACTTAGTCGTCATGCGTTTGCCTCCACGTTCCGCACAGGCGTGCGGTAGGCTTGTAACTGGTTATCGTCACTGGATAGCAAACGAAGGAACGCCGGGTGTAGGAATAATTTTTCTTTGCCCTGGCGCTGGTCGTGCAGCACGCCAATATCCGCAAGCTCCTTGAGATGACGTGCGGCCGTCTGACGCGTGACGCCCACCATGTCGACGACATTCTGGATGCGGCAGTACGGCTGGTTGAAAATCACATCCACCAACTCTCGGCTGTATGCCTTGGGAGCGTGGTCACGAATGTAGTCGCGGGCCTGCGCCTCTAGCCCACGAATCGCCTGGATCTTCGCCGTCGTCCATGCAGCTGTTTCGGCAACCGCAGCCAGCATGTAATGAATCCATTCTGCCCAGTGCCCATGCCGCGTCACATCCAGTAGCAGGCGATAGTAGTCGCTGCGGTGGCGGATGATGTAACGAGAGAGATAGAGCACTGGCAGATCAAGCAGGCCTTGCTCGATGAGCATCAGCAAGTTCAGTATCCGCCCGGTGCGTCCATTGCCATCGGTGAAGGGATGGATCGCTTCGAATTGATAGTGCGCAACAGCCATACGAATTAGTGGATCAACGTCGGTGTTCTCATGGATGAAGCGTTCCCAGTTGGCCAGTTTGTCGCGCAATAACGTTTCGCCAACCGGCGGCGTGTAGATGATCTGCTGGGTTTGGTCGTTAGCTAGTGCAGTCCCGGGCACGCGGCGGATCTGCATTTGCACCGCTTTGATACGGCTGCAGACAACGACGGAGGTGTCGGTACACAAAGGCCGCTGCTTTAGCGACTGAAATCCTTCGTAGAGCGCACTGCGGTAACGCAACGCTTCCTTAGTAGCAGGCTTTTGGGCCTTATCCTGATCTTCGGCGTATCGGAACAGTTCGTCCGTCGTCGTCACGATGTTCTCGATCTCAGAACTGGCCTGCGCCTCCAGGATCGGAATGGTGTTGATCAGCACTGTGGGATTTGGCAGCAACGCCGTTGCCTGCTTCAGCTCGGCCAATGCAGTTCGTGCATCGATGCAAGCCTTGAGAAGACTCCGCGTTTCGATATCTCCCGCTGGTGGAAGCAGCGGGAGATCGTTGTAAGGGAGCTCAGCGTTAAACGTCGACACGCTTTCCATGCCTACCTCACTCATGTTCTTCGAGCGAACATGATGCTGGAACGTGTACTAAAAATACAATTTTTTTAACACGTCCCGCCAGCGGATCACCAAACCACTTCCGCCATCGAGCAATTCAAGCCCGAACCGATGCCCAGCAGCGCGATCCGGTCGCCCTTCTTCAGGCGGCCCAGTTCCTTGAGCTTGCTCAGCACGATCGGCACCGACGCCGGGCCGATGTTGCCGTGCTCGCCGAAGATGGTCATCACCTTGGCCGGATCGATGCCGAACGACTTGACGAACGCGGCGGTGTGCGGGCGGCTGACCTGGTGGATGACGAACTGGTCCAGTTCGTCCACCGCCCAACCCAGCACCTGGCGCGCAGCCAGGAAGGTCTTCTGCGCCAGCTTGATGCCTTCGATCAGCAGCAGCCGGGTGTCGGTGACCATGCGGTCCAGGTTGCCCCGGCACAGCTTGTTCCACTCGGTGGCCGAACGGGTCACGCCGCCCTTGTAGCGCGGGGCGTCGGGCACCAGCTCGGTACGCGCCATCACCATGGCTGCTGCACCGCACCCCAGGGTCAACGCGGCGAGTTCGTTGCGGAACTCTTCCTCGGTGACGTCCGGCGAGGTCATGCGCTCAAGAGTCTTTTCGTACACCAGATTGGCGGTTTCGCCATCCACGACCAGTGCGTAGTCGATCTCACCGCGCTCGAGCATGCGCGCGGCGATGTCCATGCCGTTGATGAAGGCCAGGCAGGCGTTGGCCACGTCGAAGGTGACGCAGTGGTCGCCCACGCCCAGGTTGCCGGACACGATGGACGCCGTGGACGGCTCCAGGTAGTCGCGGCTCACAGAGGTGTTGACCAGCAGGCCGATCTTCTCGATACCGATACCGGCATCGATCAGCGCCTTGCGCGCGGCCTGGGTGGCCGCGTCCGATGCCTGGACATCCTGGTCCCACAAGCGCCGCGCGTGGATACCGGCAACGTCGCCCAACACGTCGGTCTTGATCCCGAGGCGGTCGTAGGTCGGTTGCAGGCGTCCGTTGATTTCCTTGGAAGTCAGCGTGTGCGGCGCATCAACATGCGCCAGTCCCGCGATGGAGACATTCTGGAAGAGCATCGAAGTAGCGCCATGGCGTCAGGCGAGGGGGCGCTAGTCTAGCCGCTGGCCGGTTTTACCGCATCTTTACAATTGAATGGCCAGCGCCCCAGCCCAACGGTTCAGCGCGGCGGGCAGCGGAAGGCGTTGAAACGTTGGCTGCCATCGGCCGGCTGGCCTTGTGCCTGCACCGCATTGGCATTGGCGCCGGGCGCCTCGTTGCGCGCCAGTGTTTCCAGCTCTTCCTGCACGCGCAGCGGGTTGCGGTTGTAGAAACCGACCTTGCTCTTGACCGTCACCACCACTTCCCCCTGCTGCTGACATCCCGCCGGAACAGGGCCTGCGGGCAGCACCTGCACGCTTTTGCCGCTTTGTTCGATCGGCACCCAGGTGCAGGCCGCGGTGGTGGTGGCAACCAGAACAGACAGCATCAGCACGCGCATAAGTCATCACACCTGTGGGGAAAGCCGGATTGTGCCGCAGTTGCCTGCCGACGATCCGACGCGCGGGGGTACCGGCAATCCACTCATTCAGCACACCGAACTGCCTTGCCTTGCGCGCGGACCCCGCTTGGTCGCGCTGTCCGCCGTCCTGCGACGCGTCCGGGTGTCCGGATACGGATACATCGACGCATCTGAAAACCCTTTAAAAACAAGGAACTTTGATGGGCACGGCGTTTGCTGTGATGTATCTCGCAACCGCTGGCAGCACCTGAAGCTGACTTAAAGATGAATGAAATAAAAATATCCACGAACGTTCTTGCGCATACCGAAACGGTGTACTGCATTACTACCTCACCACTTACTAACAACACCAAGAGACCTCGCCATGAAGACCCAGACCCTGCGCATCGCCCTCTCCGCCGCCCTGTTCGCCGGCGCCACCCTTGCCGGTCTTGCCCAAGCCGCCAGCCTGACCACGCTGGAACCCGTGCAGGTGCGCCCGGCCGCCGACCAGATCGCCCAACAGACGCTGGAGCGCAACAGCGACATCCGCACCCTGACCGCCGTGCAGGTGCGTCCGTGGGCTGAACAGCTGGCTGCGCTGGCTGCCGAACAGGCCAAACAGCGCATCGTCACCCTGGCTGCGGTGCAGGTGCGTCCTTCGGTCGAACAGCGCGCCGACCTGGTCGTGCGCAGCGCCGCCGCCAGCGCGCAGACCGCCTCCAGCCAGGCAGCTGGCGCCATCGGTGCGCTGATGGGCCAGGTCATCGTCAACCTGCCGGCACCGAAGCTGCAGCCCTCGCCGGCCGAGCTGGAAGCGCTGGTCAACGCCGCCATCAGCCTTTAAGCACGCGCGCAGCTACACTTGCGCGCATGTCAGCACCTGTCCTCGATGTCATCCTGTTTCAGCCCGAAATTCCGCCCAATACGGGCAATGTGATTCGCTTGTGCGCCAATACCGGCGCGCGCCTGCACCTGATCGAGCCGCTCGGCTTCGACCTCAGCGACAAGCAGCTCAAGCGCGCCGGCCTGGACTATCACGAATACGCACCGCTCAAGGTGCATGTCGATTTGCCCAGCGCCCTGGCCGCAATCGCGCCCAAGCGCGTGTTTGCATTGAGCACCCGCAGCACGGTGCGCTACGACACACCGCAGTTCGCCGATGGCGATGCATTTTTGTTCGGCCCGGAAACCCGCGGCCTGCCAACCGAGGTGTTGGAGTCGATTCCGCCGCAGCACCGGCTCCGTCTGCCCATGCGCCCGGACAACCGCAGCCTCAATCTGTCCAACACCGTTGCAGTGATGGTGTTCGAAGCCTGGCGGCAATGGAATTTCGCTGGCGGCCAGTAGCCGCGCTTGCACGCGACGACACACGGCGGCGGACTCGCTCCCCGGGCCTGCACTGCCACGCTTCTGTTGAGATGTTCAGTGGGGCACGTCGACGTCTGACCATCACGGGCGATCCATGCTGTCCGCGCTTGGTCGACGGAGAGAGACACCACATCGGCCATCCGTCGTTGAAGCGATCTTGCGTACCGCTTGATCTGCACGCTAGATACGCGCCTTGCCTGCCTGCGCTCGACCTTGCACACATCGCACGTGGGCATCATGCCCGTGCATTGCAGCAGATCGAGCGCCAGACGCAACAGACCTTGATCGAGTCGCACGCACTTGCGCCCCCTGCGCGGCGCTTACGCCGCCGTGTGCACGGCTGTCGCTGCCTGCAACATGCCGCGACAGCCGGCCCACAGGGCTACCGCCAGCAACGCAATCGCGCCTAACGCCAGAAACGCAGTGCGGTAACCGAAGGCATGTGCCAGCCAGCCACCGAACGCCGGGCTCAACGCCGCGCCGATGCCCTGCACCGTCATCACCGCGCCCTGACCGACATTCACGCGCCCGGTGCCTTGCAACAACCGCGCGACCAGTGCGGGCACCACCACGCTTTGCAGGCCGGCGCCTAGCCCATCGAGGATCTGCACCGGAAACACGCCCCAGCCATGGATCACCGATGCCGCCACCAGCGCGCGCAATGGCAAGGCCATAAACGCCGCCAGCAACACCCACCAATGCCCGTGCACGCGGATCCAGCGCATCGCCAGCAGTGCGACCACGACCATCGTGGCCTGTGCCACCACGATGGTCGTGGCGGTCAACGCACTTGGGTCGCCGGCATGCGCAGCCACAATCGCCATGCCGTACAGCGGCAGCATCGCCGCATTCCCCAGATGAAACAGCCCCAACGTGACCGCCAGCAGCGCCAACGGGCGGCAGGTCAGCAGCACGCGCCAACCACTCAATGCATCGCCATTGTCGTTGCTTGCCAGACCGCGTGCTGCGCGGTGGTCGATGGCCGCGGCCGGGATCGCCAGCACGGCCACCAGCGCCAGGGCGCCGAAAAATGCGGTCAGCAGGAACACTGCGGCAAAGCCGTAACGCCATCCCAACCAGCCGGCCAATACCGCGGCCAGCACATTGCCGGCATGGTTGGCCACCTGGTTGCGCGCCAGTTGATGATCGAAGCCGTGCGCGTGCACCAACCCCAGGGTAATCCCGGTCAATGCCGGGCCGATGCCGGCCGCCGCCAACGCCGAGGCGATCTGCGCGGCAACCACGCCGGAAGAAGTTGGCTGTAGCCAGATCAAGGCCGTGGCAAGCAAGATCGCTAGACAACCGACCACTACCACGGCGCGTTTGCGCCGGGTGGCATCGACCAGCGCGCCGGCCGGCGTGGTCGCGAGCATGCCGGCAATGCCGCCCACGCTCATCACCGTGCCGATCGCTGCCACCGACCAGCCTTTGGATTGCAGGAACACGCTCAGGAACGGCCCCAGCCCGTCCTGCACATCGGCCACGCTGAAATGCAGTGCTTCCAGCGCGCGCGTACCGCGCGGCCTGACCTTGGTCAGCGGCATGGCAATGCTCCACTGCCAGTTGCAACGCCAGCGCGCATGCTGGGGCGCGTGGCAGACCAGAAGTCGAGCATCTCAACCGGGCGCGTTGGCCGCATGTCCGGGTCCTAGTGTTTGGGCTTGGGTTTGTGACCGGGTCCGTGCGGCGGATGCTCGATCTGCTTCAGCATCGCCGCCTTGGCACCCAAGGCGTGCGCATGGATCAGTACACCGTGCGGCGTGGCCTTGGTATCGCCTTCGGCCACCAGCGGCTTGCCGACCACCAGCTGTTTGGCGAAATCGCCACCGGCATGCGGCGGAAACCGCACCGTGACCGCGTCGTCGAGCAGCACGCCATGCACCTGTCCGTGCGGACCGTGCAGCAGCCGGGTAATGGTGCCGCTGTGCTGGGTGACTTCCGGCTTGGGCGATTTGCCGGGCGGCTTGGGTTTGGGCTTGGCGTGCGGCCCATGCGGGCCTTCATCCAGGATGCGCTTGC
This sequence comes from Xanthomonas oryzae pv. oryzae, assembly GCF_004136375.1. Classification (NCBI taxonomy): domain Bacteria; kingdom Pseudomonadati; phylum Pseudomonadota; class Gammaproteobacteria; order Lysobacterales; family Lysobacteraceae; genus Xanthomonas; species Xanthomonas oryzae. The sequence goes on from NZ_CP031697.1 coordinate 621,868, forward strand.
CGCCCTCCGGATCGATCGCCAACGCCACCAGCATGTCCACGTCACGCGGCTTGAGGCCACGCACGGTAAGCGCGCTGCCAGGGGTGAGCGCCTTCAGCAGCGCAGCCGACAGATGCGGCGGCGTGTGCACTTCGGTGCCGTCGGTGAGCAGCAGGCCATCGATATCGGCCTTGGGATTGAGCAGGAAACGCGCCAGGGTGCCGCGGGTGGCGGGGAGGAAATCAGGGTCGACCCAATGCATGGTGTTACTCCGAAAAAAGACCGGCCGTGCCGATCAAGCCGCTGGCCACGCGGGGCGTGGCCAGCGGAGGAACCCAACGAACAACACACGTGTGGTGCGACTCAACCACCGGCCGGCAGGACGGGAGCGCCCGGCGGGGGCGGCGGCAGCGGGCCGTCCGGACGCGGCGCGGGAAACAGCGGACGCAGCGAGGAGCGGTCACGGCCCAGCTGGGTGGCCTCCATCGCGCGACCGTCCGGGGTGGCCACGCCGAAACCGCTAGCGCTCAGCGGCGCGCCGACGCCTAACAGATCGGCGAACTGCAGCGCCAGATGCGGCGGCATCCGCACCACGGTGCCATCGCTCACCAACGCACCATTGACCTCGCCGGCAGGCCCATACACCAGGCGCTGGATCTTGCCATCGGCCTGCAGCGGGGTCAGCTGACCCGGGGTCGGCGGCGGCGGTGGGCCGAAGGTGGGCGGACGATCGACCACCTCGCGGCCGCTGCGGCCGGAGCGGATCGAACTTAGCTGCAGCACCGGCAGATTGCCCAGGCGGAAGCCCTGCACAACCACGTTGTCGCCGGCACGCACCGCAGCCTTCACGTCGGAGGACAGATGCGGCGGAAACCCGACCTGGGTACCGTCGCGCAGCCACAGACCGTCGACGTCGCCGTTGGGGTTGAGCATGAAGCGCTCGACAGTACCGCTCACGCTCACCGGCGTGGCGGCGACAGGGGTCGGCGGAGCCGGTGGGCCGCCGGTCGGGCCGTTGGGGGCCGGCAGCGGCGGGGCGGCACCCTGTGCGGCGGCGGCGCCGATGGTGCAGGCCAGGGCAATTGCAAGAACAGTCTGACGCATCATGGGGATGTCTCCAGCGCGGCGGGAAGGGGCCGCGTACCAAAGACGAAGCAGCAATCGTGCCAATCTATAAGCAATTGTTTTAATAAGGATTTAATCAGCAAGCAGCGGGGTGGGGACGTCTGCATTTCATCCATGCTGTCCGCTTTGGGGACACCTGCAGCCCGGTCTGCGGTCGCTGCGCGTGCGATGGTCACAGGCCGTATTCCTCCAGCTTGCGATAGAGCAGTTGCCGGTGGATGCCCAACCGGCGCGCGGCCTCTGCGCGGTTGCCATGGCTCTGTTCCAGAGCCGACTGGATCATCTGTTTTTCCAGCCGCGCCACTGCTTCGGGCAGTGTCCCTGTCATCGCCGACGCAACATCTGGCGTCGCCTCACCCGCCTCGGCCAGCGCTTCGTCCAGATCCGCCGCATCGATGCTGGCGCCGCGCACCATGACCTGGCTGCGCTGCATGACATTGCGCAGCTCGCGCACGTTGCCAGGCCAGCGGTGCGCAAGCAGACGCTCCTGCGCAGCCGGCGACAGGCTCTGCGCGCGCGCTGCATTCGTGCTCAGAAAGTGCTGCGCCAGCAGCAGGATGTCTTGGCCGCGCTCGCGCAAAGGTGGCAATTCGATCGGCACCACATTGAGGCGGTAGCGCAGATCGCTGCGAAAGCGACCGTCGGCCACGCAGGCCGCCAGGTCGCGATGGGTGGCCGCGAGCACCCGCACATCCACCTTCTGCGAGCCGCTGCCGCCCAAGGGCGTCACCTCGCCTTCCTGCAGGAAGCGCAGCAGCTTGGCTTGCATCGGCAGCGGCATGTCGCCGATCTCGTCGAGAAACAAGGTGCCGCCATCGGCCTCGCGAATCAGACCCAGACGGTCGCTGCTGGCGCCGGAAAACGCGCCCTTGCGATGGCCGAACAATTCGCTTTCCATCAACTCCAGCGGAATGGCCGCGCAGTTGACCGCAACGAACGGCGCCTCGGCGCGCGGACTGGCGCGATGCAGGGCGCGTGCGGCCAACTCCTTGCCGGTGCCGGTTTCACCGGTGATCAGCACCGGCAGATCAGAGGCCGCCGCCAGCCCGATGTGCTTGTGCACCGTGCGCATCGCCGGGCTGTGGCCAACCAACGCATCGTCGTCCTCGTGTGGCGCTTGTGGCGTTTCGGTCGCTGCGGCCTGTGCGTCGGCGCGGCTCAGCAGCGCACGCTCCACCACTTCGACGATGTCGGCGCGGCCCACCGGCTTGACCAGATGATCGAAGGCACCCAGCGTCATTGCTTCGATGGTGTTGCCGCTGGACACATGCGCGGTGAGCATCACCAGCGGTACCTGCCGCGCCTGCGCATCGTCCAGGCGCGCGCGCAGCACCGCGATGCCATCCATGCCCGGCATGCGGAAATCCACGAACGCCATGTCGATCCCGCCTTCGCTCAGCCGCGCCAGACCGTCGGGCCCGTTGTCGGCCGCGACCACCGTGTGCCCGAACGAGCGCAATGTGGCCTGCAAGGTGGTGCGAAACGCCGCATCGTCGTCGATGATCAGGATGCACGCCATGGCAACTCCAGGATGAAATGCGTCAGCCCATCGGTGTGTGCGTAGCGCGCCTGCCCACCGTGCGCGCGCGCGATCTCGCGCACCAGCGCCAGCCCCAGGCCATTGCCGTCAGCACGACCACTGACGAACGGTTCGAACAAATGCGCAGCGATCGGTTCAGCGATCGCTGCGCCATGGTTGGAGATCTGCAGTTGTAGTGTGCCCTCCATGTCTACCGCTTGCAGGGTGACCTCGCTGCCTGGATCGGCATGCTGCGCGGCATTGCGCAACAGGTTGTGCACCGCACGCCCGAGTTGCTGCGGATCTAATGTCCAGCGCAGCGGCGCGGCCGGCAGCAGCAAGCGGTGCCGCGGTGTACCTGGCGGCACCAGGCTCGGCTCCAGCAGGGCCGTCAGCCAGTCCTGCACCACCACCGTCTCCAGTTGCAGGCGAATCGGCTGCACCATGCCGAGCAGGCTTTCGACCACGCCATCCAGGCGACGGATCTGCCCCAGCATCAACTCGCCATGCGCGGCATCGTCCGGCGTCGCATCGCGTCGCGCGATCTCGTTTTCAAGCGCCAACCGCATTGTGGCGATCGGATTGCGGATTTCATGCGCCACCGTAGCCGTCATGCGCCCGAGTGCGGCAAGCCGCTCGTGTCGGGACAGCTCGTCGGCCAACCGCCGCGTCTGCGCCAGCGCCTGCGCGTTGCGTTGCGCGTAGTCGTTGACTGCCGCGCCCAACCGGTCCAGCTCCGGCGTGCCAGTTGGAGGGATGTGCGGCGTCTCGGTGTCGGCGGCCAGCGCCTGCTGGATGCGCTGCAGGCGCTGGCTCCACCGCCGCACCAACACGCCCAGCGCAATCGCCGACATCGCCACCATGGCGAAGATCAACAACATGCCGATGACCAGCGGCCGCCAGGCATCGGCCTTGCTGGCCGGCACCCGCGTCATCGTCCATGCCGCGCTGTTCGATGCCAGCGGGCAGGCGCTGATCAGCAGCACCTCGCGGCGACCGTTGCGACGGTACTGCGTCGCTTTCTTCTCGCTAACGCTCTGCTGCGCCGTGCTGACGATATTGGTCCATTCCGCGTCGGGAATATCGGTCTTGTGATCGCTACCGTCGTAGGTCGGGTACGCGTAGGCAACAAAGCCTTTGTGCAGGTCCCAGACCCCACCTTCGACCCCTGGCGCATCGGCCAGCACCAGGTGCACCACCACCGCAGCCAGGCCCACACCATCGTCGCCGCTACGCGCCGCCTCGCTGGCCCCGGCATAGCGTTGCACGATGCGCGCGCATTGATCGCTCAATTGCTGGCGCGCCTCCTCCAGCCGCACGCCCTCGGTCTGCCGGTACAAGCCGTACAACATCATGGCCACGCCCAGACAGGCAGCCACGATCACCATCCAGATCAGCAACAGTTGCCGGAGCAGCGAACGGGGCATGGGCGAAACGGCCTGAAGAGGTTAGCCAGTGTGTGTGAGTGCAACTGAATTAACGCACGTTGGTCTTCGCCAGCTCGATCACCTCATCGCCACGCCCGCTCATCACCGCCTTGAGCAGATACAGCCCCATGCCCTTGGCCTGTTCAAGCATGATCGCCGGCGGCACCGCCAGCTCCTGCGTGGCGACCCGCACATCCACCAACGCCGGACCCGAATGTGCGAAAGCCTGCCGCAATGCGCGTTCCAGTTGCGATGACTCGTCCACGCGAATCCCGAGGATGCCCACCGCATTGCTCATCGCCGCAAAGTCCGGATTGCGCAGCTCGGTGCCGGTATCCAGATAACCGGCCGCCTTCATTTCCATCGCCACGAAACCCAGCGATGCGTTGTTGAACACGACGACCTTCACCGGTAGATTCAATTGCGCCAGCGAAATGAAATCGCCCATCAACATCGCAAAGCCGCCATCGCCCGACAGGGAAATGACTTGCCGCCCAGGAAACGCCGCTTGCGCGCCCAGCGCCTGTGGCATCGCATTGGCCATCGAGCCGTGATTGAACGATCCCAGCAAGCGGCGCTTGCCGTTCATGCGCAAGTAGCGCGCGGCCCACACCGTCGGCGTGCCGACATCGCAGGTGAACACCGCATCCTGATCGGCAATCTGGCTGATCAGCCGGGTCACGAACTGCGGGTGCAATGGCTCACCCGGATCTGCCGGCACCGCCAGATCGTCCAGCCCTTCGCGTGCCTTGCGGTAGTGCGCAAGCGATTTTTCCAGGAAGCCACGCGCTTCGCGGCGCTGCAACTGCGGCAGCAATGCCGCGACGGTTTCGCCGACATCGGCAGCGATGCCCAACTGCAATGGGGTGCGCCGACCGAGCGCGCCTGGGTCGCGATCCACCTGCACGATGGTCGCGTCTTTCGGATAGAACTGCCGATACGGAAAATCGGTGCCCAGCATGATCAAGGTGTCGCAGTTGAGCATCGCGTGGTAGCAGGAACTGAAACCGATCAGGCCGGTCATGCCGACATCGAACGGGTTTTCCCACTCCACGTATTCCTTGCCGCGCAGCGCATGTACCACCGGTGCACCCAAGGTGTCGGCCAAGGCCACCACCGCGTCATGCGCACCGGCGCAGCCACTGCCGCATAACAAGGTCACCGCCTTGCTTTGCTGCAGGAGCGCGGCGAATTGCTGCACATCCTCCGCTGCAGGCAGCACGCGCGGCTGACGCAGTGCCGGCCATTCGCTGGACACATGCTTGTCGACCTCCAGCAACGCGATATCGCCAGGAATCACCACCACGGCCACACCTTGCTGCAGGATCGCCGAGCGCATCGCCCGATGCAGCACTTCCGGCAACTGCGCCGGGTTGGTCACCAGCGCCACGAAGTGACTGCACTCGCGAAACAGCTCCTGCGGATGGGTTTCCTGGAAATAGCTCAGCCCGATCTCGGACGATGGAATATGCGCGGCAATCGCCAGCACCGGCTGGCGGCTGCGATGGCAATCGAACAAGCCGTTGATCAGATGCAGATTGCCCGGCCCGCAGCTGGCGGCGCACACCGCCAGCTGGCCGGTCACCGCCGCCTCGGCACCCGCCGCGAACGCGGCGACTTCTTCGTGGCGCACATGCATCCACTCGATGGTCTGCATCTCACGCAGCGTGTCGGTCACGCCATTGAGGCTGTCGCCGGTGACGCCCCAGATCCGCTCAACCCCGGCGCTCTGCAGCGTCTCGGCCAGAAAGCGCGCCAACGTTCTCTTCTTCGCCACGATGCAGCTCCATCCGTGTGTTCAACAAGTTTGCAATGCTCCCAGCGACGGTGTCAGTGCAATGTGCTCGCGTAAGGAGCTAGCGTCAAACGCTGTAAAACCAGAGGATCGAGGCACTTACACACACACGCCCCGTAGCGCCGCGATGTAAGCGCTAGAGCGTCACATTTTGCACGTCCCACACGCGCGCCCTCGGGCAACACAAGAAAGCGCAGCTGAATCTGGCGCGATGATTCATCAACTGGTCAGTCCAGGATTCATGTCGCGTTCCATCGAATAACGGAGAATTTACATCTCGGCAGCGAACGGCATTCGCCCCAGCGCCGGTCCAATCAAATAAGTACAGGTATCCCAATCATGAAGACTTCTTTGCTGGCCCTCGGCCTTCTCGCAGCGCTGCCGTTTGCGGCCTCCGCTGCTGAAAACCTCTCCTACAACTTCGTCGAAGGCGACTACGTGCGCACGCCGACCGACGGCCGCGATGCGGACGGCTGGGGCGTGAAGGCATCTTATGCTGTTGCTCCGAACTTCCACGTGTTCGGCGAGTACAGCAAGCAGAACGCTGACGACAACAAAAACCTGTTCGAGAACACCAACTCCGACTTCCAGCAGTGGGGCGTTGGCGTGGGCTTCAACCACGAAATAGCCACCAGCACGGACTTCGTTGCCCGCGTTGCGTACCGCAGGCTGGACCTGGACAGCCCGAACATCAACTTCGACGGCTACAGCGTTGAAGCCGGTCTGCGTAACGCCTTCGGTGAGCACTTCGAAGTCTACGCACTGGCTGGTTACGAAGACTACTCCAAGAAGCGTGGCATCGACGCCGGTAACGACTTCTACGGCCGCCTTGGCGCCCAGGTGAAGTTGAACCAGAACTGGGGCATCAACGGCGACATCCGTATGGATGGCGACGGCAACAAGGAATGGTCGGTCGGCCCGCGCTTCAGCTGGTAAGCCGCACGTTTAACTGCAAGGCGACTCTCTCTCCAGCGTTGCATTGGAAGCCCGGTCCACCGACCGGGTTTCTTTCTTTTGGGCGATCGTTTGGCGGTTGACACACGCCATGCAGCGCGGCGTGTTGCACCGGGGAATCTTCGCCACCGATGCACCTGCCACGAGGGCGTGGCCGCATGCGCGTTGAGTGCGTCCCGATGCCTGGGGCCCGATCTACCGAGGCGCTACGTGCGCCGCACAGCAGCCAATCAACACCACGCCCAGCATTGCCGGGGCGTGGTGTTGTGCATCTTCGCAATGGGCACCCAAGTGCCGCTCCGTTTCAGGTAAACAAGGTCTGCGGATACTCGGGCTTGCGCTCGCGTGCCAGCAATTCCTTCAAGCCTGCTTCCGGGGTGATTTCGCCATGCAATACCGCACGCACGGCGTTGGAGATCGGTAGCTCGATGCCGTGGTGTTCGGCCTGGCGCATGACCTCATCGGCCATCTGCACCGATTCGACCACCTGGCCGATCTGGCGGATCGCATCGTTCAAGCTCTGCCCACGCCCCAACGCCAGACCCAGGCGACGGTTGCGCGACAAATCGCCGGTACAGGTGAGCACCAGATCGCCCAAACCGGCCAGACCCATCAGGGTTTCCGGACGTGCGCCGATCGCTGCCGCCAGACGCAGCATCTCGTTCAAGCCACGTGTGATCAAACCAGCGCGTGCATTGAGACCCAACTGCATGCCATCGGCCACGCCGGTGGCCACAGCCAACACGTTTTTCATCGCACCGCCCAGCTCGGCGCCCACCATGTCGTCGCCGGTGTAGGCGCGGAAGGTGGGGCCGTGCATCGCGTCGGCCACCGCTTGCGCGAACGTCGCATCGTCGCCGTGCACGGTGATGGCCGTCGGCAGGCCGAGCGTGACTTCCTTGGCGAAGGAGGGCCCGGTTACCACGGCCAGCGGAACGCTGGGGCCGAGGATGTCGCGCGCCACTTCATGCAGAAACCGCCCGGAGCCGGGTTCGAAGCCTTTGGTCGCCCAGGCAACGCCGGGACAGGCCGGACGCAGCGGTGCGATCAGCCGGATGGTCTCGGTGAACGCGTGCGAGGGCACCACCACCAGAATCCAGGCGGCGTCAGCGACGGCCGCCTGCAGGTCGGTGGTGGCACGCAGGCTGTCGGGCAGTGCAATGCCCGGCAGATAACGCGCGTTCTCATGGGTACGGTCGATGGTGTCCACCATTGCCGCGTCGCGGCCCCAGAGCACTGTCGGGTGACCGTGCCTGGCGAGCAACGCGGCCAGGGCTGTGCCCCAGGAACCGGCGCCGATAACGGCGATCTTGTGGGTCGAATCGCTCATCGGCGCAATCAAGGCTTAGGCGTTGCCGGCCGGCTCGGAGTCGGCCAGCGAGGCGCTTTCGTTATGGCGCTGACGCACGCTCTCTGCATACAGGGCTTCGAAGTTGATCGGTTGCAGGTAGAACGGCGGGAAGCCACCGGCCTGGATCAGATCGCTGACCAGCGTACGCACGTACGGGAACAGGATGTTCGGGCACTGGGTGCCGAGCAGAACGTCGATCGCCTGCGGGTCCAGGCCGACCAGGCCGAACACGCCGGCCTGCTGCACTTCGGCCACATAGGCGGTCTTGCCACCGGCGGTGCAGGTCAGGGTCACGGCCAGCACGACTTCGAAGGCGTTGTCGTTGAGGCGCTGGACCTTCTGATTGAGGTTCAGCTGCAGCTCGGGCTGGTTGGCGTCATTGAAGACGGCCGGTGCGTTCGGAGATTCGAAGGACACGTCCTTGACGTAAATCTTTTCGATGGTGAAGGCGGGACCAGCAGCAGCGGCGTCGGCCGGCGCAGCGGCGCCGTTGAGGATTTCGTCGGACATTCCTAACTCCAGAAACGGTTGGGTGGATGCAGCGTTGAGTGATGCAAACGTGAAAGCGCGAGTCTCTCACGCCAGCAATGGGGGCTTACCGGGCGCCGCACAAGGCGGATCAGCGGCCCTTGATCAGTGGCAACTCGGCCATCTGCCAAGCGGCGACGCCGCCTTCGAGCCAGTACACCTGCTCGAAGCCAGCTTTTTTCAGCGTCTTGGCTGCACCGGCGGAGGTGGTGCCACTGCGGCAGACCACCACGACGGGCGAGGCCTTGGCGTTGGCCAGCAGCTTGCCGGCCGGGTCGAACTTGGCCATTGCCACGTTCCGGCTGCCGGCAATGTGGCCTTTTTCGAAATCGGCGGTCGGCGACAGATCGATCACCAGCGCGTTTTCGCTATTGATCAGACGGGTAAGCTCGGCCGGATTGAGCGCGCGATAGCCGCGGAACAGGCGAGCGATCTCGGTGACGATCAGGGCGATGGTCAGGCCCACCAGGGCCAGCGACAACATGGGGTTGCGGCCGACAAAGGCCTGCAGCTCTTCGAAATTCACGGGGTCAGGGTCAGTCGAGCGGGCAGGAATTGTCGCACAGCTGGCGCACGCGACGCCCGACGCGCAGGGGTCGGGCTACTGGCCTTTCCACAAATCGGGCAGGCCGCTGGCCAGCCACCAGCGCTTCTGCTTGGGATTCCAGCGCCAGATTTCGATGCCGCGCACCAGCCGTTCGGCCTGGGTATTGCGGTTGATCACCCGCAATTCGACCTCGCGCCGCAGGTCGCCATTGGGGTCTTCGCTCACGCGCAGCTCGCGGTAGCCGGAGATCTGGATCTGCTCGTAGCGCGAACGTTCCAGGTCGCTGAGCGGATGCGCCTGGGCATATGCCGGCTCAACGAAGCCCTGTGCGGTGTCGAAATCGTTCCAGCGCACGGCGGCCGTATAGGCGGCCTGGGTGGTTTCCAGCGTGCGCGCCTGGGCACGGCTGCCGGCGTTGGCCACCCCGCTCAGCAGCGCCAGCCAAAGCAGCACGAGCGTTGTGATGACTGCACGCATGCGTATTCCCCCTGATCCAGCGCGCATCCTACCGCTTTGGGAACGCCACGAAGCGCCCGCTCAACGTGGCCGCCGCGGCCCCCGAGCCCAGCGCGATCTCCGCACGCATGCCGATGCGTGCCTTGCCGCGCTGCCGGAAGGTCGCCAGAAACGTCTCCCAACTTCCCAACTCGGATGGTTCGGCATTGGCCACCAGGTCTTCATACACCGGCGCGACATAACGCAGCTGGCTGTCGGCAACGTAGACATCGGCACTGTGCCCGGCCAATTGCAGTTGCAGGGTCAACCAGCCCCAGCTGGCCAGGGTCATCAGCGAGGCCAGACTGCCGCCGAACGCATTGGCCTTGTCGTTGACGTTGGCCTGCAGCGGCGCGCGCAAGCGCAGCGCACCATCGTGCAAACCATCGACGGCGATGCCCATCGACAGCACCGGTGGCATGGCGATGAACTGCGACTGCAGCGACTGCAGGGCGGATGCGAGCGTGCACGAAGGAGTCATCGGCAAACACTGAAAGACGGCCAAGGGCGGCATCATGCCGCAATGTTCTGCAGGCGTGTTGTGCACTTGCATGACATGCGGTACCGCATGGTGAATGCAGCCATCGCCGCAGGCGACGCGCGGGTTGGCTTCGCTTCGAAGTCACATGCGACAGATCGACCGAAACCTCATGCCAGACCGGATGGCGCGCAACGTTGCGCTGTGCGCGCCATCAGCACGCCAGTCGAGATCGCCACCATTGGCCCTCGCGCTAAGAACCTGTTCACGATCTTATTCAAGCCGTGCAAACTTCACGAATGCGCGAGAAGAACTATCCAGGTGACGTGAGCCGTGAGCGGTTCGAGCAAATCCGCCCGATTCTGGAGCAAGCCCGCACCTGATTAGCACGATCTTTCAGCACAGTCGCAGCCAGTGAGAGCCGACCGGTCGATGGTAGGACCGTCGCTCCACCGAGACCAGATCATGGCCATGAATCGTGTGCAGTTCCAAGCCGGGCTGTCGTTGCCGGCGTTCCTCAAGCGCTATGGCAACGAGCAGCAGTGCGAGCAGGCGTTGGAGATCTCGCGCTGGCCACAGGGCTTTGTTTGTCCGCGTTGCGCCGCTACCGCGCACAGTCGATTCCAGCGTCACGGCACCACGTACTGGCAGTGCACGGCCTGCTATCGCCAGACCAGCCTGCGCTCGGGCACGGTGATGGACAACAGCAAGCTGCCGCTACGCACCTGGCTGCTTGGCATGTATCTGCTGGGCCAGAGCAAGACGAACCTGTCGGCGCTGGAGTTGATGCGACACCTGGGAGTGAGCTACCCGACAGCGTGGCCAATGAAGCACAAGCTGATGCAGGCCATGACCCAACGCGAGGCGAACCGCAAGTTGGGCGGGATCGTGCAACTGGAGGATGCCTACCTGGGCGGAGAACGCAACGGTGGCAAGGCCGGGCGCGGCTCGGAGAACAAGCGCCCTTTCGTGATCGCCGTGGAGACCACTGAAGACGGTCGTCCATTGCGCGCGGTGATGGATCCGGTCCCAGGCTTCACCAAGGCGGCGCTGTCGGAATGGATCGGGCAACGCCTGCATCCTGGAGCAGATGTCTACAGTGATGGACTCGGTGCGTTTCGAGCACTGGAAGCCGAGCACGCGCACACGGTGATCGAAGGCAGCGGTCGAAGTCGCTGCGAGGCAGAGAACGCACGCTGGGTCAACGTGGTGTTGTCCAACCTAAAGCGTTCGCTGGACGGTGCCTATCACGCCTTCAAATTCGCCAAATACGCCCAGCGCTCCCTGGCAGAGACGATGTGGCGGTTCAACCGCCGTTTCGATCTGACCCGGCTGGTGCCCAGCTTGCTGGCCGCCGCAGCCGCCAGCAAGCCGTGGTCCGAGCGGGCCCTGCGTGATGTCACCATGTTCACCGCTGAAAGTGCGTGCTAATCAGGAGCCCGCAAGCGCACCAAGCCTGTGACAGTGGATATGTATGAGGTGTGGTGCGCAGTGCTGTATCTGCTACGGACAGGGTGCCCGTGGCGTGCGTTGCCCAGTGATTTTCCGAAGTGGCGCACGGTGCATTCCTACTTTGCCAAGTGGAGCGAAGTGGACGATGAAGGAATAAGCCTGCTGGAGCGGGCGCTTAAAAAATCAGGTTGGCACGGCCCGCGAGAAACAGGGGCGCAAGGCCTGCAGCACGTTCTTGATCGTGGACGCGCAGAGCGTGAAGAACAGTGATACAGCCGGTCAGAAAGGCTATGACGCGTGCAAGAAGGTACCTGATTAGCACGATCTTTCAGCACAGTCGCAGCCAGTGAGAGCCGACCGGTCGATGCTAGGACCGTCGCTCCACCGAGACCAGATCATGGCCATGAATCGTGTGCAGTTCCAAGCCGGGCTGTCGTTGCCGGCGTTCCTCAAGCGCTATGGCAACGCGCAGCAGTGCGAGCAGGCGTTGGAGATCTCGCGCTGGCCACAGGGCTTTGTTTGTCCGCGTTGCGCCGCTACCGCGCACAGTCGATTCCAGCGTCACGGCACCACGTACTGGCAGTGCACGGCCTGCTATCGCCAGACCAGCCTGCGCTCGGGCACGGTGATGGACAACAGCAAGCTGCCGCTACGCACCTGGCTGCTTGGCATGTATCTGCTGGGCCAGAGCAAGACGAACCTGTCGGCGCTGGAGTTGATGCGACACCTGGGAGTGAGCTACCCGACAGCGTGGCGAATGAAGCACAAGCTGATGCAGGCCATGACCCAACGCGAGGCGAACCGCAAGTTGGGCGGGATCGTGCAACTGGACGATGCCTACCTGGGCGGAGAACGCAACGGTGGCAAGGCCGGGCGCGGCTCGGAGAACAAGCGCCCTTTCGTGATCGCCGTGGAGACCACTGAAGACGGTCGTCCATTGCGCGCGGTGATGGATCCGGTCCCAGGCTTCACCAAGGCGGCGCTGTCGGAATGGATCGGGCAACGCCTGCATCCTGGAGCAGATGTCTACAGTGATGGACTCGGTGCGTTTCGAGCACTGGAAGCCGAGCACGCGCACACGGTGATCGAAGGCAGCGGTCGAAGTCGCTGCGAGGCAGAGAACGCACGCTGGGTCAACGTGGTGTTGTCTAACCTAAAGCGTTCGCTGGACGGTGCCTATCACGCCTTCAAATTCGCCAAATACGCCCAGCGCTACCTGGCAGAGACGATGTGGCGGTTCAACCGCCGTTTCGATCTGACCCGGCTGGTGCCCAGCTTGCTGGCCGCCGCAGCCGCCAGCAAGCCGTGGTCCGAGCGGGCCCTGCGTGATGTCACCATGTTCACCGCTGAAAGTGCGTGCTAATCAGGAGAAGGTATCGGGGATCAAGCGCCACATCGCGGTGGATACGCAAGGCTTTCCACATGCCGTTGCGGTGACCACGGCGGAAGTCACCGATCGTCAAGGTGCGCTGGAGGCATTGAAACGCTGCCGATCGGGTTTAGGTCGGGTGAAACGCCTGCTGTGCGACAGCGGCTACACCGGAGATCCCTTCGCCGAGGGCGTACAGGACATTCTGGGCAAGCATGTCACCGTACAGATTGCCAAGCGCAGCGAGCTGCATACCTTCAAGGTCATGCCCAAGCGCTGGAGTGTCGAACGCAGCTTTGCCTGGCTGGAGAAGAACCGGAGGCTATGGAAGAACTGCGAGCGAAGGCTCAATACCAGCTTGCAGTTCATCCATCTGGCGTTCCTGGCACTGCTGCTCAGGAGATCGTGAACAGGTTCTAAGGAACCTGTGAACACCTCTTTCGCCAGCGTCCGATTCGTACCTGGGAAGTCTCCGTAAGTCGCAAGCCATTGATTTCCAGCATGTGTGGCCGTCACGATCAAGCGAAACCCCAAATTCGCTCGCAACGCCACGCGTTGTTCAGAGGTTCCCTGACGCGGTGGTTGCGTCGCAGTGGCTCGCACACGCCAGCATTGCGTGGCTGTCTGCGCGCCAACACGTGGCCTGAGATGCTGCCGTGCAGCTGGCCGGCGCATGGCGCGGTCGGCGAGAATGCGACAACGCTGGCGTTCGGCCGGCACTTAGCCAAGACCAGCCCATGCGCGATACCGCCTTTGTCTCTTCCGATCAGATCCGCAGCTGGTTCGCCCAGGCGATGTCGGACATGTATCGCTCCGAGGTGCCGTTGTATGGCGATCTGATGTCGTTGGTGGCCCAGGTCAATGCGCAGACGCTGCAAGCCGATCCGGCGCTGGCGGCACGGCTGCAGCGCAACGACGAGCGCGCGCGGCTGGATCTGGAACGGCATGGCGCCATCCGCGTTGGCACGGCGGCCGAACTGGCCACCTTGCGCCGGCTCTTCGCGGTGATGGGCATGCACCCAGTGGGCTATTACGACCTGTCGGTGGCCGGCGTGCCGGTGCATTCCACCGCGTTCCGCCCGATCGACGAGGCGGCGCTGTCGGCCAACCCGTTTCGCGTGTTCACCTCGCTGCTGCGGCTGGAGTTGATCGAAGACGCCACGCTGCGCGCACAGGCCGAGCAGATCCTGCAGCAGCGACAGATCTTTACCGCTGGCGTCTTGCAGTTGATCGAGCGCTACGAACAGCAAGGTGGGCTGGATGCCGACCAGGCACGGCAGTTCGTAGCCGAGGCGCTGGAAACCTTCCGCTGGCACGGCGATGCCACCGTGTCGCTGCCGACCTATCGCGCGCTGAGTCAGGCGCACAAGTTGATCGCCGACGTGGTCAGTTTCCACGGCCCGCACATCAATCACCTCACGCCGCGCACGCTGGATATCGATGCGGCGCAGGAACAGATGCAACGTGCCCGCATCGATGCCAAGGCCGTGATCGAGGGGCCGCCGCGTCGGCGTGTACCGATCCTGTTGCGGCAGACCAGTTTCAAGGCGCTGGAAGAGGCGGTGCGTTTTGTCGGCGATGACGGGCAGCCGGAGCACGGCACGCATACCGCACGCTTCGGCGAGATCGAGCAGCGCGGGCTTGCGCTGACACCCAAGGGTCGCGCGTTGTACGACGCGCTGCTGGCGCAGGCGCGCGATGCCGACGGTGCCGGCAGCACGGGCACCGATTACGCCACCCGGCTGCAGACCGCCTTCGTGGCCTTCCCCGATGACGAGGCGTTGCTGCGCCAGGAAGGGCTGGGGTATTTCCGCTATGCGCTCACCGACGCCGGCCGCGCCGACCCGGCGCAGGTGGCCGCGATGCCGGCAGAAACCGCGATCGCGCTCGGCTTGGTCAGCGCCGACCCGATCATCTACGAAGATTTTTTGCCGGTCAGTGCGGCCGGCATCTTCCAGTCCAACCTCGGTGGTGCCGAACAGCGCGCCTATGCCGCTCATTCGAGCAAGCGCAGTTTCGAACACGCGCTAGGTGCGCAGGTGCACGACGAATTCGCGCTGTATGCGCAGTTGGAGCGCGAATCCTTGCAGGGCTTGCTGGTGTAGCCGGCGCCACGCGCAGTGTTGCATTGCGCGTGGCCTCACCGGCGCGTGTCAGCCCGGCGCGCCGTTGCTGTGGAAGACCTCCCACACACAGGTGGCCGTCCGGGGAGGCAAAGCCGTGTTGATACATGAAGTCATAATCCTTCGCTTCGCCGTCGCCCCGCCCACCGGCAGCGCGAGCCTTGCTCACTAACGCATCCACCTCGGCGCGGCTGCCCACCGCCAACGCAGGGCGGTCTCAAGAGTCAAGTGCAACACCTCGAGAGACCTGCTGTTAGCGCAACTTATACCCTCAGTGTGCTGGTTCCGCCGGACGCCGTGCCGCAGCACGTTCGGCCCGCTGCGCGCGCTTGCGGGCGCGACGCGCCTTCCAGCGTTCGCTCAGGCACGAGAAGATCACGTACAGCGCCGGGGTGCTGAGCAGGGTCAGGCTCTGCGAAAACATCAGCCCGCCGATCATCGCGATACCCAGCGGACGACGCAGCTCAGCACCTTCGCCCAGGCCCACCGCCAGCGGCACGGCGGCCAGGATCGCCACCATCGTCGTCATCATGATCGGGCGGAAGCGCACGATCGACGCCTCGCGTGCGGCCGCGCGCGCATCCATGCCATGCACGCGCTGCGCCACCAGCGCGAAGTCGATCATCATGATGGCGTTCTTCTTGACGATGCCGATCAGCAGCACCAGCGCAATCATCGAAATCACCGACAGTTCGGTATTGGTGATGAACAACGCCAGCAACGCGCCCACACCGGCAGCCGGCAAGGTGGACAGGATGGTCACCGGGTGGATCAGGCTCTCGTAGAGCATGCCCAGCACGATGTAGACGGTGAGCACTGCCGCCAGCAGCAGAATGCCTATCGAGTTGGGGCTGAGTTGCACGTTGAAACTGTCGCCGCCACTGAGGCGGATGCCGTCGGGCATGCGCAAGCCGTCCACGGTGGATTTGATGATCAGATCCGCCTCGCCCGTGTGCACGCCCGGCGCCAGGTTGTAGCTCAGATCCATCGTGGTGTACTGGTTTTGATGGATGATCTGCGGCGGCGCCAGGCCTGGAACCTGCGTGGCGACGGCGGTGATCGGTACCATCCGGCCGGCACGATTGGGCACGAAGATCTGGTCCAGCGCCTTGGGCGTGGCGGTCTGCGACGGCAGCGCATTGACCACCACGTTGTACTGATTGAGATCGGAATAGATGGTGGAAATGGAGCGCTGACCGAACGCGCCATACAGCGCGCCGTCGATGGCACCGACTGAAACGCCCAGGCGCGCAGCCTTGGCGCGGTCGATCACGATGTTCTGGCGCAGGCCCGAGGTATCCACGTCGGTGCCGACATTGCGCAGGCGTGGGTTCTTCTTCAACGCGGCCTGCAGTTTGGGTAGCCATTCCTGCAATTGCGCCAGGTCGTTGCCCTGCAGCGACACGCGGTATTGCGCGCCCTGGCTGGTACCGCCGCCGCCATCGCTGGGCAGGTCCTGGATCGCGCGCAGGCGCAGGTCCAGATCCGGGTAACGGTCGGCCTTGGCGCTCAGACGTGCGACCACGTCCGCGGTGGTGTCGCGACGGCCTTCATCGCGCTTTTTCAGCTCGATGTTGAACGATGCGCTGGAGCCCTGACGGCTGGAGCCCAGGCGTGCGCCGACGGCTTTCACCGCCGGGTCGGCCATCAGCATGTCGGTGATGCGGCGTTGGCGGCTGACCATGTCGGCGAACGGCACCGTGGCGCTGGAATTGGCGCGCCCCCAGATCAGGCCGGTGTCCTGCGCGGGGAACGAGCCTTTCTTGACCGCGCCAACCAGGAAGATGGTGGCGGCGATCAGCAACAACGGCGTCAACGACAGCAGCAGCGCGTGGCGCAGCGAGAAATCCAGCGCCACCGTGTACACACGCAACATGCGCTCGTGCATGCGATCCAGCCAGGCGCCGAAGCGGCCAGGCTTTTCCGGCTCGGCGTGTGCCGACAGGAAGCGGCTGCACAGCGCGGGCGTCAAGGTCAGCGACACCAGCATCGACACCACGATCGCCGCCACCAGGGTCACGGTGAACTCGCGGAAAAACGCGCCGATCATGCCGCTGGCGAACAGCATCGGGATAAACACCGCCACCAGCGAGGCGGTGATCGAGACGATGGTGAAACCGATCTCGCGCGCACCGGCTAACGCCGCCTCCATACGCGACATGCCCTCGTCGAGATGGCGCATGACATTTTCGATCACCACGATCGCATCGTCGACCACGAAGCCAATGGCGATCACCAGCGCCAGCAGGCTGAGGTTGTTCAAGCTGAAGCCGAGCACATACATCACCAGCGCCGAGCCGGCCAGCGACAGCGGCACGGTGATCGCCGCGATCAGGGTAGGCGCCAGCCGGCGCAGGAACAGCGCCATGGTCAGGATCACCATCGCCAGGCTGATCATCAGCGTGGCCTGCACCTCGTGTAGCGAAGCGCGAATGGTAGGCGTGCGGTCGAAGTAGGGCGTCAGGGTGGTGCCGGGCTGCAGATAGCTGCGCAGCTCGGGAATGTGCGCCTTTACCTGGTCCACGGTTTCGACGATGTTGGCGCCGGCGCGGGTGAAGGCATACATCACCACCGCCGGTTTGCCGTTGAACCAGGCGGCTTGATAGGCATCCTGCTGGCCATCGTAGACAGTGGCCACATCGCCCAGCCGCACGATGCGTCCGTTGGACTGGGTGGCGATCGCCAGCTGGGCAAAATCGGCGGCCTTGGACACCGAATCGTTGGCGATGATGGCCATGGTGGTATTGCCGTCGGACAGGAATCCGGTCGGCGAGGTGACGTTGGCTGCGCGCACCGCATTGCGCAGATTGTCCGTGGTCAGGCCGAGCGCGTTGAGCGCGCGCAGGTCTACATCCACGCGCACTGCCGGGGTGGATGCACCGGCGATGTCCACCGAGCTGATGCCGGTGATCTGGCGCAGCCGCTGCGCCAGGAGCGAGTCGGCCACGTTGTACAACTCGTCGGCCGATTGCGTTTCCGAGGTCAACGCGATGGCGATCACCGGGTCTTCGTTCGGGTTGGCCTTGGAGTACATCGGCGTCCCGAGCCCGGAGGGCAGGTCCGACTGCGATGCATTGATCGCGGTCTGGATGTCCTGCGCGGCCGAATCGATATTGCGACTGCTCTGGAACACCAGCACGACCACGCTGCTGCTTTCCGAGCTGGAGGAGCGCATGCGGTCGACCCCGGGCAATTGGCCCAGGTGACGTTCCAGCGGTGCGGTGACGGTGAAGGCCATGGTGCTGGCATCGGCACCGGGCTGCGTGGCGTGCACGAAAATAATCGGAATCTGGATGTTCGGCAGCGACGCCACGTCCAGCCGCAGGTAGCACATCAATCCAATCACGAACAAACCGATCGCCAGCAACGAGGTGCCGATCGGGCGCTTGATGAAGGGCGCGGAGATGTTCATGGGTGCGGCGCCGGGAGTGGGGATTCGGGAGTGGGGATTCGCACAAGACCACAACCGAAGCAGCTGCCACGCGTACGTGCCGGCACGCGATGTTGCGGGCGAGCAGGCTGATCAGCGATGACGCCATCGGTCGTCATGCCGAGCGCTCCGATGTGGATGCCGGAGTGATGCCGTCACGGCGCGCCGCACGCTGTGCACGCCAGGCACGCAGCCGCTCGCCGCCGCGTTCCATGTACAGATAGATCACCGGAGTGGTGTACAGCGTCACCAACTGCGAGAGCAGCAAGCCACCGACAATGGCGATGCCCAACGGGCGACGCAGTTCCGAGCCGATGCCGGTCCCCAACGCCAGCGGCAATGCGCCCAGCATGGCGGCAGCGGTGGTCATCATGATCGGACGGAAGCGCAGCAGGCAGGCGCGCCGGATCGCATCATGCGCGTTGGCCCCTTCGCGGCGTGCGTCGATGGCGAAGTCGATCATCATGATGGCGTTCTTCTTGACGATGCCGATCAGCAGCACGATGCCGACGATGCCGTCCACCGACAAGCTTAGCCCGCACATCATCAAGGCCAGCAACGCACCGACACCGGCTGGCGGCAGCGTGGAGATGATCGTCAGCGGGTGGATATAGCTTTCGTACAACACGCCCAGCACGATGTAGATCACCACGATCGATGCCAACAGCAGCCAGATGATATCGGTCTGGCTGCCGGTGAATTCCGCGGCCTTGCCGACGAATTGCGCATGCACCTGGGTCGGGATCTTGAGCTCCTGGCGTGCTTTTTCGATCGCCGCCACGGCCTGCGACAGCGAATGGCCTGGCGCCAGATTGAACGAAATCGTGACTGCCGGCAGCTGCTGCTGGTGGCTCACCACCAACGGTGTATTGGTGACCTTGGCTTCGGCCAGCGCGGCCAGCGGAATGATGCTGCCCGCACCGACCACGATGCCGGTGTTCTGCGCGCCCATGCCGGTGGCCGTGGACGAGTTGGACGAGGTCACCTGGCCGAAGCTGGTGGCGTTGGTGCCGGTGAGCGCGCCGCTGCCGTTGCTGGCCACGGCCAGCTGGTTCATCAGTGCCGTGCTGCTGCGGAATTCCGGCGCTACGTCCAGCACCACGCGGTACTGATTGAGTTCGGTGAAGATGGTGGAGATCTGGCGCTGGCCGAACGCGTCGTACAGCGTGTCGTCGATGGTCTGCATCGGCACGCCGAGCATGCTGGCCTTGTCGCGGTCGATGCTCAATTCCAGCGCACGCCCCTGGTTGGCCAGGTTGTTGTCCACATCCGCAAGCTCGGGCAGTTTGCGCATCGCCTCGGTCATGCGCCCGGCCCAGGTCGCCAGCTCGCTGCTGTCCACGTCCGAGATCGAATACTGGTATTCGGTCGCGGCCACGCGCGTGTCCAGGGTGACATCCTGCACCGGCTTGAGGAACAAGGCCACGCCCGGAATGCCGGCCACGGCTTTCTGCAGGCGCGGCAGCACCTCGTCCAGGCCGTCGCGGTCGCTGCGCGTCTTCAACACGATCGACAGCTGGCCCTGGTTGAGGGTGGGGTTCATGGTGCCGGCGCCGATGAAGGCCGCGACGCCGGTCACCGCCGGGTCTTTCTGCAAGGCAGCGGCCACCGCCTGGGTGCGTTGTTCCATCTGCGGGAACGCCACGTTCTGGTCGGCCTGCACCACGCCGGTGATCAGGCCGGTGTCCTGTTCGGGCAACAAGCCCTTGGGGATTGCGACATACAGCACTACCGTCAACGCGACCGCACCGATCGCCACCGCCAGAGTCAGCGGTTGATGCGCAAGCACCCAGTCCAGGCTGCGCTCGTAGATGCCCACGGTGCGGGTCCACAGATTGCGCTTGCCGGCGGCGGTTGCGCGCTCGTGCGCGTCTTCGCCCTCAGGCAAGGCATCGGGCTTGAGCAGGTAGGCGCACATCATCGGCGTCAGCGTCAGCGACACCAGCATCGAGGTCACCACCGCAATCGACAGCACCCACGCAAACTCGTGGAAGAGTCGCCCGGTCACGCCCGGCATCAGCAGCAGCGGCAGGAACACCGCCACCAGCGAGACGGTCAGCGACAACACGGTGAAACCGATCTGTTTAGCGCCGATCTCGGCCGCTTCCGGCCCGCTCTTGCCCTGCTCGATGTAGCGCACGATGTTCTCGATCATCACGATCGCATCGTCGACCACGAACCCGGTGGCCACCACCAGCGCCATCAGCGACAAGTTGTCCAGCGACATGCCCGCGAAGGCCATTACCGCGAAGGTGCCGGCCAGCGACAGCGGTACCGCCACCGAGGGAATGATGGTGGCCCACAGCCGGCGCAGGAACACGAAGATCACCGCCACCACGAGCGCAATCGTCAGCACCAGGGTGAACTTCACCTCGTGCACCGAGGCGCGGATGGTTTCGGTGCGGTCGGAGAGCACCTCCAGATGCACATCGGCCGGCAATACCGACTGCAGCTGCGGCAGGATGCTGCGGATCTGCTCCACCGTCTGCACGATGTTGGCGCTCGGCTGGCGGCGGATCTCCAGCAACACCGCCGGCTTGTTATCGGCCCAGGCGGCCAGCTGGTCGTTTTCCACCCCATCGACCACGTTGGCCACATCCGCCAGCCGCACCGGGCGGCCATCCTTGTAGCTGATGATGGTTTGGCGATACTCCGCCGCATCGGTGAGCTGGTCGTTGGTGCCGATGCTGTAGGACTGGGTCTTGCCGTTGAGCGAGCCCTTCGGCGCGCTGACGTTGGTCTGCGTCAGCGCGCTGCGCAGCGACTCCATGGTCAGGCCCATGTTCGACAGCTGCGCAGGATTGACCTGGATGCGCACCGCAGGGCGGACGTTGCCGGCGATCGAGACTAGGCCCACGCCCGGCACCTGCGACAGACGCTGGGCCAGGATCGCATCGGCATAGCGGTTGACCTCGCGCAGCGGCAGCGAATCGGAGGTGAGCTTGAGCGTGAGAATCGCCGCGTCGGCCGGATTGACTCGGTTATAGACCGGCTGGTACGGCAGCGAGGAAGGCAGGGTGGCCTGGCGGATCGCCGCCTGCACGTCCTGCGAGGCGATATTGATATCGCGCTCCATCGAGAACTGCAGAATGATCGTGGACAGGCCCGCCGACGAATCGGAGGTCATCATCTTCAGGCCGGAGATCTGCCCGAACTGGCGTTCCAGCGGTGTGGTCACCAGCGAGGCCATGGTGGTCGCATTGGCGCCGGGGTACTGGGTGGTGACGACCAGGCTGGGGGCGTCGATTTCCGGCAATGCGGAGACCGGCAGTTGACGGTAACCGAGGATGCCTAACAGCAGGACACCGGCCATCAACAACGAAGTGGCGATCGGGCGGCGGATGAAGATGGTCGAAAAGCCCACGGGGGGGTCCTTGCTGAAGACGTCAAGCGAAGCCGGCGCCTGCAGCGCCGACGCACATCGGCGACGGAGGTTCCATCGCCGGTGGTCGAGAATTAGCGCGGACCGCCGCCCAGGCGGCCGCCGGGGCCACCACCACGGCCCTTTTTGTCCCGCGCGGCCTTGAGTTCGGCCTCGGTCGGCTGTGGCGGTGTTTCGCCCGGCTTGAGCGCGCTGACCTTGCTGCCCGGCTTCAGGCGGAACTGGCCTTCGGTCACCACGCGCTCGCCGGGCTTGAGGCCCTTGGTCACCTGCACATGGCTATCGTCCACCTCCACGCCCTGCACCACGGTGCGCATCTGTGCGGTGTTGTCGCTGCCCACCACATAGATGTAGTCGCCGTTCGGGCCGCGCTGTACCGACTGGGTCGGCACCACGGTACCGCCCGCGATGGTGCGCAGTTGCAGGCGCACGTTGACGAACTGACCCGGCCACAGTGCGTTGTCGGCGTTGCCGAAGATCGCGCGCGCGCCGAAGGTGCCACTGTCGGCGGAGATACGGTTGTCGATCACATCCAGCTTGCCGTCGCCGCTGATCACATGCGCATCGCCACGATCCAGCGCGGCCACGGACAGGGGCGTGGCCGCCTGGCCGGCGCGCACGGCCTGCAACTCACGCTCGGGCAGGTTGAAGGACACGTAGATCGGGCGGATCTGGGTCAGGGTGACGAGGGTGGAGGTGCTGCTGACGATGTTGCCCAC
The DNA here is from genome assembly GCF_004136375.1 of Xanthomonas oryzae pv. oryzae. NCBI lineage: Bacteria > Pseudomonadati > Pseudomonadota > Gammaproteobacteria > Lysobacterales > Lysobacteraceae > Xanthomonas > Xanthomonas oryzae. Next base: position 644,541 of record NZ_CP031697.1, read on the forward strand.
GTCCACGCCACGGATGCCGGCGATGCCGTCGATGGGCGCGGTGATGCGGGTGAACTGCAACTGCACCTGCGCCGAGCGCATCTGCGCATCGTTGGCTGACACCGCGGCCTCATACTGGGCAACCTGATTGCGTTGTGTATCCAGGTCTGTGCGCGAGACGTACTGCTTGTAAGCCGGGTCGTTGGAGCGCTGATAGTTGACCCGCGAGGTTGCCAATAGCGCCTGATTCTGGCGCTTGGCCGCCAGCGCCTGGTCGTAGCTGGCTTGCAGCGTGCGCGGATCGATCTGCGCCAGCAGATCGCCCTTCTTCACTTCCTGGCCTTCCTTGAAGTTCAGGCTCATCAGCTGGCCACTCACCTGCGGGCTGACCGTGACCGTATTGAGCGCGGTGACCGTGCCCAGCGCGCTGGCATAGACCGGCACATCCTGCGTGGTGGCCGCCACCACCGTCACCGGCACCGGGCCGTTGTTTTCGGGGTCGCTGCGGTCCTGTGCGCCTGCGTGCTTGCCGTGGCTGCCCCCACCCATCATCCGCATTACGCCGAACACCACGACGAGCACCGCTACAACCAGCAGTGTGATCTTCCAAAAACGCGACATGCGACAACTCCTGAGGGCGGGCCGGGCGCGTGGATGCGACCGTGGGGCGGCTGTGCAAAGCATATCGCTGCGTCATACCAATTGAGCATTACTGAAGTAACGGCTCAGCAGGCGAAACGGTCGCAATGGTCATGCGTTGCACTCCCGAAGCAACGCACCGTGCCTGCCGCGGTTGACCGCCTGGCTGAATCGGGGCCCACTGCCGCCCATCCGGCACGCACCCGCACTACATTAGGCAACCGTCTTCAAAGGATTGCCGATGCGCCCCTCCTGCCTGCTGACCAGCGCGCTGCTGCTCGCCCTGCCCACGTTCGCCGCCGCGCAGAGCGCGCAACGGCCAGAAGTTCAGGCCGCCGCCGCCCCGCTGCAGGCCAAGGTGGTGCAATGGCGCCGCGACTTCCACCAGCATCCCGAGTTGTCTAACCGCGAGGAGCGTACCGCCGCCACGGTGGCCGCGCAGCTGCGCAAGCTCGGCCTCAAACCGCGCACCGGCATCGCCCATCACGGCGTGGTGGCCATCATCAAGGGCGGCAAGCCGGGGCCCAGAATCGCCTTGCGTGCAGACATGGACGCGCTGCCGGTAAAAGAGCAGACCGGGCTGCCGTTCGCCTCCAAGGCCACCGCCGAGTACCGCGGTGAGCTGGTCGGGGTGATGCATGCCTGCGGCCACGACGCCCACACCGCCATCCTGCTCGGTGTGGCCGAGGCGTTGGTCGGTATGCGCGATCAGTTACCGGGCGAAGTGATGCTGATCTTCCAACCCGCCGAAGAAGGCGCGCCCGGCAACGAAGAGGGCGGCGCTTCGCTGATGCTGAAAGAGGGCCTGTTCGCCGGCTTCACCCCGCAGGCGGTGTTCGGCCTGCATGTGTTCTCCAGCGTGCAGGCCGGCAAGATTGCGGTGCGTAGCGGCCCGCTGATGGCAGCCTCGGACCGGTTCGCGATCAAGATGATCGGTCGCCAGACCCACGGCTCGGCGCCGTGGAACGGCATCGACCCGATCGTGGCCAGCGCCGACATGATCGGCGCCGCGCAAACGGTGATCAGCCGCCGCGCCAACCTGTCCAAGCAGCCGGCGGTGCTCAGCTTCGGCGCGATCAAGGGCGGCATCCGCTACAACATCATCCCCGACGATGTGGACATGGTCGGCACCATCCGCACCTTCGACGAAGGCATGCGCCAGCAGATCTTCGCCGATCTCAAGAACGTGGCCGAACACACGGCCGCCGCGCATGGTGCCAAGGTCGAGGTGCAGGTGCCGGATCAGCCAGGCAACCCAGCCACCGTCAACGACCCCGCACTGACGGCCAAGATGCTGCCCAGCCTGCAGGCCGTGGTGGGCGCCGACAATGTGTACGAGCCGCCGTTGCAGATGGGCGCGGAAGATTTCTCGTTCTACGCCCAGCACGTGCCGTCGATGTTCTTCTTCGTCGGCTCCACCGCCAAGGGCATCGACCCGGCGACCGCGCCCAGCAACCATTCGCCGCAGTTCCTGCTGGACGAATCGTCGCTGGATGTCGGTTTGCGCGCGCTGCTGCAGGTGTCGCTGGATTATCTGCAGCAGGGAGGGGCTGGCTAGAGCGTGTTATGAACTTTGAAAGAGCGTGGCTGCATTTCCAAGCATCAGAATCGTGAAGACAACAAAGTGCAAACCGGCCAAAGTTTCCGGTAATCGCTCGTAGTCGCGTGCCAGTCGCCTGAAACGATTGACCCATCCAAAGCTGCGCTCGACGACCCAGCGGCGCGGCAGCAAAACAAAGCCTTTCTTTGTTTCTTGCAGTTTGATGACGTGCAATTCGATGCCTTCTTCCTTGGCCGCTTGTGCCGGTTCTTCGCCGGTATAGCCCTGATCCACAAAGGCGATCTTGACCGTTTCACCGGTCACGTGTTGTACCTCTTGGTCCAACGATCGCACTTGCGCGCGCTCCTGCTCATTGGCTGGCGTGACCTGGACGGCGAGCAGATGTCCCAGCGTATCGACCGCCATGTGCACCTTGCTGCCTTTCTTGCGCTTATAGCCATCGTATCCAGCACGCGGCCCGCTTTCGCAGGTGGACTGCAGCGTACGGGCATCGAAAATGACCGCGCTCGGCTGGCCTTTCTTCCCGTGCGCCACACGCAAGAGTGAGCGCAGATCGCTGACCATGGCTTCGAAGCAGCCAGCCTGCAGCCACCGCTGCGTTTGCTGATACACCGCTTCCCAAGGCGGGAAATCGTTGGGAAGCAATCGCCACGGTGCGCCGGCGCCCTCGCGCTCCCATGCTCCCGTCTGTCAATCGCGTAAGCCCGTGGGCGTCATACACCTCACGGCCAGCCCGGGCGGCCTAGAATAGCCGGATGAATACCCCAGAAGATTCCACTCTTGGTCGCGAGGTCGCCTATCCGAGCGGCTACGACCCGTCGTTGCTGTTTCCGATTCCACGTGCTGCCGGACGCGAGGCGATCGGGCTGACCGGCGCCTTGCCGTTTACCGGCCGCGATCGCTGGCATGCCTACGAGCTCAGTTGGCTCGACGCACACGGCAAGCCCTGCGTGGCCACCGCCACCTTGCATGTGCCACATGACTCGCCGGCGTTGATCGAATCCAAGTCGCTCAAGCTGTATCTCAACTCGCTCAACGCGACCCGTTTCAACAGCGCCGAAGCGGTGCGTACGCGCATCGTCACCGACCTGTCCACGCGTGCCGGTGCCGATGTCTCGGTGGAGTTCGGCCTGCCGCCGATCGATGGGGTGGGCGATGGCGAATCGATCGACGCGCTGGATGTCAGCATCGACGATTACGGCCCACCCAACGCCGCGTATCTGACGGCGCAGGCACAACCAGTGGTGGAAGAAGTGCTGACCTCGGCCCTGCTCAAGTCCAATTGCCCGGTCACCGGTCAACCGGATTGGGCCAGCGTCACCCTGCATTACCGCGGCGCACCGATCGAGCGCGAAGGGCTGCTGCGCTATCTGGTGAGTTTCCGCGACCACGCCGAATTTCATGAGCAATGCGTGGAGCGTATCTTCCATGACGTGCTGCTCCGCTGTGCGCCCGAATGGCTGGTGGTGGAAGCGCGCTACACCCGCCGTGGCGGGCTGGACATCAATCCGCTGCGCAGCTCGCTCAGCGTGCCGGCACCGCTGTCGGTCTTCCGCGACCTGCGCCAGTAATCGCATCATTCAAGGGTCGCGCCGGCTTCACGGCGGCACGATCCATGCTTGACGGCACTCTGTGCAGCCTGCAGGTCCGGTGATGCAATGCAGGGCTGCAGCGATGGGCGCCGACAGAAAAGCAGATGTCCAACGTGGCATCGCCGGACGACCACACAGCGGATATCGCGCCGGTGCCCGATGTCTCCAACCTGCACACCCGTGTTGGAAGTACGGTGACGCGGGTGACTCGTCCGCTAAGGTGCAGACGGACGACCGCCTGCCCAGCATTGCAAAACGCCACGATGCCGACGGCACGCGGGGCCCACGCATGTTCGGGGCCAACCGCGAAACGCCAAGGGCCCGGACAAGATTTTTCCGCGCCGGGTGGCGGATCTGCGAGTCTGTAAATTGAACTGTGTAACTGCCCTTTGACAAGCGACTGGCCCGGACCGGAGAGGAGCAGGCAAGTGGAACTGGATAAGACGATGCTGGACGAACTGACGTCAGGCTGCAAGACGCCACAGGACGTGGAGAAGCTGTTTTCGCAAATGTTGCAGCACATGATCAATCGCTCGTTGGAGGCGGAGATGTAAGCCCATGTGGGCCATGCGCCGCATGGGCGCTCAGGCGGCAACGTGCGCAATGGCAAGAGCCGCAAGACGGTGCAAAGCGCGTTGGGCGAGTTGCAGATCGAGACCCCGCGCGACCGCGCGGGCACGTTCGCGCCACAGTTGGTGAAGAAGCGCCAGGTGCGGCTGGCGGGGATGGAGGAGAAGATTCTGGCGTTGTACGCGCGCGGCATGACCACGCGCGACATCGAGTCTGCGCTGGTGGACGTGTATGGGGTGGAGATATCGCATGGGTTGATCGCACAGGTGACCGACGCGGTGCTGGAGGAGGCGCGGGCATGGCAATCGAGGCCGCTGGAGGCGATCTATCCGATCGTGTGGCTGGACGGCATCGTGGTGAAGGTGCAGCACAACAAGCAGGTCATCAACAAGGCCGCGCACGTGGTGCTGGGGGTCAACCTGCGCGGGGAGAAGGAAGTGCTTGGCCTGTGGTTGGCTGAACACGAGGGCGCCCAATACTGGCTGTCGGTGTTGACCGAACTGCGTCATCGCGGCGTGCGCGACATCTACATCGCCTGCATGGATGGCTTGAAGGGCCTGCCCGAAGCGGTGCAAGCGGTGTTTCCGCAGACGCTCACGCAACTGTGCATTGTGCATTTGGTGCGGGCCAGCCTGCGCTACGTCAACGCAGGCGACAGCAAGGCGGTTGTGGCTGCGCTCAAGCGCATCTATCAGTCGGCCACGGCGGAAGAAGCGGCGGCGGAACTGGAGGCGCTGGACACGCAGTGGGGCGACAAATACCGTGCGGTGGTCAGCTTGTGGCGGGGCAACTGGGACAACATCATCCCGTTCTTGCAGTTCGTGCCGCAGATCCGCAAGGTGATCTACACCACCAATGCCATCGAATCGTTGAACATGGTCATGCGCAAGCTCACCCGCAACCGGCGTATTTTCCCCAACGACGATTCGGCGCTCAAATCGTTGTTTTTGGCCGTGCGCGAGGCATCGAAGAACTGGCGGTCCATCCATCACTGGAAACCGGCTCTGCAAAGCTTCCAGGTGATGTTCGGCGAAGAACGCGTGCCGATGAATGCGCTATGAAAAACCTGGTTACACAGTTGGCTTGACAGACCCGGATCTGCCGCCCAAGACCTCATCACGCACGTCGCCGCGATAACCCCTGACTCATCGCAACGATGTAAAGATGCATTCGCTACAGGAGAAATGTGGCTCTCTTGAATTTCAAGTGGGTTGCCGGGCATGCTGGTTGAACGTTTGGAAGTCCAGCTTGCCGGCAATCAGGAAGATGACGGTCTTGATGGTGGACAGGCGTTTGAAGCCGCGAGCTCTGCGCTTGGCGGACTGGAACAGGCCATTGATGGCTTCAAGGAAGCCGTTGGTCTGACGGGTCTGCGCCCAGGCGACGATGCCGTCCATGTGGCGGCGCACGAGGGCTGCGACTTCCTTCATCGCCTCGACCTTGGATCGCATCACGCAGACGCACCAGTGCTTGAGCCTCTCGCGCATCACGTTGATCTGCTTTCGGTCAAGCGCCTCGCGCAACTGCTCCTTGTAGAGCCACGCGCGGGCCGTCCGTGTGAGCTTGGGTGCCGTGATCAGCCCGTGCAATGCTGCGCCGGCCGTCGGTTTGAGGCTGAAGACATCCTTGAGCAGCGTCCAGCGCATGCCCTTGAGGGACTTCTCGGTGCGCTGCTCGATGCGCCTGGTTTTGTCCACGGCCGCGTTCGCATGTCCGACAAGGTGGAACTTGTCGAAGGTGATCTGCGCGTTGGGCAACTGGTCGCTTACGCCCTTGATGAACGCGGGCGACATGTCGATGCTCACCGAGGTGATCTGTTCGGGAGGGCAGCCATGAGCTGCCAGATCGTCAGCCAGCGCCTTCACGGCTTTGGCGTCCCGCCCCTCAGTCACGAAGATCACGCGTCGCGCCTGGGCATCGGCAGCCAAGGTCACATAGTCGTGGCCGCGAGCGCGCGACGTCTCGTCGATGGCCAGCGACGTGACGTCGCTGAAGTCGGCCTGCTCCAGGGCCATCTCGACATAGCGGTTGCACACCTGCATGCACCGGTACGCCGACTCGCCCACGATGCGCGCAACGGCCGCGAACGGCATCTGCTGCGACAACATCAGCACCAGCGCCTCGAACAACAGCGTGAAGCCCGACAACCGCCCAGCGAAGTCCGGCTCGACCAGGCGAACCGATCCGTCCCCAAGCTTCACACGCGGCGTGCGAACCTTCAGGTAGCACTCGTGCTGGAAAAAGTTCAGGTGCCGGTAGGTCTTGACCACGGTGTCATGAACCGGATGCAGCCCCTTTTGGCCCGATACCTTGAACCTCGTGCCCGGCTTGAAGTCCACCGGCACCGTCAACACCTTGGTCGCTTCGTCGAACTCGACCGCGCCTACCGACCACGGCGCGCCGATCCCCAGCGCCGCTTCAAACACCTTGGCCGTCATCCCAATCCCCGCGTCAGTGGTAAACCAGCCGAAATCCTACCCACTCAAATTTTCAGAGAGCCAGAAATGTTTACCTGATTAGCCCTGACCCTCAGCTGGATCTTTGTTGCAGTCCTGCAAATAGCTTCGGCGAATTCAACTCTGATTCGCAACGCTTTTGAGGACCTCCTCGGAGAAGACTTCGAGGGGCGTTTTGAATCCAAGTATCTTGCGCGGACGATTGTAGAGCCGCTGCTCTATCCATCGCAGGTGCGCATCGGTGATGGTGCTAAAATCGGTCTGTCGTGGCAAGTATTGGCGTGTCAATCCGTTGGCATTTTCGTTGCTGCCGCGCTGCCATGGGCAGTACGGATCTGCGAAATAGAAATCGCTCTGCAGGCAGGCGGCAATGAGCCGATGATCAGCGAACTCCTTGCCGTTGTCGGCGGTGAGGGTGTGAACTGCATGGCGCAGGCCGCCCAGTCGCTGGACAATGGCGTTGCGCACGTTCTCGGCGGTGCCGTCGGGCGAGTAAGCCAGCAGATGCAGGCGACTGCGGTGTTCGGTCATGCTGACCACCACGCCCTTTCCGTGCGAGGCCCTGATGGTCTCCAGCTCCCAGTCGCCGATACGGCTTCGCTGCTCAACCACACTGGGGCGCTGTGTCCAGCTGCGCCGATGCGTCAGCTGCCCGCGGCCATCGCGCACGCCACGCCGACGGCGCTTGCGGCGGCGTTTGCGTAGATGCATGAACAACTGACCACCGCGCTTCTGATCGGCGTCGATGTGCCGATAGATCCATGCGTGACTGGCCAAGCCGGTGCGACCGGCGATCTGTTCGGGACTGACGTCCTCCCTCAGCAGGACCTCGATCTGGCGGATACGCTCGGCGTCGATGCGTGGACGCCGGCTGGCCTGCGTGCGCCGATGGGCGCTGATGCGCTGCGCGTGATCGGGCTGGTACCGCGCAGCGTGCTGATTGCGGCGCAGCTCACGACTGATCGTGCTGGGCGCACGCGCCACTGCATCGGCGATGGCGCGCATCGACATCCCGGTTTCATATAACGCATGTAGGCGGTATCGTTCCGATAGGTCAAGGCGGCTGGATGACATGGGCAACTCCATTTGGTAGTGAAGTCGCTCAGGTCAGGTCGCCTGGATCACTTCACAACCGTTGGTGTTGCGATCCAGAGTTGAAGCCGCCACCGCTGAAAGTGCCTGCTAATCAGGAATGTACAAGCGGCGCAACGAAGTGGAGAGGCTGTTCCGTCGCTTAAAGGGCTACCGACGGATTTTCACGCGCTTCGAGAAGCTGGATGTCATGTTCCTTGGCTTCCTCAGCTTCGTTCTGGTCGTTGATGGGCTTCGGATGTGTTAACAGGCCCTGGTCGCCCCTGAAAAACCCTCTCAAACACCAAATGCCATGTTTGCCGGCCACATGATGCTTGAGCGCGTTGAGGGGCGCGCCCGCACCAGCTGCAACCAGGCAAGCAAAAAGGCGATCCAGCGCAGCAGCCACCGCAGGTTGTCGCCAGCGGCGCAGCCGAGCACGTGCAGTGCATCGCCTTGGGCGCCGTTGAGATGGCAGCGATTCAACCGGCAGTCCTGTTTCAGATGTCCGATCACCGGCTCTACCGCTTGCCGTCGTTTGATCCAGCGCCATTGCCGTCGTGTCAGCGTCTTGGCTTGGCCGCGATGCAGGATCTGCACACCCTCCACGTCGCGCCCGCGATACCCCAGATCCACAATCGCCACCTGCGGGATCACATTCACATCCTGCAGCAGCCCGCGCGCCTGTTCCAGTTGCTCGGCCAACGTATCGCCGTCGTACGGGTTACCCGGGAAACTGCGCGCGCCCACGATCAAGCCCTTGCGCGCACTCACCGCAATGCCGACCTTGACGCCACATTCGTACGGTTGGCGGGCCTTGCCCTTGCTCATGCATTCCACTTCCGGTGCGTGCAACGCGTAGAGTTTTTGTTTGTCCTTGGGACGCTGTGCCAACAACCGTTGTGCGCGCTCCAACCAGACACCGATGCGCTCACGCACCGACGGTTCCAGCTGGGCCAGCTTGCGTTGCAGATCGCGTAATACGCGTCCCAGGATCGTGCGTTGGCGTCGCAGCACCTTGCGCATGCGCTTGAACTGGCGCGCATGCGCATAGCGCCCGGCCTTGCGGCTCAACCCCGGACCTTGCCTCACATAGGTCTGCCGCAAGACGATGCCGTGTCGCTTGGCCAGCAGCACCAGCTTCTTGCGCGCCACCTCCAGCAAACGGCTGTCGGTGGGATGGGCGATCGCTTTTTCCTGCACGGTGGTATCCACGATCACCTGCGACAACTCGCGTGCATCCACCGCCTTCATCGCGTGAGCGGTGTGGATCGTGTGCGCCAACAACTCTTCCATCCCGGCTTCGCCCAGGCGCTGTCGCCAACGGGTCAGGGAGCTGGGATCGCACGGCACGCAGGTCTGGAACACCACCTCGCCGGTGAAAAACTGCCAGTACGGATTTTCCAGCCAGCGCTCGCAGACCGCCTCGTCGGACAGGTCGTAGGCGTGCTTGAGGTAAAGCAACCCGGCGATCAACCGCACCGGCAATGCGGGCCGACCGCCTGCGTCGGTGGTGGCCGGCAACCGCGGCGACAGCGCCTGCTCCAACGCACTCCACGGCAGCCGATGGCTCAGCTGGACCAGTGGATGGCGCACGTCGATCTGGTTCTCCAGGCGCGAACGACACAGCTCATCGGCAGGCAACTGCTCGGCGGCAGGACGGCGTGTCCGCATGGGCGAAAACGGCCAGAAACCAGTAGGTAGAGTAACTAAAACTGGCAGTTCCAGCACGCCAAAACCGCAGGTGAGGCCTTGCAATGGATGCGGTCTGGCGGTTTTTCAGGGGCGACTATCTACCCACACCGTTCGGCGACATGCGATATCAGGCGCTGGAAGGGGGCCGGTTCGCGGGAAACTGTTCGTCCAGCAAGGCAATGAAGTTGCGCTTGGCGCGATAGCCCTGCCGTAGTCGGTCGAGGTAGACGTCGAATGCCGCCAGATCGTTTTGATCTCGATGCAGGCGCTGCAGGATTGGCAGCAGGGCCACCGCAGTCTGGTAGCCCTGGTTGCTGGTGCGGCGGACGTGGCCATCGATCAGGGTGCGGCAGATGTGTAGCGCGGTCGTCGGATCGAGCGTTTCGGCGGCCGGGAGCAGGCGGTGCCAGCTGTCCAGCGGAAGTGTCTGGGTAGCGTCCATTGCCAGGTCCAACGCACGTCGGTCCTGGCCTTCGGCCAGTAGCAAGTTGATGCGGATGGCGTGCGCGGTGCCGAAGTGGTGGCGCCCCCGCTGGTCCAGGGCCTGCAGTGCGCGCTCGCGCCAGGGCTCCCACGGGCCGAGCGCCAGGGCGGCGTCGCGCAGCGCCAGGTAGGACGATTCTGCTGGCTGCAGCAGATAGGCTTTCCAGCGCAGTTCCAGTGCATCCTCGGGGAAACCATCGCGGCTGTAGGCTTGGGCCAGATGTGCCAGGATGCGCGGCTCTGTCGGGTGCGCTTTGGCGCCGCGCTCCAGCCATTCGATTGCTTGCCGTTCGCGGCCATGTTCGGTGCAGCGGCGTGCCATCTCCAGGTAATCCCAGGCGCTGCTGCAGTCGTTGGCGAACCACTCCAGCATCGTGTCCACGCTGCCGCCGCAGCGCGCGGTTTCCTCAAGCAAGTCCGCGGCCAATCGATTGGGCGCACGACGGGATGACGCAGTGTCATGCAGCGCCTGCAGCGCGGCATGCTCCAGCGCGCCGATTCCTGCGTTGCCCAGCAGGTCGACATAGACCTCCAGTTTCGGCGTCAGACCCCACTGATCCAGCATGCGCAAGTCGAACAGGCGCTTGGCGAGATTGGAAACGTTGGCGCTGCGCGCGAATTCGGGATGGGTATGAGCGAGCGCCTGCAGACGGTCGCCGATGTGGCCGCCGGAATCGTCGCAATCCTCATAGATCGCTGTCAGGCGCTTGAATGCGTACTCGTGCAGATCGAGTGCTGCAACCGGATCGCGTTGCCGCGCCTGCTCGAGCAATGCGGGGAGTGTCGCCAGTTGCTTGGCGTAGGCAATGCTGTCGCGATAATCCATGAAACGCTTGCGCCCCAGCAGCGCCGACACCGCTTTACGCCATTCCTGCGCTGGCGCACTGGACAATTGCGCTTGGCTCAGCAGCCGCTGGCGTAGGGCACGGTCGTGGGTGGCCAGTTCCAGCACCAGCGTCTGCAGTGCCTGTGGAGACTGCGTTGCCAACCACTGTTGTACGGTCTGGAGCGGGTCTTGGACAGGCGCGCGTGCTTTGCGACGGCTTGCGGCCGGAGCTTGGCCACCGCCGACCTGGCGTGCCCAGGTCAACGCCACGGCCACCTGGTGCTTGCAAAATTCTTCCTGCTGCCCGATCGGGCAATCGCAAGTGCCGTGCAGACTGCCATCACGCCATGCCAGCTGCACGCTGTAGTCTTCACTGCCGCTGACCGTGGCCTCGACGCACAGTGGCTCCAGTCTGTCTAGCATCGCCCGACCTTGCGCAGCATAGGCCACGCCTCGCGCATAGTAGCTGGGTGTGGTGAGGCTCAGCAGAAGGGCGGCATCAATGCGCGCTGCGGAGAAAACAGTTGTCATCTGCCGATTTTGGCGTAACGGTCGTTCTCGATCAAAGGCCTCCTGTTTCTTGGCATCGGTCGCCTTTGCCCGCTGGCGCCAGACACGCGACAATAGGCGACCAAGTCGGGGGCAGTCCGATGCAGTGCACCCCGCTCAGCGTACGCCGTCGTACGGTTGATCCCCCTTCCAGAGGTCGTTCAGCGCACCATGCCTAATACCCCCAAGATCCTCTACACGCTCACCGACGAAGCACCTTACCTGGCCACGCAGTCGCTGCTGCCGATCATCGATGCCTACACCGACACCGCCGGCATCGTGGTCGAAACGCGCGATATCTCGCTGGCCGGGCGCATCCTGGCGCTGTTTCCCGAGTATTTGAGCGACACGCAAAAGGTTGCCGACGATCTGGGCGAACTCGGTGAGCTGGCTACCACGCCGGAAGCCAACATCATCAAGCTGCCCAACATCAGCGCCTCGGTGCCGCAGCTCAAGGCTGCGATCAAGGAGCTGCAGGGCCAGGGCTATGCGCTGCCGGCGTATCCGGACGAGCCCAAGGACGCAGCCGAAAAAGACATCAAGGCACGCTACGACAAGGTCAAGGGCAGTGCGGTGAATCCAGTGCTGCGCGAAGGCAATTCCGATCGTCGCGCACCGCTGTCGGTGAAGAACTATGCGCGCAAGCACCCGCACCGCATGGGCAAGTGGAGCAGCGATTCCAAGTCGCACGTGTCGCACATGGAGTCTGGCGATTTCTTCGGTAGCGAGCAGTCCACCACGCTGGCCGACGCCGGCACGCTCAAGATCGAATTCGTCGGTGCCGACGGCAGCAGCACCGTGCTGAAGGACAAGGTCGCGGTCAAAGCCGGTGAAATCGTCGATGCCGCGGTGTTGAGCAAGCGCGCGCTGGCCAGCTTCATCGACGCGCAGATTGCCGATGCCAAGGCCCGCGACGTGCTGTTCTCGGTGCATCTGAAAGCCACCATGATGAAGGTCTCCGATCCGGTGCTGTTCGGTGTGGTGGTCGGCGAGTTCTATAAGGACACGCTGAGCAGGCATGCCGATGCGCTCAAGTCGGTCGGCTTCGATCCCAACAACGGCATCGGCGATTTGTACGCACGCATCGGCACGTTGCCGGAAGACCAGCAGGCACGGATCAAGGCCGATATCCAGGCCGAATACGCGCAGCGCCCTGGGCTGGCGATGGTCAATTCGGACAAGGGCATCACCAATCTGCATGTGCCCAGCGACGTGATCGTCGATGCATCCATGCCGGCGATGATTCGCGACTCCGGCCAGATGTGGAACGCGCAAGGCACGTTGCAGGATACCAAGGCGGTGATTCCGGACCGTTGCTACGCCGACGTGTATCAGGCAGTGATCGACGACTGCAAGGCGCACGGCGCGTTCGATCCGTCCATAATGGGCTCGGTGCCCAATGTGGGCTTGATGGCGCAGAAGGCCGAAGAATACGGCTCACACGACAAGACCTTTCAGATGGCCGCTGCCGGCACCGTCAAGGTCACCGATGGCAATGGCAAGACGGTGTTCAAGCATGCCGTGGAAGCCGGCGATCTGTGGCGCATGTGTCAGGTCAAGGACGCGCCGATCCAGGACTGGGTCAAGCTTGCCGTCGAGCGCGCACGTCTGAGCGACACCCCGGCCGTGTTCTGGCTGGACCAGGCACGCGCGCACGATGCGCAGGTCATTGCCAAGGTCGAACAGTATCTGAAGGATCACGACACCAATGGCCTGGATATCCGCATCCTGCCGCCGGTGGAAGCGACGGCCTTCTCGCTGGAGCGCATCCGCAAGGGCCAGGACACCATCTCGGTTACCGGCAATGTGCTGCGCGATTACCTCACCGACCTGTTCCCGATCATGGAGCTGGGCACCAGCGCCAAGATGCTTTCCATCGTGCCGCTGATGGCAGGTGGCGGTCTGTTCGAAACCGGTGCCGGTGGTTCGGCGCCCAAACATGTGCAGCAGTTCGTCGAAGAAAACTGCCTGCGCTGGGATTCGCTGGGGGAATTCCTGGCCCTGGCTGCCTCGCTGGAGCACCTGGGCAACCGTTACGACAATCCGTCGGCCACGGTGCTGGCCAAGGCGCTGGATGTCGCCAACGGCCAGTTCCTGGACAACAACAAGTCGCCGGCGCGCAAGGTCGGCGAGCTCGACAACCGCGGCAGTCATTTCTATCTGGCGATGTACTGGGCGCAAGCCCTGGCCGCGCAGACCGAAGACACTGCGCTGCAGGGCCGGTTCGCGCCGCTGGCCAGGGCCCTGACCGAGAACGAAGCCACCATCGTGGCCGAGCTCAACGGCGCACAGGGCAAGCCGGTGGACATCGGTGGTTACTACCATCCCGATCTGGCCAAGGTCAGCGAAGCGATGCGTCCAAGCAAGACCTTCAACGATATCCTGGCCACGTTGAAAGCCTGAGTGTTTGCATCGCCTGGCGGTGCATGCACGTGAGTCATCAAGGCCCGTCTCGCAAGAGGCGGGCCTTGTCGTTTCAGCGGAATGGCGACAAGGCCGTCATGTTGCGTATCAGGCGCCGGCTGAGTCGCGCCATGCGGCGCTCGCGCCGGGTCGATTGCGTCGTATCGCCGGCCGTCCGTATGTCCTGCGCTGCCGTTGCGACGGATTCCTGCGGCTCCACTTGCTCCCCGACTCCACAGCGGCGTCCGGTTGTGCCAAGCGCTTGGCGAGCGCCACATCTGCAATGTGGCCGTGCTGAAACAGCAAGTCGGTAAAGCTGCGGTATGCCGTCGTGCTCGACGAATCCGAGGCGCACCACCGCGCCGCGCTGGAGGGTGTCGGCGTTGCATTGGGGCGGGTGACGCGCGCACGCCTGTTGCTTGAGTCCGGCCAACTGGTGGCGTTGTCCACGCAACGCCTCAAGACCAGCTGGTCGCATTACCTGGTGTATCCACCGCGTTCCAGCACGCATGGCGGGTTTCTCGCGTTTCGCGCGTGGTTGCAGGCGCAGGCGTGAGAACACGCCGCGCATCGACGTCCCCCCATCCTGAGTAGCAGTCGGGTTTAGAGTCCGGGGGTGATGATCTCGCTATTGGCCAACTGCTGGGCATACGTTGCCGGCGTCATTGCGCCGATTGCTTTCTTTGGGCGGTGTTGGTTGTATTCGCGGCGCCAGCGTTCGATCTCGGTGCGCGCATGCAGCAGCGTTGGGAACCCATGTTCGTTGAGGCATTCGTCGCGTAGCCGGCCGTTGAAGGATTCGACATAGGCATTCTGGTTCGGCTTGCCAGGCTGGATCTGGCGTAGCTGCACACGATTGGCATGCGCCCAGGCGACCATGGCCTTGCCACAGAACTCCTTGCCGTTGTCGGTGCGGATCATCTTCGGCAGGCCACGACTGTGTGCCAACCGATCCAGCACGCGTGCTACCCCGTGGCCGGAGATGGCGCGTTCCACGTCGATGGCGACTGCCTGGTGTGTCGCGTCGTCCAAGATCACCAGAGACTTGATCGCCCGACCTTCGGCGGTGCGGTCGAACACGACGTCCATCGACCACACCGGGTTGGCCTTGGTGGGCCGCAGCAACGGCGCACGCTCGCCTACCGGCACCTTTTTACGCGTGCGGCGGCGGACCTGCAGCTGCTGCTCGCAATACAGCCGCTCCACCCGCTTATAGTTCACGAGACGCCCTTCCTGCCGCAGCTTGAGAGAGATCATCCCCACGCCATAGCGGCGATGGCGATGCGCCAACGCAAGGATGCGCTCGCGCAACTCAACGTTGCGGTCCTCGCGCGGGCGATAGCGCAGCGCACTGGCGCTCATGCCGATCGCTGCCAGGGCGCAGCGCTCGCTGGCGCCACCTTCGATCCACTCGCACACCAGCGCACGACGCGCCGGTGCGCTCACCATTGTTTTTGCAGCGCATCCTTGATCAGGTCGTTCTGGAACACCTGCTCGGCCAGCAACTTCTTCAGTCGCGTGTTCTCGGCCTCCAGGTCCTTGAGCCGCTTGGCATCGGGCACGCTCATGCCGCCGAACTTGCTGCGCCACAGGTAGTAGGACGCCTCACTGAAGCCATGCCGTCGGCACAGGTCCTTGATCGGCATGCCGGCCTCGGCTTCGCGCAGGAAGCCGATGATCTGCTCTTCGGAAAAGCGCTTCTTCACGTCCAATCTCCTCGGGGTAGGGAATTGGACTCCAAACTGAGGTGCTACTCAAACTTGGGGGGGGACGTCGCCGAGGAAATAGCCCGACCCGATCCACGTCACATCATCCATCTGCGCATCCGAGAGCGCAAGCCGCCCCATGAAGAACTTCGCCCGCGCGGGGCCGTAGCAGTCGTGTGTGAAGTCGGCGACCTCCTGGGCCAGAACGGGATCATTGATGCGCAAGTTGTCGATCTCCATGCGCACCTGCCGCAGATCCGTTCCGCACGGTATGGCAGCGACGGCCGCGCCGGTGACGGCCTTTGAGATCGCATGCATGAAGAACCACCACACCGGAACCTTCGCGCTCTGGTTGTTGAGGGTGGTGAAGGCATTCGACCAGCGGGTGTCCTGGGGTGTCGCCGTGTCGACCTTGCATTGTGTAGAACGGCTGGTATCGAACTGAATCGTCGAGAGATTCACGTCAATGAAAGGCATGCCAGCGAACAGGATGACCACGATAGCGACCCACACGCGGTTCTCGATGCGGACAGACGACAGCACTTCCTTATTGCCCTCGTCGGCACCTTCCGTGCGCGCCCGGAGCCATTCGTGGATGACGACGGAAATGAAGGGCAGGGTGAACACGCCGCTGGCAACCAGGATGTTCCAGATGCCGTTGTGGACGATCCAGCCCACGAGTGTGAGGTAATACTCCAGGTAGTCCGTCGTGTAGAGCGTCATGCAAGCCTCTGCGTCATTCGTGTTGTGCAGGGCATGGTGCGTGCTGGGAATCCGGCCCGTCCTAGGCAATGAGCGCAGGGTTGAAACCGTGTTGGAGCTGGTTTATCTCTCCCCTTGATGCATGGCAGGAGAGGGCGCAATCGACAGTGCCTCACGCGAGCATTACACTCAGGCATGAATTGGTTCGCGGTCGCTCCCTTAGTGGTTGCCGGACCTCCACTGATCAGACTGGCCGAGCATCATGATCTGCAACGTATCGTTCAACACAGCTAAGTGGTGGCGCTTCTTCTAGAAGCGGCGCATCACTGCGGTCCATGACTGCAAGTTTGCCGCCCTGACCGGTGGCAGCTTGTCCTTAGCTCCCGGCACGGCGGCTCCCATCAAGGAGAGTTGTCTTGTCCCCCAGTATCTACCCCCACTCTGATGCCTGCCTCGTGGAAAAGCGCATGGGTGGTTGTCTGCTTCAACGCTTCCCATCTTCAGCCTGTTCGCGGTTGGACGGCTTGTCGTGATAGAGCGCCGAGCCATGCTGACTAAGCTAGCCGGACCGTTGCCGTCGTGTAGCTCCAACAGCCGAGCGATACGCATAGCGTGCCGATGGCGTCGATCGCCCAGACCTCTTGTGCCTCTGCCGATGTGTATATGTGAGTGTATATGCGTGGACGGATCGAAAAATTTATCATTTAAAATCAATGGTTTAAGTTGATGACTGTTCTGATGCTCGACAACTACGACAGCTTCACCTACAACCTCGTGCAGTATCTGCAGGCGCTGGGCGCCGAGGTCATGGTGGTGCGCAACGATGCGATGCGCGTCGATCAGATCGCCGCGCTCAAGCCCGAGCGCATCGTGATCTCGCCCGGTCCGTGCACGCCCAACGAGGCCGGTATCTCGCTGCAGCTGATCGAGCAGTTGGGTCAGACCACCCCCATCCTGGGCGTGTGCCTGGGTCATCAAAGCATCGGCCAGGTCTATGGCGGCGATGTGATCCGTGCCGGCAACATCATGCATGGCAAGACCTCGCCGATCCGTCACCAGGGCCAGGGCGTGTTCGCCGGCCTGCCGGACAGCTACGAGGCCACGCGTTACCACTCGTTGGTAGTGGACAAGAGCACCTTGCCGGATGCGCTGGAAGTCACCGCCTGGACCGAAAATCCGGATGGTTCGATCGAAGAGATCATGGGCCTGCGCCATCGCCAGTTTCCGGTGGAAGGCGTGCAGTTCCATCCCGAGTCGATCCTGACCCAGCACGGGCATGCCTTGCTGAAAAACTTTCTGCAGCGGTGAGCGTGATGTGTCATCTGCGCCTCAACGTGGTGGCATCGCGCTGCGGCATCGATGCAGCAACGCCGCACAATGGCGATGCCACCCACCGCGCGCAGCTTGCAGCGCAACGTGATGTCACAGCAGCGCCCCCCCTCCACCGCATCCGAATCACGATGAGCACACCCGACGACAGCATCCATTTCTACGAGCCGACCCTGGGTCACGGGCTGCCGCACGATCCGTTCAATGCCATTGTCGGCCCGCGCCCGATCGGCTGGATCGGCTCGCGCAGTGCCGAGGGTGTTGCCAATCTGGCGCCGTACAGCTTTTTCAATGCCTTCAATTACGTTCCGCCGATCGTCGGCTTTGCCAGCATTGGTCGCAAGGACAGCCTGCGCAACATCGAAGCCACCGGCCAATTCACCTGGAATCTCGCTACCCGCCCGCTGGCCGAGGCGATGAATGCCAGTGCGGCGATGGTGCCGGCGGAGGTCGACGAATTCGATCTGGCCGGCCTGCAGATGGCGCCATCGCGCCTGATCGCTGCACCACGGGTCGCTGCCAGCCCGGTGAGTTTCGAGTGCCGGCTCAGCCAGCGATTGCCGCTGCAAACCGCATCCGGTCACGCCATTGAGACCTGGTTGGTACTGGGCGAAGTCGTCGGCGTGCATCTGGCCAAGTCGGCGCTGCACGAAGGCATCTACGACCCGGCCGCGGTGCAGACGATTCTGCGCGCGGGAGGGCCGGCCGATTACTACGAAGTACAGCCGCAGGCGCGTTTTCGCATGCGGCGTCCAGGGTAGTGATCATCGCAGCTGCTTCGCCTGGTGCATCGCTTGGCGCCCGCGCGCTCCCATGCTGATCCAGCGCGCCGCAAGCCGCCTGCGTCTCCATCCATCACGTTCTGCCACGGTTGTCCCATGCCCATCACTCCGCAAGAAGCCCTGCAACGCACCATCGAGCATCGCGAAATCTTCCACGACGAAATGGTCGGGTTGATGCGGCAGATCATGCGCGGCGAGGTCTCCGACATGATGGTTGCCGCGATCCTCACCGGGCTGCGGGTCAAGAAGGAAACCATCGGCGAAATCGCCGGTGCGGCCACGGTGATGCGCGAGTTCTCGCGCCGTGTGGACGTGAGCGATCACCAGCACATGGTCGACATTGTCGGCACCGGCGGCGATGGCTCGCACACATTCAATATCTCCACCTGCGCGATGTTCGTCGCCGCAGCCGGTGGTGCCAAGGTGGCCAAGCACGGCAATCGCAGCGTCTCATCTAAATCCGGTAGCGCCGACGCGCTGGAAGCGTTGGGCGCGGTGATCGAGCTGCAGCCCGAGCAGGTTGCCGATGCACTGGCGCAAACCGGCATCGGTTTCATGTATGCGCCGTTGCATCACCCGTCCATGAAGGTGGTGGCGCCGGTGCGTCGGGAAATGGGTGTACGCACCATCTTCAACATCCTCGGCCCGCTCACCAACCCGGCCGGCTCGCCGAATATCCTGATGGGCGTGTTTCACCCCGACCTAGTCGGCATCCAGGCGCGCGTGCTGCAGGAGCTCGGCGCCGAGCGTGCGTTGGTGGTGTGGGGGCGCGACGGCATGGACGAACTCTCGCTCGGCGCTGGCACACTGGTCGGCGAATTGCGCGATGGCCAGGTACGCGAATACGAAGTGCATCCGGAAGATTTCGGCATCGCCATGTCGGCCAGCCGCAACCTCAAGGTCGCCGATGCTGCGCAATCGCGCGCGATGCTGCTGCGGGTGCTGGACAACGTGCCCGGCCCCGCGCTGGACATCGTGGCGCTCAACGCCGGTGCCGCGTTGTACGTGGCCGGCCTGGCCGGCAGCATTGCCGATGGCGTGCTGCGCGCACGCGCGGTACTCGCCGACGGCTCGGCGCGCGCGCGGCTGGACGCCTATGTCGCCTACACCCACCAGCTCGCCGGGCAGCCCTGAGTCATGCCGGCGCCGCAACGCTGCGTCAATCACCCGCCGGCATCCGCACAGTGACGCTGGCATGCTGCGCGGCATGCAGCTGCCCTCCAGTGCGGTTATCTTGACCGATAATGCCCGACCGCCAGGACCCAATACGATGAGCGACATCCTCAACACCATTCTTGCCCGCAAGGCCGACGAAGTCGCCGAGCGCAGTGCGCGCGTGCCGCTGGCCGAGTTGATCGCGCGCAGCGCCGACCTGCCGCTCACGCGCGGTTTTGCGGCTGCCATGCAGGCCAGCATCGCCGCCGGCGATCCGGCCGTGATTGCCGAAGTGAAGAAGGCCAGCCCGTCCAAGGGCGTGATCCGGCCCGACTTCCATCCGGCCGATATCGCGGTCAGCTATGAGTTCGGCGGCGCGACGTGCCTGTCGGTGCTCACCGATGTGGATTTCTTCCAGGGATCCGATGCCTATCTACGGCAGGCGCGCGACGCCTGCACCCTGCCGGTGCTGCGCAAGGATTTCACCGTCGACCCGTATCAGGTCTATGAAGCCCGCGTGCTCGGTGCCGACTGCATCCTGTTGATCGTCTCCGCATTGAAAGATGCCCAATTGGCCGATTTGTCGGGGCTGGCCATGCAGCTGGGCCTGGACGTGCTGGTGGAAGTGCACGATGTCGACGAGCTCGAGCGTGCGGTGCAGGTGCCGGTGCCGTTGATCGGCATCAATAATCGCAACCTGCGCACTTTCGAGGTCACGCTGCAGACCACCCTGGACATGCGCGCCGCGGTGCCGCGCGACCGCGTGCTGGTTACCGAAAGCGGCATCGTCACCCAGGCCGATGTGCAACTGATGCGCAGCAACGATGTGAACGCGTTTCTGGTTGGCGAGACCTTCATGCGCGCGGCCGAACCCGGCGAGTCACTGCGTCAGCTATTCTTCGCGCATGACTGAGTCGTATCCCGCACCGCGCGAAGACGCACCGCTGGTGGTGTTCGACTTCGACCACACCCTGTACGACGGCGATTCCGGCAGTCATCTGTTCGCCTGGCTGATCAAGCGCAATCCGTTGCGCTTGCTGGTCGCACTGTTGGCCTCGCCCATTCTCGGACCGATGGCGGCGATGCTGCCCACCCGGCGGCGCGGCGTGTCCGGCTATGTGTGGATCGCCACCTTCGGCCTGCACCGCGCGCGCGAGTTCAACCGTTTCATCGACGCATACGTGCTCAAGCATGAAGCGCAGATCCGCCAGCGCCTGCTCCCGCATGCGCTGAAGGTCTTCACCGAGCACCGTGCCGCCGGCGACCGTGTGGTGGTCGCCACCGGTGCACCGCCGGAATTGGCGCGTGCGATTCTCGGATTCGTTGCGCACCAGGACGTGCCGGTGATCGGCAGCCTGGTCGGCCCACGCCTGGGCGCAGTCACGGCGCGGCGTCACTGCCATAACGAAGAAAAGATGCGCATGTTGCGCGAGCGCGGCTATGCCGATATCGCCATCGCCTACTCGGACAGCACTGCAGATCTGCCGCTCCTGAAGGCCGCACGCGCGCCGGTGGTGGTCAATCCCAAGAGCAATCGCGAAGCGCTGTTCCGTCAGGTGCTGCCGGCAGGCACGCCCATCCTCAACTGGGGTTGCCGCGACCGCGGCGGTAAGGCGCTGTAGGTGAGCGCACGCGTCTGCTCAGGCAGTCGTTCGAGTGGGCGGAAGCGTGTGCAGTCCAGCCGGTTACGCGCCATTGAGCAAGCACACCGACCTGGGCAAGACCCAGGCGATTTGGTAACGACGGATTGTCGAGACCGTGACGCAGTCGCCATGCAGACCGTGCGGTTCGACCGCCCGAGGACTCATTTATAAGAGGTATCGCGCAAAGGCGTCGTTGCAGGTCCGCGCGAAGGCCCATGTCGGCAGCATCGCAGTCGCGTGCATCGTTGCCGAACGTGGCACGCAGCCAATGCCCGAGGCACTGGCTGCGTGGTGCCGTGTTAGCGCGTGCCGTACAGCACGACCGTCTTGCCGCGTGCATGCAGCAGGCCGTCAGCCTGCAGCTTCTTGAGCACGCGGCCCGCCATTTCGCGCGAGCACCCGACCAGGCGTGCCAGCTCTTGGCGCGAGACGCGCAGCTGGGTGCCCTGTGGATGGCTCATCGCTTCCGGCTCTTTGGAAAGATCGTGCAGCGTGCGCACGATGCGGTCGGTCACGTCCAGGAAGGCCAGGCGGCTGGCTTTCCGTGTAGTGTCGAGCAGCCGTTTTGAAAGCTGAACACCGATCGCATACAGGATCTTCGGCGCATCCGGCGACAGGCTGGTCTGAAACAGCTGCTGCAGTCGCTCGTAGCTGATCTCGGCAAGCTCGCACTGGGTGCGGGTACGCAGGATCACCTCGCGGGTATCGGATTCGATGAACAACCCCATCTCGCCGACGAATTCCCCGCTACCGAAGTAGCCCAGCACCAACTCACGGTCGTCATCCTCCTCGGCGATGATGCTCACCGAGCCGCTGATCACGTAGTAGAGGGTGCCGGCCGGGTCTCCTGGCCGGAACACATCGGTCCGGGTCGGATAGCGCCTGCGGTGGCTGTGCGCCAGGAAACGCTCGATGGTGCCCGCGTCCAGCGCCAGGGAAGGGGTGGCGTTACGTACCGTCGTAGTCACAACCGTCGTGTTTGCTGAGCTCATGGTAGTTCCGCGTGTAATTTCTGAAGCTTAACGGCATGAGTCATGCAAGGTAAACCACTCTTAACATCGGCATTTCGTTGCTGCGATCTTTGGCTCATAATTAACTCCTTTCCCGCTTTCCATAAGGACAGACCGACGTGGTCAAGCCGTTGCCTCGCCTGAGGCTACAGGGGTTCAACAACCTCACCAAGGCGTTGAGCTTCAACATCTACGACGTCTGTTATGCGCGTACCGAAGAGGAGCGTCAGCGCTACATCGAGTATATCGATGAGCAGTACGACGCTGATCGTCTGACGCAGATCCTGACCGATGTGGCCGAGATCATTGGCGCCAACATCCTCAATATCGCACGTCAGGACTACGATCCGCAGGGTGCATCGGTGACGATTCTGATCTCCGAAGAACCGGTGATCGACAAGAAGCAGGCCGGCAGGGAGCTGATCTCCGACGCCGTGGTTGCTCACATGGACAAGAGTCATATCACTGTCCATACATATCCGGAAACGCACCCGCAGGAAGGCATCGCCACGTTCCGTGCCGACATCGATGTGGCAACCTGTGGCGTGATCTCGCCGCTGAAGGCGCTGAACTATCTGATCGAGACGTTGGAATCGGACATCGTGATCATGGACTACCGTGTCCGTGGCTTTACCCGCGATGTGAAGGGGAAGAAGCACTACATCGACCACAAGATCAATTCGATCCAGCACTTCCTCGCCAAGAACGTGAAGTCGCGCTACGAGATGATCGATGTCAACGTCTATCAGGAAAATATCTTCCACACGAAGATGCACCTGAAGGACTTCGACCTCGATCAGTACCTGTTCGAAGAGCGCGCCAAGAACCTCTCGTTCAAGGAGCGCATGAAGATCGAAACGCTGCTCAAGCGTGAGATCGAAGAACTGTTTCACGGGCGTAACCTGAGCGAATAAGTTCAGGACCAGCCCGTTGCGTGCTTGCTTGCAAGCGCGCCAACGCCACAAGGCGGGACGGCCCGCCACGCGATGACTTCGCGTTCCACAGCCGACGGCGGCCCAGTGTGCAAACACTGGGTCGCTTTTTTTTACCCCTTTTTTGCGAGGAATACTGCAATGCTCTGGATCTATCTGCTGCTGGCCGGCCTGTTCGAGATCGGCTTTGCCATGGGACTGAAATACAGCGACGGCTTCACCCGACTGTGGCCGACCGTGCTGACCATTGGTCTGGCCGGCACCAGCCTCTGGTTTCTGACGCAGGCGCTGAAGACCATTCCGGTCGGCACCGGCTACGCGATCTGGACCGGCATCGGCGCCCTGGGCGTGACCATCGCCGGCATCGCGCTATTCGGCGACAGCGCGTCGTGGCCGCGATTGGCGTGCATTGGTTTGATCGTGTCTGGCGTGATCGGGTTGAAGTTCGTCTCGTAGTTAGCTCCGCTTTGCGGTGCCGCCCTCCAAGTTTGCTGCGCAAACCTTTAGCCCCGACGCAGTGACGTCCTATCCCCACGCCTTCGGCGCGCCCCCTTAACAAAGGGGGGGGGCTCTGCTCCAGTGGGGTGTTGCGAGGCTTGCGTCGGTGATGCTGTTTTCAATGGCCTGCAGGGCAGTCGATTGGTCGCTGTGTCGTGTGCGTATGACTGTGGGCTGGATTTAGTCGCCAGTCGCCAGTCGCCAGTCGCCGATTCCCGATTCCCGATTCCCGATTCCCGACTAGAGCCGGTACGCGACGGTCTTCATCAGCTTGGAGGCCAGGGCCATCGCGCCGGGGATCGGGGCTGGGAGCTGGCGGGCGCCGGCTTGTTCGGCCTGGTCGGCGTGGCGGGCCTCGTCGATCTTCATCACCCGCAGGATGGCGCGGCTGCGTTGGTCGATGTCGGGCAGGGTTTCCAGGTGCTCATCCAGGTGGGCTTCGACCTGGCGCTCGGTTTCGACCACGAATCCCAGGCTCCAGTCGTCGCCGCGCAGTCCGGCCAGCGCCCCGAGCGCGTAGCTGCCGGCATACCAGAGCGGGTTGAGCAGGCTGGGGCGGCTGTCCAGCTCGTGCAGGCGGTCGGCGCACCAGGCCAGATGGTCGGTCTCTTCCTGTGCGGCTTCCAGCAGATGGTGTTGTGTGTGCGCGTCGCGGGCGACCGCGGCCTGGCCGAAATACAGGCCTTGCGCGCAGACCTCGCCGACATGGTTGATGCGCATCAGGCCGGCGGCGTGGCGACGTTGCTCCGGGTCCAGCGCGATATCGGGTGTATCGGCGGCAGGATTGGGGCGTTCGGCCGGCGGATTGCCGAATACCGTGTCCAGCGCGCGCTGGGCTTCGACCAGCAGCCGGTCGAGCGGGCTATGCAGTCGGGAAGGGGATGTCTGGGTCATGTGTCGATTCTGGCCCCGCTCCGCCGCGCTGCCAACCGCCACGGCCCGGCGTCGCTGCAGCTTGCTTGCGCCGCCGCCGGGCGTCCCGTACAATCCCTCCTCTTGTGTTTCGCCTTCACAACGCGTGGCAAAGTTCCAGTGGTCATCGGCCGCTGCAATCCGCCCGACCACTCAAGAGTTTTCTCATGACTACGTTCACCGCCAAGTCCGAGACCGTCCAGCGCGACTGGTATCTCGTTGACGCCGCCGGCAAGACGCTCGGCCGTCTGTCCACCGAACTGGCCCGCCGCCTGCGCGGTAAGCACAAGCCGGTTTATACCCCTCACGTCGATACCGGCGATTACCTCGTGGTGATCAACGCCGAGAAGATCGTCGTCACGGGTAACAAGCTGAAAGACAAGAAGTATCACCGCTTCACCGGCTACATCGGTAACTTGAAGACCGAGAGCCTGGAGCAGGCGCTGCAGCGCCACCCGGAGCGCGTGATCGAAATCGCCGTCAAGGGCATGCTGCCGAAGGGCCCCATGGGCCGCACCATGTACCGCAAGCTCAAGGTCTATTCGGGTGCCGAGCATCCGCATGCCGCCCAGCAGCCGCAAGTTCTGGATATCTAAATCATGGCTATCACGCAAAACTACGGCACTGGCCGCCGCAAGTCCTCCACCGCTCGCGTGTTCCTGCGCAAGGGCACCGGCAAGATCACCGTTAACGACCGTCCGCTGGATGAGTTCTTTGGCCGTGAGACTGCGCGCATGATCGTGCGTCAGCCGCTGGAACTGACCAAGAACACCGAAAGCTTCGACATCCTGGTCACCGCCTCCGGCGGCGGCACCACCGGCCAGGCCGGTGCGATCCGTCTGGGCATCGCCCGTGCACTGGTCGAATACGACGAAACCCTGAAGTCCGAGCTGCGTAAGGCTGGCTTCATGACTCGCGACGCCCGCGAAGTCGAGCGTAAGAAGGTCGGTCTGCACAAGGCCCGTCGCGCGACCCAGTTCTCCAAGCGCTGATCCATCGCGTTTGCTGCGTTCCGGTTCGCCGGGGCGCCTGCTTCAAAAGCCCGGTCATGCCGGGCTTTTGTCGTTTTGGGGTTCGAAGCTTGCCTCTCGCGAGGGCGCGGTGATGATCGTCTCGGAGGAGACGGGCGCGAGGCACTTGGCCAACGTTGCGCAATATCGCGCAGCGGCGTGCTCGGGCAACAAAAAAGGCCCGATCTTGCGATCGAACCTTTCATGTTTGGCTGCCCCGGATGGATTCGAACCACCGATGCCTGAGTCAGAGTCAGGTGCCTTACCGCTTGGCGACGGGGCAATAAAACGTGTTGGTCCAAGATTATTGCATGCCGGTGAGGGCGTGAACACCTTGGTGGCTATGGGTGGACTCGAACCACCGACCCCAGCATTATGAGTGCTGTGCTCTAACCGGCTGAGCTACATAGCCTAGGTAGCAGGAAATTCTCACGATGTGCTGCGTTGTTGTCAAGCATTTCGTTTTCAGCTTGTGAGCCGGGCGTCGCCGTGGCAGAGTCGGGGGTAGTAGATTTTCAGGAGTCCGCATCGTGATCGATCCGGACGGTTTCCGGCCAAACGTTGGCATCGTGCTGATGCGGCAGGACGGTCAGGTGTTCTGGGCACGACGTGTGCGCAGGGACGGTTGGCAGTTCCCGCAAGGTGGCATGAACACCGACGAGACTCCCGTTGAAGCCATGTACCGCGAGTTGCGCGAAGAAACCGGGTTGTTGCCCGAGCATGTGGAATTGCTCGGCGCCACGCCCGGGTGGCTACGCTATCGCTTGCCCAGCCGCGCGGTGCGCCGCAATGAGCGGCAGGTGTGTATCGGGCAGAAGCAGGTCTGGTTCCTGCTGCGTTTCACCGGCGATGAATCCCACCTCAAGCTCGACCACACCGACACTCCGGAGTTCGATCATTGGCGCTGGGTGGATTTCTGGTATCCAGTCGAGCACGTGGTGATGTTCAAGCGCGGCGTCTACGCCCGCGCGCTGCGTCATCTGGCGCCGATTGCGCAGAATCTGGCCGGCCCGGCGGCGGTCGGTGCGATGCCCGAACGTGCGCTGGAGGCGTGGTTGCCGGGCAGCAGCGCGGCTGGGCACGACAGCCCACGCAAGCGGCCACGCAAGCGCAGCGGGGCTCGGCCCATGCGGATTAATAATGATTAACGTATGGAATTGACACCTATTCTCGTTTGCGATGCAATTGGTTCCGGTCCTTTCCGGATCGCCAACACCTGACCGATACCGTGTACGTCTGCATCTGCAATGGGGTCACCGACCACCAGATCCGCGAAGCGGCCGAGAATGGCTGCGCCAGCCTTTCCGAACTGACCATGCGCACCGGCTGTGGGTCCAATTGCGGCTCGTGTCTTGAGATGGCGGGCGATTTGTTGAACCAAGTACACCCCACCCGCGCGTTGCCTCTGCCACTGTTGGGGGTTGGCCAGCGCTGCCTGATGTAGATCGTCCGGGCTTGCAGGGCCTGATAGTGGCCTTTGCGCGTTTCCCAGCGATACCTGACGTGATGCAAATCTGCCGTGCCTGCGGTGTCCCTGCGTCGTTGGAGCAGCCATGCGTTTGCGAGGCGTTCGCGGACGGCCTGCAACACCGCGCACGCTGGCGCCAGCCGGCGAAATACGGCCGGTTGCCCGTCCGATCCGTCGACTGAACCTGGCAGCTGCGAGTCGTCTGGCGCCGCCGTCTACGGCACCCGAAGCGTCCCGCAACTGATCACGATTCGCGTTCCTTCATGCCCTGCGCCAACGCGTTAGAGTGCGGTCGGCTTACTGTCTCGGAGACATCGCATGAAGGGCGATACCAAAGTCATCGAGTACCTCAACAAGGTGCTCTACAACGAACTCACTGCGATCAACCAGTACTTCCTGCACGCCAAGATGCTGAAGAACTGGGGCCTGAAAGAACTGGCCGAACATGAGTACAAGGAATCCATCGACGAAATGAAGCATGCGGACAAGCTATCGGACCGCATCCTGTTTCTCGAAGGGCTGCCCAATTTCCAGGCGCTGGGCAAGCTGCGCATCGGCGAGAACCCGACCGAAATGTTCCGCTGCGATCTGACCCGGGAGCGCGAGGCAGTTGTCGTGCTGCGCGAGGCAGTGGCCTATGCGGAGACCGTCAAGGACTACGTGAGCCGCCAGTTGCTGGTGGACATCCTGGAGTCGGAAGAAGAGCACATCGACTGGCTGGAAACCCAGCTGGATCTGGTGGCGCGCATCGGCGAGCCGAATTATCTGCTGACCAAGCTGGACGACTAAACGCGTTCCTGATTAGCACGCACTTTCAGCGGTGAACAGGGTGACATCACGCAGGGCCCGCTCGGACCACGGCTTGCTGGCGGCTGCGGCGGCCAGCAAGCTGGGCACCAGCCGGGTCAGATCGAAACGGCGGTTGAACCGCCACATCGTCTCTGCCAGGGAGCGCTGGGCGTATTTGGCGAATTTGAAGGCGTGATAGGCACCGTCCAGCGAACGCTTTAGGTTGGACAACACCACGTTGACCCAGCGTGCGTTCTCTGCCTCGCAGCGACTTCGACCGCTGCCTTCGATCACCGTGTGCGCGTGCTCGGCTTCCAGTGCTCGAAACGCACCGAGTCCATCACTGTAGACATCTGCTCCAGGATGCAGGCGTTGCCCGATCCATTCCGACAGCGCCGCCTTGGTGAAGCCTGGGACCGGATCCATCACCGCGCGCAATGGACGACCGTCTTCAGTGGTCTCCACGGCGATCACGAAAGGGCGCTTGTTCTCCGAGCCGCGCCCGGCCTTGCCACCGTTGCGTTCTCCGCCCAGGTAGGCATCGTCCAGTTGCACGATCCCGCCCAACTTGCGGTTCGCCTCGCGTTGGGTCATGGCCTGCATCAGCTTGTGCTTCATTGGCCACGCTGTCGGGTAGCTCACTCCCAGGTGTCGCATCAACTCCAGCGCCGACAGGTTCGTCTTGCTCTGGCCCAGCAGATACATGCCAAGCAGCCAGGTGCGTAGCGGCAGCTTGCTGTTGTCCATCACCGTGCCCGAGCGCAGGCTGGTCTGGCGATAGCAGGCCGTGCACTGCCAGTACGTGGTGCCTTGACGCTGGAATCGACTGTGCGCGGTAGCGGCGCAACGCGGACAAACAAAGCCCTGTGGCCAGCGCGAGATCTCCAACGCCTGCTCGCACTGCTGCGCGTTGCCATAGCGCTTGAGGAACGCCGGCAACGACAGCCCGGCTTGGAACTGCACACGATTCATGGCCATGATCTGGTCTCGGTGGAGCGACGGTCCTACCATCGACCGGTCGGCTCTCACTGGCTGCGACTGTGCTGAAAGATCGTGCTAATCAGGTTGTTTTTTGGGGCGGTGTTCGTTGTATTCGCGGCGCCAGCGTTCGATCTCGGTGCGCGCATGCAGCAGCGTTGGGAACCAGTGTTCGTTGAGGCATTCGTCGCGTAGCCGGCCGTTGAAGGATTCGACGTAGGCATTCTGGTTCGGCTTGCCAGGCTGGATCTGGCGTAGCTGCACACGATTGGCATGCGCCCAGGCGACCATGGCCTTGTCACAGAACTCCTTGCCATTGTCCGTGCGGATCATCTTCGGCAGGCCACGACTGTGTGCCAACCGATCCAGCACGCGTGCTACCCCGTGGCCGGAGATGGCGCGTTCCACGTCGATGACGACTGCCTGGTGTGTCGCGTCGTCCACGATCACCAGAGACTTGATCGCCCGACCTTCGGCGGTGCGGTCGAACACGAAGTCCATCGACCACACCGGGTTGGCCTTGGTGGGCCGCAGCAACGGCGCACGCTCGCCTACCGGCACCTTTTTACGCGTGCGGCGGCGGACCTGCAGCTGCTGCTCGCAATACAGCCGCTCCACCCGCTTATAGTTCACGAGACGCCCTTCCTGCCGCAGCTTGAGAGAGATCATCCCCACGCCATAGCGGCGATGGCGATGCGCCAACGCAAGGATGCGCTCGCGCAACTCAACGTTGCGGTCCTCGCGCGGGCGATAGCGCAGCGCACTGGCGCTCATGCCGATCGCTGCCAGGGCGCAGCGCTCGCTGGCGCCACCTTCGATCCACTCGCGCACCAGCGCACGACGCGCCGGTGCGCTCACCATTTTTTTTGCAGCGCATCCTTGATCAGGTCGTTCTGGAACACCTGCTCGGCCAGCAACTTCTTCAGTCGCGTGTTCTCGGCCTCCAGGTCCTTGAGCCGCTTGGCATCGGGCACGCTCATGCCGCCGAACTTGCTGCGCCACAGGTAGTAGGACGCCTCACTGAAGCCATGCCGTCGGCACAGGTCCTTGATCGGCATGCCGGCCTCGGCTTCGCGCAGGAAGCCGATGATCTGCTCTTCGGAAAAACGCTTCTTCACGTCCAATCTCCTCGGGGTAGGGAATTGGACTCCAAACTGAGGTGCTACTCAAACTTTGGGGGACGTCGATCATCAACGATGTCGGGGAAGTTGCTTGCTTCAATCGCCCAATGTCAGCAGCGAGGCATTGCCACCGGCTGCAGTGGTGTTGACGGTGACGACCTTCTCTGTCGCAAAGCGCAGCAGGTAATGCGGGCCGCCGGCCTTGGGACCGGTGCCGGACAGGCCCTGACCGCCGAAGGGTTGTACGCCGACCACGGCACCGATCTGGTTGCGATTGACGTAGACGTTACCGACCGCCACGCGCGAGGTGATGCGTTCGATGGTTTCGTCGATACGCGAATGCACACCCAGGGTGAGGCCATAACCGGTTGCGTTGATCTGCTCGATGACGGCGTCGAGCTGATCGGCTTTCCAGCGAATCACGTGCAGCACCGGCCCGAAAATTTCGCGCTGCAGCTGGGCTAGCGACGTCAGTTCGTAGGCGCGTGCAGCGAAGAAGCTGCCATGCGCCGTGGTCGTCGCCAGCGTAGTGCTTCCGATCAGGCGCGCTTCGCGATCCATGCGTGCAGCGTGATCGTCGAGAATCTTGAGCGCATCGGCGTCGATCACGGGGCCGACGTCGGTTGAGAGCAGGCTCGGATCGCCGATCTTCAACTCGCCCATCGCACCGGCCAGCATCGTCATGACCTTGTCGGCGATGTCGTCCTGGACGAACAGGACGCGCGCCGCGGAGCAGCGCTGCCCGGCCGAGATGAAAGCACTAGCGATCGCTTCTTTGACTACTGCTTCGGGCAGCGAAGACGAGTCGGCGATGAAGGCGTTCTGGCCGCCGGTTTCGGCGATCAACACGCCGATGGCGGCATCGCGTGCGGCCAGGGTGCGGTTGATGATGCGTGCGGTTTCGGTAGAACCGGTGAATGCAACGCCGGCAACGCGCGGGTCGTTGGTCAGCGCAGCACCAACGGTAGCGCCGTCACCTGGCAGGAACTGTACAGCCGCTTCCGGTACGCCAGCTTCGTGCAGCAACTTGACCGCTGCAAAGCCGATCAGGTTGGTCTGCTCGGCCGGTTTGGCGATAACCGTGTTGCCGGCCGCCAGCGCTGCGGCGACCTGGCCGAGGAAGATCGCCAACGGGAAGTTCCACGGACTGATGCAGACGAAGACGCCACGCCCGTGCAGCTGCAGCTCGTTGGATTCGCCGGTCGGCCCGGGTAGGCGCTCGGGTGCGCCGAACTGTGCGCGCGCCTGACCGGCGTAGTAGCGCAGGAAATCCACCGCCTCGCGGACTTCGGCCACTGCGTCCGGCAGCGTCTTGCCGGCTTCCTTGACACAGATCGCCATGAATTCGGGCATGCGCGCTTCGAGCAGATCGGCCGCATGTTCCAGGATAGTGGCGCGGCTCGCTGCAGGTGTGCGGTTCCAGCCAGGTTGCGCGGCTGCAGCGCTGGCCAGCGACGTCTGCACGGTGTCCGGATCAGCCGGGTGCCACTGCCCAACCGTCTCCCGGCGATCCGCCGGATTCAGTACCGGTTGGCTGGGCGTGCTGATCAGCGCACCAGGCACCAAAGGCGTCGCTTTCCAGGGTTTGATCGCGGCGTTGAGTTGCTCGGCCAGCTGGCGCAGATCGTTGTCGTTGGCGAGATTGGCGCCCATGGAGTTTTTCCTGTTCTGGTTCTGACTACGCAGCAAATCGGCCGGCAGTGGAATCTTGGGATGCGGAATGGAAGTGAACGACGACACCGCCTCAACTGGGTCGCGGATGAGGTCTTCGATGGCGACATCCTCGTCGGTGATGCGATTGACGAAGCTGGAATTGGCGCCGTTTTCGAGCAGGCGACGCACCAGATAGGGCAGCAGATCTTCGTGTGAGCCGACCGGGGCGTACACGCGGCATGGCAGGCCGAGACGATCGGCTGGAATCACTTCGGCATACAGGTCATCGCCCATGCCGTGCAGTTTCTGATGCTCGTAAGTCTTGCCTGCTGCAATCGCACGCACCGCCGCAATGGTCTGCGCGTTATGCGTGGCGAACATCGGATAGAGCGCGTCATTGTGCGCGAACATGCGACGTGCGCAGGCCAGATACGACACGTCGGTATTTTGCTTGCGGGTAAACACCGGGTAGCCGGGATGCCCTTCGATTTGCGCGCGCTTGATTTCCGCGTCCCAATACGCGCCTTTGACCAGGCGCACCGGAATACGTCGCCCGACGCGGCGCGCGAGATCTGCAAGAAAATCGATCGTGTACGGCGTGCGTTTTTGATACGCCTGCACTGCCAGGCCATAGCCTTCCCATCCATCCAACGACGAATCGGAGAAGGTGGCTTCGATGATGTCGAGCGACAGTTCCAGACGGTCGGCTTCTTCAGCGTCGACGGTGTAGCCGATGCCATACGACTTGGCCAACTGCGCAAGCTCCAGCACGCCAGGCACCAGCTCTTCCATCACGCGTGCGCGCTTGGCGTGCTCGTAACGCGGATACAGCGCCGATAACTTGATCGAAATGCTGGGCGCGGCGAACACGTCGGTACCAACGAAGTTGCCGCTGCGGCCGATCGCATGAATCGCGTCGCGATACGCCTGCAGATAGCGCTGCGCATCCTTCATGGTGAGCGCGCCTTCGCCGAGCATGTCGAACGAATAGCGGTAGTGGGCGTTGTCGCCCTTGCGCGAACGCGACAACGCTTCGCCGATGGTGCGGCCCATGACGAACTGGTGGCCCATGATCTTCATGGCCTGGCGCACGGCCAGACGAATCACCGGCTCGCCGACGCGTCCGATCAGGCGCTTGAAGGCTCCCGGCACATCGGCGCGGGTGAGGTCGTTGAGCTGCACCAACTGGCCGGTCAGCATCAGGCCCCAGGTGGAGGCGTTGACCAGCAGCGAATCGCTGCCGCCCATGTGCTTCTTCCAATCCGCATCGCCGAGCTTGTCGCGGATCAGCTTGTCGGCAGTATCCTGGTCGGGGATGCGCAGCAGCGCCTCGGCCACGCACATCAGCAGCACGCCTTCTTCGCTACCCAGGTCGTACTGGCGCATGAAGGCTTCGATGGCCCCCTGGTCCTGCGCACGGGCACGCACGCGGGTGACCAGATCGGCAGCGATCGCTTGCACCTTGGCCTGCTCGGCGGCGGGCAGACGTGCCTGGTCGAGCAATTCACGCACGTGCTCGGTTTCGTCCTTGAGCCAGGCGGCGGTAATGGCAGCACGCAATGCGCCAGGTGCGGCGGGCAGTTCGGGCGCCAAAAGCGGGCGCGCAACTGAGGTGGAGGCAAGCGGGTCGAGCTGAGCGTTCATGCGAAAGGTGCCTTGGATTCCGTGCTCATTCTAGTGAGGCGCATGGCATGCGCACTTGTGTGGAAGCGGCGGCTTTCCCGC
Source organism: Xanthomonas oryzae pv. oryzae (assembly GCF_004136375.1). Taxonomy (NCBI): domain Bacteria; kingdom Pseudomonadati; phylum Pseudomonadota; class Gammaproteobacteria; order Lysobacterales; family Lysobacteraceae; genus Xanthomonas; species Xanthomonas oryzae. The sequence goes on from NZ_CP031697.1 coordinate 677,778, forward strand.
CGTTTTGTGCATGTCGTTGGCGTACGTGCGCGTTGCACGGTTTCGGCACGGCCTTCGTCGGGAAATGTGGAAGTGATTGATTTACGCGAATTTTGAGCTGCACTGCAGCAAATTTTTGCTCGCCGGAAATGCTTGCCGCATGCGTTGGCGCGGGTCTACCATCGGGCTATCCCCGCAGTGCGCTGCGTGTTGTTTATGATCGAAGTGCTGCCATTGATGTCCGAAGGGGTTGGGAGGCAGCTGCGGCTGCGGCCTCCGCGCGCACTGTCGGCCAGTCAATTTGTGCAGCTGTTCGCAGTGTTGGCAGGAATGATGTGGCTGTTCGCAGGCCTAGGGTGGTGGACCGGCAATGCGTTCGCGCCGGTGTTCGCCTTGGTGCAAAGTGGTGTGGTGGCGCTGGCGCTACGGACATTGTGGCGAAGTGGCGAGCGCGAAGAAGCGATCCGGGTAGGGGAAGCCGTTGTCGAGGTGTTTCCGTCCGGGCATGCGCCACCAGCGTTTCAGGCACATCCGCATTGGGTGCGCTTATGCATGGAACGCGACGACAGGGTGTTGCTGGTCAGCAGCGGCAAGCAGATCGAGATCGGAAGTTTTCTCGGGCCGGCCGAACGTGTGGAACTGGCAATGACGCTCAAACGCTTGCTAGCGGCCGCCAATGGCCGTTACCGATGACGTAAGGGTCTAGGCAATGACGCAACGCAGCAGCTTGACGTCGATGAGCATTTCCACACAGGTGGGCCTGGCGATGGCAGCGCTGCTGAGCGCACCGGCCGCCTGGGCGCAATCGGTCGATCCCAAGGAATGGCAGCTCAACATGGGGCGCGGGGTGACCCAGACCGCGCATATGGCCTACGAGGCGCATATGGTGGCGCTGTGGGTGTGCGTGGTGATCGGCGCGCTGGTGTTCGGCGCGATGGGCTATGCGATCTTCACGTTCCGCAAGTCCAAAGGCGCGGTGGCTGCGCAATTCAGTCACAACACCACCGCTGAAGCGCTATGGACGGTGATTCCGGTGCTGGTGCTGATCGCGATGGCCTGGCCGGCGACGGCAAAGCTGATCGCGATGTACGACACCCGCGAATCGGAAATGACGGTCAAGGTGACCGGCTACCAATGGATGTGGAAATACGAGTATCTCGGCCAGGGTGTGGCATTCACCAGTCGCCTGGCACGCGAATCCGATCGCATCCGGCAAAGCGGCGAGCGCCCGATCGCGGCCTCGCAGCCGCACTACCTGCTGGATGTCGACAACCACCTGGTGCTGCCGGTCAACACCAAGATCCGGTTCGTGATTACCGCCGACGACGTGATCCATGCCTGGTGGGTGCCCGCGCTGGGATGGAAGCAGGACGCGATCCCCGGCATCGTCAACGAAGCCTGGACCAACATCGAACAGCCGGGCGTGTATCGCGGGCAGTGCGCCGAGTTGTGCGGCAAGGATCATGGCTTCATGCCGATCGTGGTGGAAGTGCTGCCCAAGGCCGAATTCCAGCGCTGGCTGGCGTCGCGTCGCAGCGCGTCAGGCACTGCTCCGGCAGCGGCGCCTGCGGGTCCAGCCGCCGCACCGCCGTCCGCTGCACCGGCGACGCCTGCAGGTGATGCCGCGCCTGCCGCAGCTGCTACACCGACCGCCGCTCTTTAATCGCTCGCAACCGCTCGTTTCGCAGAGGTCGTTCCGTCATGGCGCATACCGCAGTCGATCACCACGGACACCACCAGCCCGGTTTCGTCGAGCGCTGGTTCTTTTCGACCAATCACAAGGACATCGGCACGCTGTACCTGCTGTTTTCCTTCGTGATGTTCATCATCGGCGCGGCGATGAGCGTGGTGATTCGCGCCGAATTGATGCAGCCCGGCTTGCAGTTCGTCAAACCGGAATTCTTCAACCAGATGACCACCGTGCATGCACTGGTGATGATCTTCGGCGGCGTGATGCCGGCCTTCGTTGGCTTGGCCAACTGGATGATCCCGTTGCAGATCGGCGCACCGGACATGGCGTTGCCGCGCATGAACAACTGGTCGTTCTGGCTGCTGCCGGTCGCCTTTACGCTGCTGCTGCTGACGCTGTTTCTGCCGGGCGGCGGACCAGCGGGTGGCTGGACCTTGTACCCGCCGCTGTCGCTGCAAGGCGGCTACAACGTGGCTTTCAGCGTATTTGCGATCCATGTGGCCGGCGTCAGTTCGATCATGGGCGCGATCAACATCATCGCCACCGTGCTCAACATGCGCGCGCCGGGCATCGATCTGTTGAAGATGCCGATCTTCTGCTGGGCCTGGCTGATTACCGCCTTCCTGCTGATTGCGGTGATGCCGGTGCTGGCCGGCGCAGTGACCATGTTGCTCACAGACAAATTCTTCGGCACCAGTTTCTTCAACGCGGCCGGCGGCGGCGACCCGGTGATGTATCAGCACATCTTCTGGTTCTTTGGGCACCCCGAGGTGTACATCATGATCCTGCCGGCGTTCGGCGTGGTCAGCGAAATCATCCCGACCTTCAGCCGCAAGCCGCTGTTCGGTTACCAGGCGATGGTGTACGCCATCGCGGCGATCGCATTCCTGAGCTTCATCGTGTGGGCGCACCACATGTTCACCGTGGGCATGCCGCTCGGTGGCGAAATCTATTTCATGTTCGCCACGATGCTGATTTCCATCCCGACCGGGGTGAAGGTGTTCAACTGGGTCAGCACGATGTGGAAAGGCTCGCTGACCTTCGAATCGCCGATGTTGTGGGCAGTGGCGTTCGTGATCCTCTTCAGCATCGGTGGCTTTTCCGGCCTGATGCTGGCGATCGTGCCAGCCGACTTCCAGTATCACGACACCTATTTCGTAGTGGCGCATTTTCACTACGTGCTGGTGACCGGCGCGGTGTTTGCGCTGATTGCGGCGGTGTATTACTGGTGGCCCAAGTGGACCGGGCGGATCTACAACGAAACCTGGGCCAAGGTGCACTTCTGGTGGACGATGGTGTTCGTCAATCTGCTGTTCTTCCCGCAGCACTTCCTCGGCCTGGCCGGCATGCCGCGGCGTATTCCTGATTACAACGTAGTATTCGCCGACTGGAATCTGGTCAGTTCGATCGGTGCGTTCGGTATGTTCGTCACGCCGTTCCTGATGGCCGCGATTCTGCTTTCCTCGCTGCGTAGTGGCGCGCGGGCAGACGCGCGTGCCTGGGAAGGTGCCAAGGGCCTGGAATGGACGGTTCCTTCGCCTGCCCCGGCGCATACCTTTACCGTGCCGCCGGTGATCAAGCCTGGAGACCTTGCGCATGAAGACATCGGTCATTGAGTCCGCCTCGGAGCCGGCGGTGACGCGTCTGTTATCTGCAGCCGAACGGCAGGCGCAGCAGCGCCGCGCCGTGCGTCGCACTGCGATCACGGTCGGGATCATTGCATTGCTGATCTATGCGGGCTTCATCGCCTCGGGAGTCATCGGCCGGTGAGTGCACGCCTGCACACACACGCACCGACGGCAGGCTTGTTCAAGCTGCTAGGCGTGGTGTTGGGCGTGTTTGTGCTGACGTTCTCTCTGGTGCCGCTGTACCGCATCGCCTGCGAGAAGGTGTTTGGAATCCGCATGGAGCGTGCGCCCGGCAGTAGCCATGCGAACGCGGGCGCGCCACCCGCCGCCGGCAAGCGCACGGTGCGTGTGGAGTTCGATGGCGGGGTCAACTCTAAATTGCCGTGGACCTTCCATCCCGAGCAGATGACGATGGATGTGGTGCCGGGCGAACTCAACGAAGCGCTTTATTTCGCGCGCAACGATGGCGCGCGGGCTCTGGTGGGCAGTGCAGTGCCATCGGTGGCACCTTCGCGTGCGTCGGGCTACTTCAACAAGACCGAATGCTTCTGCTTCACCGCGCAGACGCTGCAGGCCGGTGAAACGCGGGACATGCCGCTGCGTTTCATCGTCGACCCCGCACTGCCGCCGGAAGTCACCACGATCACTTTGTCTTACACGTTCTATCGCAACGACGCGCTGACCTCGGAACTGCAGGGCGCTGGTACGTCCGCCGCGCCGCGTGCCGCACCCTGATTCTTCATCCACACGCATCACGACACGGAAGCAACGCCATGGCCGACCACAGTCCCAATGCCAACGCGTATTTCGTCCCGAGCCAGAGCAAATGGCCCTTTGTCGGGTCGATTGCGATGTTCGTGATGATGATCGGCGTGGCCAGCTGGCTCAACGATGCGGCATGGGGGCGGTGGACGTTCTTCACTGGCGTGGCAATGCTGCTGGCGACCTTGTTCATGTGGTTTGGCGATGTCATTCGCGAATCCAACGCCGGGCATTACAACCGCCAGGTAGATGGTTCGTTCCGCATGGGGATGGTGTGGTTCATCTTTTCCGAGGTGATGTTCTTCTGCGCCTTCTTCGGCGCGCTGTTCTACACGCGCGTGCTGACGTTGCCCTGGCTGGGTGGCGAAGGCGATGGCGTGATGACCAACGAACTGTTGTGGAACGGTTATTCCGCTGCTTGGCCGACCAATGGCCCGGGCACGATTGGCGGGCAATTCCAGACCATTCCGGCCTGGGGCCTGCCGCTGATCAATACGCTGATCCTGCTCAGCTCAGGGGTGACCTTGACCATCGCCCACCATGCACTCAAGGGCGGCCGCCGCGGCGCGTTGCTGTTGTGGCTGGGCATGACCGTGCTGCTGGGCTGCGTGTTCCTGTTCCTGCAGGCAGAGGAATACATCCACGCCTACACCGAGCTCAATCTCACCCTTGGCTCGGGCATCTACGGCTCGACCTTCTTCATGCTCACCGGCTTCCACGGCATGCATGTGCTGCTGGGCACCATCATGCTGGCAGTGATGTGGCTACGCGCCGCGAAGGGGCACTTCACTCGCGACAGCCACTTCGCTTTCGAAGCAGCCGCGTGGTACTGGCACTTCGTCGACGTGGTGTGGCTGGCGCTGTTCCTGTTCGTATATGTCCTTTGAGGGCGGCGATTGGGGATTCGGCATTGGGGATTCGTAAAAGCGGCAAGCTTTTAGCTTTTACGAATCCCCAATCCCCAATCCCCAATCCCATCGGCCACGTTAGCGGCCCAGTCCATGCGGCTTGATCCAGCCGGTATAGATGCCGAGGATCACGATGGCGATCAACGCAACCGATAGACCGATGCGCCAGGTCAGTGCGTTGACGGTGCGCTTGGTCTCGCCGCGGTCGGTGAGTAGGTAGTAGAGGCCGGCGCCCAGGTTCCACAGAATCACGATCAGGAAGGCGACAATCAGCAGCGTCTTGAGCGAATCGTTCACAACAGCCCCGGGTGCAGTCGGCGTGGTGATGGCATTGCACGCCTTTTTGCGTCGCTTGTCATGACGCGCAAGCACACGGCGGTGTTCGGCTGGTGTCTGGCGCTGCTGGTGAGCGCGGGTTTCGCGACGCTTGGGCACTGGCAATTGCAGCGCATGCATAGCAAGCAGGCCTTGCTCGACCGCGCTGCCCATGTGCGCGATACCACGCTGTCTTTGGTGCAAGCGCTGGCGACGCCGCACGATGTGGCATGGGTGCGTGGGTCAGTGCGTTTTTTGCCGCAACTGGTCTTGCTGGATAATCAGCTGCATGACGGGCGTGCCGGTGTGCGCGTGTATCAACTGGCGGCGCCTGATGGCGTGCCGGGAAGCGTCCTGGTCGATCTGGGCTGGTTGCCATTACCGGCTGATCGGAAGTTGCCCCGCATTGTTGCGCTAACTGGCATGCAGACCGTGCAGGGACTCTTGAGCGCACCGCCGTCGGCGGGGCTGGCGATCGGTCCTGCATTGGCAGCGGGGGGCGCTCCGCAGACGTGGTTGGCCACGCGTCTGGATAGGGAGGCCTTATGCAGCACGCTGGGCAGGCGCGACATTTCGTCGCAGGTGTTACGCCTGGACCCTGCATTGCCGGTTGGTTACGTACGCGATCTGGAAATGCTGCCAAACACGCTGCCCCCCGCGCGGCACTTGGGTTACGCGGTGCAATGGTTCGGGCTGGCCGCCGCGGTCCTGGCGACCGCGATGCTGCTGACATGGCGTGCGCGCCGCCGCCGCGGGCACTGACGCCTGCGGCATGAGAAAATCGCCGGCATGACCTCCTCCACATCGGCCACGCCGCAATCGGTCAAACGCGGCCGCAGGATACTGATTGCCCTGGCGGTGCTGTTCTTCGGCTCGATGTTGCTGGCCGGCGTACTGCGCTTCTCCGGATGGCAGCCGGCATCGATGCGCAATAACGGCGCGCTGCTGCAGCCGCCCGCGGATCTGCGGGCGTTGGCGCCGGTGCGTGCGAACGGGCAGCCGTATGCATGGGCGCCGAGCGAGCGCATCTGGCGCATCGCAGTGGCACCGCCGGCCGATTGCACGCAGCAGTGCATGACGTTGGCCGCGGAACTGGACAAGGTGTGGCAGTTGCTCGGGCATCGCGCCGACAAGGTGGACGTGTTGTGGATCGGCGCGCCGCCGGCCGGGCTGCCGCCGATGCCGGAATTGCGCGTGCTGCGCGACGATGCCCGCCTGCGCCAGGCATTGCCGCGTAGCGCCGATACCGCCGGCGTGCCGGTGTATGTGATCGACCCCAATGGCTTCGTGATCCTGCGTTATGCCCCGGGTTTCGACCCGGCCGGCCTGCGCTCGGATCTGGTCAAGCTGCTGAAACTGATGTGAGCCCGTTTCGATGAATCTGTTTGCGCCACCGGCATTGTTCCGCCACTTCCATCGCATGGCCTGGCTGGCCGCGTTGTTCACTGCGAGTACGATCCTGTTCGGGTCGTTCGTGCGGTTGTCCGATGCCGGCATGAGTTGCCCGGACTGGCCGACCTGCTATGGCCGTGTGACCTGGCCGCAGACCACCAACGAAGCCAACACACATGTGGCCAGCAAGATACGGCCGCTGGAATCGCATAAGGCCTGGCGTGAGCAGGTGCACCGTTTCCTGGCGGGCGCGCTGGGTGTGGAAGTGCTGGTGCTGTCGTTGCTGGCGGTGCGTCGCCGCCGCATGGGCATTGCGCAGGTAGTGTCGGCCGCACTGTTGGTGGCCTTGTCGATCCCGCTCTATATGTCCTGCTGGCACAGCGTGGGCTTGGGCGTGGCGATCGCTGGCGAGGCCATCCTGCTGCTGGCGGCATTGCGCTGGAGCAACATCGATCTGGCGCGCGCGGCGGTGCTGACGCTGGCGGTGGTGATCTTCCAGGCGCTGTTGGGCATGTGGACGGTGACGCTGCTGCTCAAGCCCATCGTGGTGATGGGGCATTTGCTGGGCGGCATGCTGATGTTCTCGCTGCTGGTGTGGATGGCCTGGCGTGCGACCCATCTGCCGATCACCCTGGCCGACGCTTCGCGCTTGAAGTGGCTGCTGCGCCTGGGCGTGGCGGTGCTGGGCCTGCAAATTGCGCTCGGTGGCTGGGTCAGCGCCAACTACGCCGCGTTGGCGTGCGGCGGCGGCAGCTGGTCGGCCGACAATTTCCCGCGTTGCGTCAGCCAGTGGTGGCCGCCGCACGATTTCCGCGGAGGCTTCACGCTGTGGCGTGGCATTGGGGTGGATTACGAAGGCGGCGTGCTTGATGGCGCGGCGCGCATCGCGATCCAGATGGCGCACCGGCTGTGGGCGATTGCGACCGCGCTGTACTTATGGTGGCTGGCCTGGCGCTTGTCGCGTTCGCCGGGGATGCGGGTGTGGGCTGCGGCGCTTGCGTTGCTGGTGGCCGTGCAGGTGACGCTGGGCATGCTCAACGTGAAGCTGGCGCTGCCGCTGGAGGTCTCGGTCATGCATAACGGCGGCGCGGTGGCGTTGCTATTCGTGCTGGTCTCGCTGCAGGCGCGGCTGCGCGCGCCGGAGTGAGCATGGCTGTCAGGGCACGCGATTATTGGGATCTGACCAAACCCAAGGTGGTGGCACTGATCGTGTTCACCGCGTTGGTGGGAATGTTCCTGGCCATTCCCGACATGCCGACCTGGCTGCAGGTACGCACCGGCGCGTTGGGCTTTCTGGGCATCTGGCTGGCGGCTTCAGCGGCGGCAGCGATCAACCAACTGCTCGACGCCAAGATCGACGCACAGATGGCGCGCACGTCATGGCGTCCGCTGGTGGTGGGCAAGGTGCAGCCATGGCAGGTGCTGGTGTTCGCCGGCGCGCTGATCGTGATCTCCATGACCATTCTGGTGGTGTGGGTGAATGTCATCACCGCGGTGCTGACCTTCGCCTCGCTGATCGGTTATGCGGTGATCTACACCGTGTACCTGAAACGCGCGACCTCGCAAAACATCGTGATCGGGGGCTTGGCCGGCGCCACGCCGCCGATGCTGGGCTGGGCCGCGGTGACCGGGCTGCCGACCAGCGCCGACTGGATCAACGCCTCGCTGCTGGTGCTGATCATCTTCATCTGGACGCCGCCGCATTTTTGGGCCCTGGCGATCTTTCGGCGCGCCGATTACGCCAAGGCGGCGATCCCGATGTTGCCGGTGACCCACGGCGTGCCGCATACGCGCAAGCAGATCCTGGTGTATACCGTGTTGTTGGCCATCGTGACCTTGCTGCCGGTGACGGTGGGCATGAGCGGGGTGTTCTACCTGGGCGGTGCGGTCGTGCTCAACGCGGTGTTCCTCTGGTATGCGTGGCGCATGCTGAACCCGCCGGACGAACTGTTTTCGATGAAGATGTTCGGCTATTCCATCGTGTATCTGATGGCGCTGTTCGCCTTTCTGATGGTCGACCATCTGCTGCTGCCGTGGGTGCGCTAGTCGCTGCGGTGGCGCGCGTGGCAACGTTGCAGGTCTGTCGTAAGAACGTCTCGGCAACAAGCGCATTCTGTGCAATGCGCGCTGTCGCACGTGCGCAGTGTGGCCAGGAATCGTTGGGCAGACAGGCGAACAGCGGCTAACAAAACGATTGCGCAGCCGCCAGGCGGGCGCGGCCGGTGCTCGGAATCGGCATGTACCACTTGTAGACTGCGGTTCTGAGCACTCCGTCCGCGCCCACCTGACAGCTGCTCGCTACGTTGTGTTAGCCGCTCTAAGTGCGCCGTGTGGGAGTCATCAGCGACGTCTCCGTTGGCAGAGATCGCGGTTTCCGGTTCGCGAGCCCTGTCGATCCCTCAGGCGTTGCCAGCAACGGCAACGCTGTGCCGGCTCAACTCAACCAGCTGGCGCATTCGCTGGCGTTCTTGCTGTTGCAGCTGGAGTGCATTTTCTGTTGCAGGCGCGCCAGTACTGCACTGCCTTCCTGACGGTGCCGCTTGCTCCAGGTCTTCAATGTGGTGCCAAGCGAGGCGAAGCGCTGACGTGTGCGTTGCCGGTAACCATCCGGTTGGCCGGCCAGCTCGCCGATCACCTGCGTGGCGGCGCTCTCGATGCCGGCAGTGTCGTCGGGGCTGAGCCGGATTAGACCATTGACATACATCACGCCCCACTGCACGCGCGTGGCAGGGCCTTGTGCGCTGTCATAGGCCTTCTTGAGCCACGACAGCGCGGTCTTCTTGTCGCCACGTTGCTCGGCCAGATTCGCCAGCTCGGGCATGTAGTAATACGGCGTCCTGCTGCGCGGCAACTCGGCCAACAGCAATTGCTCGGCTCCGCTGCCATCGCCTACATCGCTCAGCAATGCGGCAGCCGTGCTGATGGTGGATTGGCGCTCCTCGTCGGTCTTGGCTGTGTCGGTGGCCCACGTAACGCGCTGATGCACGGTGTCCACGACGTCTTTCGGCAACGGTGGTTGCGGGCCTTCGGTTTCGGCTTCGGTGGGCTGGCCTTGTGCCAGACGTGCCAGCTGGATGCGCGCATATGCGGTGCCAAGCCGGTCGGAAATCGGCAACGACGTATCGGCGTACACCTTGTCCAAGGCTTGATTCAACGCATTGGAGAGCGTGGTACGCACGCCGGCATCGTTGCTGGCGGCGGTGATCAGACGCGCGGGCACATAGCTCAGCGGACTGAGATTGGTGCGCACTTCTGCCGGGTTGGCCAACACCGCTTCCAGCAAGGCGCGATTGGCGGCGCTGGCGGCCGGTGGGTGCTCGGCGGCGCTGATGGCGGCCAGGGCGAAGCTACGTTGCAGCGCCGGCTGTGGTGCCGTTGTCGACAGCTGGGTGAGCACGTGGGCGGCATCACCGGGTTTGACCAGCCGGTCGTCGGTGCCCCAGGCATAGTTGCCGAGCACGGCCCAGTCGTCGGCGCTGAGCTGTTGTGGCGTATGCAGCGCCTTGTCGAGCAATTGCTGGGCGGTGCTGGTGCTCTTTGCGGCGACCCGCAGCACCTCGGCCAGGCGCGCATTATCGGCATCGCCGGCCAGACGGGTGATTTCGCTCTGGTCCGTGCGTAGCACGATGATGGTGGGATAGGCCTTGACCCCGAAGCGCTCGCCCCAGGCCTGCGCGCCTTCGGAATCACCATCCAGGTGCACGGCGACAAACTGCTGGGTGCGCGCGATGAAGGCCGGGTCCTTGAACAGCGTTGCCTTGAGGCGGTTGCAGGGCGGGCACCACGCCGCGCCCCAGTACAACAGAATCGGCTTGCCGCTTTCCTTGGCTTCGGCAAAGGCATCTTCCACGTCGCCCTCGCGCCAGGCGATGCTGGTAGCAGGCGCCGGTGTGGATGCCGCGTGGGTCTGTGAAGGCGCCGCAGGCGGGGCGGGCTTGTCGCAGGCAGTGAGCATGGACAGCACCGCCAGCAGCGCGAGCGAGGACGGGGAGGGGCGTCGAAGCGACAGCGTCATGGCAATCACAGGGGGCAGGAGGTTGATCACGCACTCTAGCGAGCGCTGGCGCGCCGATGCGGACGTACGTCATTACCGTTGTATATCTGCTTACAACGCGGATCTGCCGGTGATGCGAACTGCCGTCACGCGATACGCAGCCGCTGGGCGTTGGCGCCGCCCATCAGCAGGCATCGCCCATCATCAATGGCGCTCGGCTGCGCCTTGCGACTCGCTCGGCGCACTGCGCGCATAGCGTGCGGCCACGAAGGCGCACACGATTAGCTGCAACTGGTGATACAGCATGATCGGCAACACGATTGCGCCCAGGCCGCCACCGGCAAACATCACCTTGGCCATCGGCACGCCGGTGGCCAGGCTTTTCTTCGAACCGCAAAACACGATGGCGATTTCGTCGGCGCGGCTGAAGTGCAGGCGTCGTGCGATGAAGGTGATCGAGAGCATCGCCATGGCCAGCAACAGCGCTGCGGCACCGAGCACCCCCAGCAACGCGGGCAACGGCATCTTCTGCCACAGCCCTTCGTTCACCGATGCGCTGAAGGCGGTGTAGACCACCAGCAGAATGGTGCCCTGGTCGGTATAACGCAGCACGGCGCGGTGACGTTCGACCCAGCCGCCGATCCACGGACGCATGAAATGGCCGGCCAGAAACGGCACCAGCAACTGCAGCAGAATCTTGCCGATCGCCTCGGCCGGATGCGCCATGGCACCCTGGCTCCCGACCAATACGCCCATCAGCAATGGGGTGAAAAACACGCCCAGCAGGCTGGAAAGCGAGGCCGCGCAAACCGCAGCCGACACATTGCCGCGCGCCATTGAGGTGAACGCGATCGAGGATTGCACCGTGGACGGCAGCGCGCACACGAACAGCACACCGACATACAACTCCGGCGTCAGTGCCAGATGCGCGAGTGGTGTGAACAATAACCCGAGCAGCGGGAACAGCACGAAGGTGCAGCCCAGAATCACCAGATGCAGGCGCCAATGCAGCGCGCCGGCCTTGACCGCTTCGCGCGACAGCCGCGCGCCGTGCAGGAAGAACAGCGCAGCGATCGCCACATCGGTGACATCGTCCATGACCGCTGCAGCGGTGCCAGAGACGGGCAACAGCGAGGCAAGCGTGACCGTGCACAGCAATGCAAGAGTGAAGGGATCGATGCGCAATCGCGCCAACCAATGTTTGATCATGGTGTGAAACTGGGGCAAGGGAGTGTCCAATGCAACCTGCATTGTAGAGTCAGTTGTTCGCCAAGGCATCGTGCCTGCCGCGGTGCTGCACTTACATGCGCCCACCACGCAAGTCGTTTCGAAATTACGTGCAGGTCTCAGTGCGCGCAGCCTGGTATTGCCACATTTATTCAACACTTGCACACGGCGCGCAGCTGCAGGCGACCACTCCGACAGTGGAGTCAGGTCATTGGACGTCTTCTATCGACCACACGGAAAGGTGTGTCATGCCCTACGATCGATTTCAACGGACATTCGCGTTGTCGAGCCTGGCCAATTGGGTCAGCACGCGCTCGGGCCCGCAATCCGTGCTGCAGGCGGACTGCCAGCAAATGCTGACTGACACCGTGTCTTTATCGTCCAACCAACAGGTCATTGGCAACTGGCAGTTGGTCTGGGGGCCGCAGGTCTGGCAGGCGCCGGATTCGGTGTTGTCCGGCAACGTCATGTATGTGGCGCATACCGCTGCGATGCCGGGCGCCGGCGGGGCCTAGTGGTCGCACTGAGCGCCACCAATTCCAGGTCGCTCTACGATTGGTTCGGCGAGGATTTCGATGTCGCTTCCAGCGTCGATTTCGCCAGCTTCGATCCGTCGGCAAGCAGTGCACCTGTTGCGCTGCTCGAGTCCATGGCAAACACCTTGTTCAAGTGCCTTTAGTTCCACTATGTTACAAATAATCGTACCTTTGTGCCACTATGGGAAGACCTTCAGGCCGCGCGGGAGAGCTGTGTTGAATAGGTCACTGGAAGTGCGTTTTGAACAGTACGGGGAAGTAGTTGCTGCCGCCCTGTCCCATGCGGATCGCAAACAGCCCGCACACTGGTACCTGAAGGGGTTGCTACTGCCTGGAGGGCGCAAGAGCGTGGAGCCCATGGCCGCGCGGGTGCACCCGCAGAACGTGCGCTCAGCCCATCAATCGATGCACCATCTGGTGGCCGATGCCGACTGGAGCGATCAAGCGCTGCTGGCGGCGGTGGCGGCACAGGTGCTGCCGACCCTGAGCAGGAAGAGCGCAGCGTGTCACTGGATCGTGGACGACACGGGATTTTCAAAGAAGGGGGTGCATTCGGTCGGTGTTGCACGCCAGTACTGCGGCCGCCTTGGCAAGACGGACAATTGCCAGGTTGCCGTGAGTTTGTCGATCGCCAACGAACACGGCAGCCTGCCAGTGGGCTATCGGCTGTATCTTCCCGAGCAGTGGGCTCAGGATACTGTGCGGCGCAAGAAGGCAGGCGTTCCGGATCAGGTCGTGTTTCAGACCAAGACAGCGCTGGCCATGGATCAGATCGACAGCGCGCTGGCGACAGGGATGGCGGCAGGCGTCGTGCTAGCCGATGCGGCCTACGGCACCGAGACCCACTGGCGAGACCAGCTCAGCGAACGCGGCCTGCTGTACATGGTCGGCGTCCGCAGCAACACGAAGGTCTGGTGGGGATCGCACCAACCTGCGCCCATGCCGCCAGCCAGCCCTAAGGGCGGTCGGCCCCGCACACGACCGATGCGCGATAGCGCACATGCGCCGATCTCGGTACATGAAGTCGCGCAGAGCTTGCCCGCAAGGACGTATCGGCAGGTCAGCTGGCGCCAGGGCAGCGACGCAACGCTCAGTTCGCGGTTCGCGGCGGTGCGGGTTCGTGCCGCACACAATTGCCAGGCACATGACGAGCAGTGGCTGCTGATCGAGTGGCCGCCGGGAGAGTCCGAGCCCCGCCACTACTGGTTCTCGACGCGACCAAAGCAAACGCCGGTCAAGACACTGGTTGCCACGGCACAAGGCCGATGGCGGATTGAACGCGATTATCAGGAGCTGAAGTCGGAGTTGGGCCTGCATCACTATGAAGGGCGTAACTGGCGTGGTTTTCACCATCACGCCAGTCTGTGCATCGCCGCATACGGGTTCTTGATGCGCGAGCGCCTGCGCAGTAAAAAAAACTCCGTCGCATTCAAGATGCCTGCAGTATCCAAAAGTGTCCGCCCGCGCGGGTCTGGCCCCAATGCAACGTCACCATCCCAACTCGATTGCCACGCTGGCCTTCGGACTGGCTAGGCTTATCGCCAGAAGCCTCCCACACTGCCCGTGTTGCGGGGTCTCACCGTACCAACGGATTCGGATTTAGTAACACAGTAGAACTAGGGAACCTCTGAACAACGCACCACAAATGCGAGACACTATTTGTTCGGAATGAGGAGGCATCCATGCAACTGACGTTCGGTGACGCCGAGGGCCTGGGCAAGCGCAAGCAGACCCGGCGCGAGATCTTCCTTGCGGAGATGGAGCGCATCGTGCCGTGGAAGCGACTGCTTGCCCTGATCGAGCCGCACTATCCGGTGTCAGGGCGACCGGGTCGGCAGCCGTACGCGCTGGCGACGATGTTGCGGATTCATCTGTTGCAGCAGTGGTATGCGTTGAGCGATCCGGCGATGGAAGAGGCATTGCACGAGATCCCGACCCTGCGGCGTTTTGCCCAGCTCGGCGGCTTGGATAACGTTCCAGACGAGACCACGATTCTCAACTTTCGCCGTTTGCTGGAAACCCACGGCATTGCCGCTCGGATGCTGGAAGCGGTCAACGCCCATTTGTCGCGCAAGGGGCAGAGCCTGCGGTCGGGCACGATCGTCGATGCGACGCTGATCGCTGCGCCCAGTTCGACCAAGAATGCCGATCGTGCGCGCGACCCTGAGATGCATCAGACCAAGAAGGGCAACCAGTGGTATTTCGGGATGAAGGCGCACATTGGGGTGGATGAATTTTCCGGGCTGGTACACCACGTGCAGTGCACCGCAGCCAACGTGGCCGATATCACGGTGACGCACGCATTGCTGCACGGCAAGGAAGACAGCGTGTTCGGCGACAGCGGCTACACCGGTGCGGAAAAACGCGACGAGTTGCAGAGCTGCGAGGCTGCATTTTTCATTGCCGCCAAGCGCTCCACGATTCAAGCCATTGGCAACAAGCGCGCGCGTGCTTGGGCAGAACGTTGGGAACACTTCAAGGCAAGCGTGCGCGCGAAGGTGGAGCACCCATTCCGGGTGATCAAGCGGCAGTTCGGCTACACCAAGGTGCGCTATCGCGGCTTGGCCAAGAACACCGCAAAGGTGCAGACGTTATTTGCGCTGTCGAATCTGTGGATGGTGCGCCGGCACTTGCTGCCGGCCAGGGGATAATGCTGCCTGACGGCAGCCAAAACCGCCAGAACGTTGCAAAAATCGCACCCGACTCAGCATTTTTCCAGTCATTGAAATGCAAGAAGCTGGAATTTTAGAGGTTTGATGGGGTGTTCAGACCTTCCCTAATTCTACTATGTTACTAAATCCGAATCCGTTGGTACGGTGAGACCCCGCAACACGGGCAGTGTGGGAGGCTTCTGGCGATAAGCCTAGCCAGTCCGAAGGTCAGCGTGGCAATCGAGTTGGGATGGTGACGTTGCATTGGGGCCAGACCGGCGCGGGCGGACGCTTTTGGATACTGCAGGCATCTTGAATGCGACGGAGTTTTTTTTACTGCGCAGGCGCTCGCGCATCAAGAACCCGTATGCGGCGATGCACAGACTGGCGTGATGGTGAAAACCACGCCAGTTGCGCCCTTCATAGTGATGCAGGCCCAACTCCGACTTCAGCTCCTGATAATCGCGTTCAATCCGCCATCGGCCTTGTGCCGTGGCAACCAGTGTCTTGACCGGCGTTTGCTTTGGTCGCGTCGAGAACCAGTAGTGGCGGGGCTCGGACTCTCCCGGCGGCCACTCGATCAGCAGCCACTGCTCGTCATGTGCCTGGCGATTGTGTGCGGCACGAACCCGCACCGCCGCGAACCGCGAACTGAGCGTTGCGTCGCTGCCCTGGCGCCAGCTGACCTGCCGATACGTCCTTGCGGGCAAGCGCTGCGCGACTTCATGTACCGAGATCGGCGCATGTGCGCTATCGCGCATCGGTCGTGTGCGGGGCCGACCGCCCTTAGGGCTGGCTGGCGGCATGGGCGCAGGTTGGTGCGATCCCCACCAGACCTTCGTGTTGCTGCGGACGCCGACCATGTACAGCAGGCCGCGTTCGCTGAGCTGGTCTCGCCAGTGGGTCTCGGTGCCGTAGGCCGCATCGGCTAGCACGACGCCTGCCGCCATCCCTGTCGCCAGCGCGCTGTCGATCTGATCCATGGCCAGCGCTGTCTTGGTCTGAAACACGACCTGATCCGGAACGCCTGCCTTCTTGCGCCGCACAGTATCCTGAGCCCACTGCTCGGGAAGATACAGCCGATAGCCCACTGGCAGGCTGCCGTGTTCGTTGGCGATCGACAAACTCACGGCAACCTGGCAATTGTCCGTCTTGCCAAGGCGGCCGCAGTACTGGCGTGCAACACCGACCGAATGCACCCCCTTCTTTGAAAATCCCGTGTCGTCCACGATCCAGTGACACGCTGCGCTCTTCCTGCTCAGGGGCGGCAGCACCTGTGCCGCCACCGCCGCCAGCAGCGCTTGATCGCTCCAGTCGGCATCGGCCACCAGATGGTGCATCGATTGATGGGCTGAGCGCACGTTCTGCGGGTGCACCCGCGCGGCCATGGGCTCCACGCTCTTGCGCCCTCCAGGCAGTAGCAACCCCTTCAGGTACCAGTGTGCGGGCTGTTTGCGATCCGCATGGGACAGGGCGGCAGCAACTACTTCCCCGTACTGTTCAAAACGCACTTCCAGTGTCCTATTCAACACAGCTCTCCCGCGCGGCCTGAAGGTCTTCCAATAGTGGCACAAAGGTACGATTATTTGTAACACAGTGGAATTAGCGTCGGGCAGCGGCGACTGACGCCAGGAACGCCGTTATTCCAGCTGGTGCGAGATCATCTGGTGCTATGGCGCTGGTCGCCCCAGCAGATTGCTGCCAAGCTCTCGCATATGTATCCGGATGATCCTGCCCAGCGCGTCAGCCACGAAACCATTTACGCTAGCATCTACGCGCATCCGCGTGGGGGCTTGAAGAAGGAACTGGTCCAGGCCCTGCGTCAGCACAAGCCCAAACGCGGATGACGGCGTACAACGGCGGCCACACGCAGCTGGGTGCCGGAGGAGTTGCGGATTGTGCATCGCCCCGAAGAAGTGCAGACGCGCTTGGTCCCAGGTCATTGGGAAGGCGACTTGATCAAGGGCGCATTCAATCGTTCTTGCGTGGGCACGTTGGTGGAACGCAAGACGCGCTTTGTCGTGCTGTGCCGCATGGATGGCTGCACGGCCGCAGATGCGCTGGAAGGGTTTACCCGGCAAATGAAGAAACTGCCGGCCTCAATGCGGACAAGTCTGACCTACGATCGCGGTACCGAGCTCACGTGCTACGCCGAGCTGATGCAAGGATTGAACATCGACGTGTGGTTCGCTGATCCACATGCGCCGTGGCAGCGGGGAAGTAACGAGAACACCAACGGCCTGCTGCGCCAATTCCTGCCCAAGGGCGCCGACCTGTCCACTGTCAGCCAAGAGTATCTCAATCACATCGCACTGCTGATGAATACCCGCCCTCGTCAGACGCTCGGATGGAAGACACCAAGCGAGGCAATGGAGGAAGAAATCGCAGCACTCAAATCACGTGTTGCACTTGAATCTTGAGACTGCCGGGTGTCGGATCTACGCCGGGCTGCACGCGTACAACGACGAATTACGTGAGCAGGGGCAGCCGACACGGTTGCCGTCTGCATAGCTGCACAGCCCACATTTCATGTCCGCACTGTTTGAGAATTGGGAGAGCCAATTCCTGCAGATGGGTATGTACGTGTTGCTTACCGTGAAGTTGCGTCAGGTGGGCGCTGCCGCATCGCGTCCGCTCGATCCCGCTGAAGAAACCACCGAGATCAAACCTGTGTCGAACCGAAGAAGCCGTGGGGTCAGGAGGATGATCAGAAAAAGCCGTTTACGCAGCAGGAGCGTCGCAGCGAGGACGTCGAGTGGACAGTCCATGACATGCCTGACGAAGACCGCGACCTGAACAAGGCCGATCCCGAGCACGACGACGACCGACCTGATGGCTCGGAACGACGCTGAAGTACGCCTGCAGCAGTCTCTGAAGCGTCCGCAGATGCGGGCGCCCTTCGTTTTCGCCGCTGTGCGCGCCTTAGCGTATTGCATTCTGCATCGGTCTCATCCCCGTGCCGTCTCAGTGGTGATAACCGACGTCGGCAGCGATCTTGCCGCGGAACACACGGTACGACCACACCGTATAGCCAAGTACCAGCGGCAACAGGATGACCAGGCCCACCATCGGGAAGATCTGCGACGACGGCGGCGATGCCGCCTGCCAGATGGTGTAGCTGGGCGGTACCAGATACGGCCACATGCCCAGCACCAGGCCGATAAAGCCCAGCACAAAGATCGCCAGGGTCAGCAGGAACGGCGACGCATCGCTACGTGAGATGTCGCTGCTGCGCCAAAGTGCGAGCGCGACGACTGCGGTCATCAGCGGAATCGGCGACAGCCACCAGAAATTGCCGTGCTCGAACCAGCGCGCCATCACATGCGAGCTCAGGAACGGCAACCACGCACTGACCAGCAACACGAACGTCACCACGACACCCACCAGCGGTTTTGTCAGTTGCCTCGCCAGCGTGTGTGTGCGGCCTTCGGTCTTGAGAATCAGCCAGGTGCTACCGAGCAAGGCATAACCAAACACCAGCGCAGCACCTGTGAGGATGGTGAACGGGCTGAACCAGCTGAACACGCCGCCGACGTAGCGACCGTTTTCCAGTGGTATGCCTTCGACCAGCGCGCCAAGAATGATACCTTGCGCGAAGGCGGTCATGATCGAGCCGGCGATGAACGACAACGTCCACAACCGGCGCGAGCGCTGCGCCTTGAAGCGGAATTCGAACGCCACACCACGAAACACCAGTGCCATCACCATCGACAGCACCGGCAGATACAGGCCGGATAGAATCACTGCATACGCGGTGGGGAACGCGGCGAACAGGCCGGCGCCGCCAAGCACCAGCCAGGTCTCGTTGCCGTCTCAGATGGGCGCGGCGGTATTCATCATCAAATCCACTTCCTGCTCGTCGCGCGCGAACGGTGCGAGCATGCCCAGCCCGAGCACGAAGCCGTCCAGCACCACGTACATCAGCACGCCGAAGCCAATCACGCCGAACCACACCACCGGCAACCAGTCACTCAGTTCCATGGCGTGTTCTCCTGTTCCAGTGATGTGTCTGCCGCAGACAGCGGGCGTGCCGGCGTGTGCTCGCCACCGGCCACATCCGGGCCGTCGCGGCTGGCTTGCGGCCCGGCGTGCACCAGCTTGGTCAGATAAAAGATGCCGAAGCCGAACACGAAGGCATACCCCAAGACGTACACCAGCAGCGACACTGCCACCGTCATCGGCGATTGCGGGCCCACCGCATCGGCGGTGCGCAGCAGCCCGTACACCACCCATGGCTGGCGCCCGATCTCGGTGACGAACCAGCCGGCCACCAATGCAATGAATCCGGCGGGCAGCATCATGTTCCAGACCAGGATCAGCGGTGTGGCGTGCAAGCGCCCGCGCCACCACGCAATGGCCGAGATCCAGGCCAGCAACAGCATCGCCATGCCCAGGCCCACCATGATGCGGAAGGCGAAGAACACCGGCGCCATCGGCGGCCGTTGAGCGCGCGGTACCGAGGTCAGCGGCGTGATGTCGCCGTCCGCGCTATGGGTCAGGATCAGGCTGCCCAGGCGCGGGATGGCCATCTGGTAATCGTTGCGCTGGGCCTCGGCGTTGGGCAGGGCAAATACCACCAAGGGCACACCGGCCCCATTGCCTTCGCTATGCCAATGCGCCTCCATCGCGGCCACCTTGAGCGGCTGATGTTCCAGCGTGTTGAGCCCGTGTTGGTCGCCCACCACTATCTGGATCGGCAACACGATGGCGGCAAATGCCACAGACAAGCGCAACATGCGCGCACCCGCATCCACGTGCAGCCCCTTGCGCACGTAATAAGCGCCGACGCCGCCAACCACGAAGCAGGTGGTGATGAACGAGCCCAGCGCCATGTGCACCAGTCGATACGGAAACGACGGGCTGAAGATGATCTGCATCCAGCTGACCGGCTGCACGATGCCGTTGACCATCGCGTAGCCGCGCGGGGTATGCAGCCAGCTGTTGGACGACAAGATCCAGAACGTGGACACCAGCGTGCCGATCGCCACCATGCAGGTGGCAAAAAAATGCAGCCGCTCGGACACCCGGCCCCAGCCGAACAGCATCACGCCCAGAAAGCTGGCTTCCAGAAAGAACGCAGTGAGCACTTCATAGCTCAGCAGCGGGCCGATTACGCTGCCGACGATGCGGCTCAGCTCGGGCCAGTTGGCGCCGAACTGGAACGCCATCACGATGCCGCTCACCACGCCCATGCCGAACGACACCGCAAAGATCCGTAGCCAGAAAAAGTATAGTCGCTTCCACGCGTCGTCGTGCGTCCGCAGCCAGCGCCACTCGAGAAAGCCCAGCAGATTGGCCAGGCCAATGGTGAAGGCGGCAAACAGCACATGGAAGGAAATGACGAAGGCGAACTGGATACGAGACAGCAGCAGCGCTTCTACAGATCTCTCCTAACGCCTGTCGGTGTGCGGCCGTGCCAGCACAGAGTCCGCGGTGCGGGCAGCAGCCGGGCGACGACAAGCGCAGCTGGCAACAGTCGCGTGCGCAAGCAGGCGCGCTTGGCGGCGAACGCGGTTTACCGCCTCGTGGCGCACGCAGCGGATGGCGACAAGCCTGCACGCATCACGCGCGGAAAAGAGTGACCGAGCGCACCGTGCATCACGATGACGGCGCGTGAGGGACATCGGGCAGTCAACGTAAACGTGCACTGCGCGAATCAAGTGAGCGCAACTGTGCGTCGCATCACGCTCCGCGCACATGGCGCAGGCCGCGCGGCACCAGCCAATCGGCGAACACGGCATTCGTCGAGCCGGGGGTAAGGCAGCGCGCGTCGCGACTGCCTTGATCGCTTCCGCATCAGTCAAGCGGGCGCGCGCGTTGTACGCCATGCACACCGCGCGGATGGTGCCTTCGGGAATCCCGTCGAACACGTGATAGCCAAGCGGGCCACGGCGATGTTCACCCCGCCAGTCGTCCAGCTCCGTTTGCACATCGGCCTGCACGGGCGCGGGGACTGCGTGCATAAGACAACTCGTTTCGCTTCAGACAGCGCGTGTTGGCGGCAAGTGGAACGGATGGCGTGAACACGCTGTGCACGCGCTCTCCGCGAGCCGGGCGTAGCGTGTTGGCAACACAGCAGGCCCGACGCGGTTTTCTGACGGGTTCATGCGGCAGCACGGCGGCGTCGGCTTACGTTATCTCCGGCTGATATCCTGGCACCGATGCAGACACGCAATCGGGCTGAACCAGCGCTCGACCAGACCGGCACCTTCCTTTGGACGTGCTGCAGTGCCGCCGCAAACCTTGCGCTCCTCGACGTTTCGCCACTTTCGAGACGGCGAACGACCGCGACCATGACGCTTGGCACTAGCGCAATCGATCGCTTCCATGCGTACTTCGCCCATCGCCATCACGGCAGCTCGACTTGAGGGGAGAGCGCCGTGCCATGCACAGACCGTGACCGCATGCAACTTCCGAGGTGGTGTGTCAGTGCACTTCGCGCGGCCGTCACAATTTTCAATTGAACATGTAACAGTCATTGCGGACAGAAGCGCTCATGGACCGTCTTTCCTGCGCCATCATCGACGACGACGTGGAGTTCTGCGATCAGGTGGTTGAACTTGCCACCGATAGCGGCTTCTGTGCCAAGGGCATCCACACCCTTGGCGAAGCCAGCCGCTGGCTGGACAGTAACTTTCCCGACCTGTTGGTGGTGGATGTTGGCCTGCCAGACGGCAGCGGTTTCGATCTGATCGAACGGCTCGACCCGGATCACACTCCACAGATCGTCGTGGTGTCGGGCGATTACGCGCGTGAAACCCAGGGCCGTGCGCAGCAGTTCGGGGTCAGCGAATTCTTGACCAAGCCATTTGCGCCGGAACGCCTGGAGCGTGTGCTTGGCGGACTGCGCGAAGCGCAACAAGGCAACCTGGGCATCGTTGGCAAAAGCGACAGCATCGTGATGCTGCGCAAGGACATCGTGCGCGTCGCGCCGACCGATCTGAATGTGTTGGTCACCGGCGAAACCGGCACCGGCAAGGATCTGGTCGCGCGCGCCATCCATCGCGTGTCCGGCCGCAGCGGCCGCTTCGTGCCGGTCAACTGCGGCGCCATTCCAGAGGAGTTGCTGGCCAGCCAGTTGTTCGGCCACGAGCGCGGCAGCTTCACCGGTGCCGACCGTCGGCACGCCGGGTTCCTGGAGCAGGCGGCAGGCGGCACGCTGTTCCTGGACGAAATTGGCGAAATGCCAAAGCGGTTGCAGGTGTATCTGCTGCGGGCGATCGAATCGCGCAGTTTCATGCGCGTGGGCGGCAACGAAGAAATCGTACTGGACGCGCGCGTGGTGGCAGCGACGCATCAGCATGTGCAGCGCGAGCAGGCGGTGCTGCGCGAAGACCTGTTCTACCGTCTCAACGAATACCCGATTCAGGTGCCGCCGTTGCGCGAGCGCCGTGGCGATGCGCGCCTGCTCGGGCTGCGCGTGATCGACGAGCTCAACGTCAAGTATGGCAAACGCAAGTTGCCGACCAAGTCGCTGCTGCGTTATCTGGCGTGCCACGTCTGGCCGGGCAACGTGCGCGAGTTGCGCTCGTTTATCCACTATCTGTATCTGCGTTCCGATGGCGATCTGTTGAGCGCACCGGATGTGGAGCAGGCCGTACCGCAGGCCGACGAAGACGGCTTGCTGATTCCTGCTGGCTGGACCATGCGCCAGGCCGAAGACGCCATGATCGAATCGGCACTGGCACGCACGCGCTTCAACAAGAAGGCCGCGGCGCGTGAACTGGGTATCAGCGTGCGCACCCTGCACAACCGGCTCAGCGACAAGGATGCGTAGTGACTGACGCACCGCGTGGGCAGCGGCGCGAGCTGCTGCACGAGTTGCGCAACCGGCTCAATGTGATGGGCTTTGCGTTGTACGCATTGCGTAACGAAACGTCCAAGCCGCTGGAAACGCTGCGCACGGCGCATCAATCTGCAGTCGAGTTGCTCAATCAGCTTGGCGAAGCAGAGCGCGCCTTGCAGCAGGCTGGCGAACGTCCCGGCGATACTGCCCCGGCGAAAACACCGATCAGTGATTGGCCGGCTCGGTCTGGTGGCTGAGCAAGGTGGTGATCGTGCGTGGATTGTAGGGCTTCATGCAGTAGGACAGATGCGCAAAGCGGGCCGGCAAGGTGTAGCGGTCGTAGCCGGAGCAGAACGAAAACGGCACGCCGCGCTCCATCAACGCATCGGCGACCGGAAACACGGCGTGTCCGCGCACATTGACATCCAGCAACGCGCCATCGATGGCCTGACCGGATGCCACCAGCGAGCGCGCATCGGGCACATTGCCCACGGGTCCCAGCACGCGGACGCCGGCTTCCACCAGCAAGTCGTTGAGCGATTCGGCCAGCAACAAATCGTCCTCGACCACAAGAATGCGGCGGCCGGTGAGTGCAGTCTCATGCATGGCAGGCTCCAGAACGATGGCGCGTCAGACGACGCGCGTGCGAATGGTGACTGGATCGCAGGTTAACGCGGCGCGTAAGCACGCCCTTCCAAGACCGGTCTCCTCAATGCAGACACGCGAGTGCATACAGGCGTTGGGAGACAAGTGCTGCATGGCGGTCTGCCGTGCTTTGAGCAATCATCGCCGATTGCGCCTGAGCTCAGCGTTGCGAACGATAGTGCCGCCATGACCGACGACGAAATTTCCAGCACCGAGACCGCCCCTGACATCGCCACGCAGCCGCCCTTATTCGTGCTGGGCGTGGGCGCCGCGCGGCTTGATGCAGGCCGCTTGGCGGAATTGCTCGATGCGGTAGCAGGCGCTGCGAATCTGGCGATCATGCTGCTGCTGCGCGATCGCCAGTTGCTGGACGAGGCGCACCTGCGCGCATTGCTTGGTAAACAAGCCACGCTGTTGTCGGTGCCCTTCGATGGCGAGAAATTGCAGCCGGGGCGCTTCTATCTACCGCCTGCCGATACCGTGGTCACGCTGGAGGAAGGGCGTATCCGCCTGCGGGCATTGCCCAACGGCGAAAGCGACCACGGGTTGATCGACAGTTTCTTCGTGTCGATGGCGCACGATCAGGACGGCAATGTGATCGGTCTGATCATGGGGCGTTTCGATGGCGACGGCACGTTGGGCACGGCAGCGATCAAGGAATGCGGCGGCCTGGCGCTGGCAGTGGACGATGCCTCGCTGCATGGGCTGGATCTGCGCAGCGCCAGCAATCCGGCTGCCATCACTGACCACATCCTGCCGCTGCCACAATTGACTGCACGCATCGCTGCGCACATGCAGCGTCACCACGGCTTCGGTCATCCGGGACCGCTGGGCGTGCGCAATGGCAGCGAGAGCGACAAGCTCAGCCAGATTGCCGCGATCCTGCGCAATACCACCGGCCACGATTTTCACGGTTACAAACGCGCCACGTTCCTGCGTCGCGTGCAGCAGCGCATGCAGGTCGCGCAGGTGGAAATGCTGGAGCAGTATCTGCACATCCTGCGCTACCGCTTCGACGAGCCGTTGCAGCTGTTCAACGACCTGCTGATCGGCGTGACCAAGTTTTTTCGCGACCGCCGCGGATTCGAATTGCTCGAGCAGCAGGTGATCCCGCGGTTGTTTAAGGGCAAGCACACCGACGACAGCATGCGCGTCTGGGTGCTGGGTTGCTCCACCGGCGAAGAAGCCTATTCGCTGGCGATGCTGCTGCGCGAGCATGCCGAAACCCTGGACAGCGCGCCACGTATCCAGATCTTCGCCAGCGATATCGACGGGCGTGCGCTGGCCACCGCGCGGGTGGGGCGCTATGCCTCCAGCATCGTGGGCGAGGTTGCGCTTGAGCGCTTGCGGCGCTGGTTCGTCAAGGAAGGCGACACCTATGTGGTGAACAAGGAACTGCGCGAGCTGTGCGTGTTCTCCCAGCACAGTATCGTCAAGGATCCGCCGTTTTCGCGGCTGGATCTGGTCTCGTGCCGCAATCTGCTGATCTATCTGGATGCCGAATTGCAGAATCGGGTCATCCCGATCTTTCATTTCGCCATCCGCCCGGGCGGCTATCTGTTTTTGGGCAATGCGGAAAACGTCTCGCTGCAGGCGCAGTTGTTTACGCCGGTGGACCGCAGCGTTCGGGTGTTTCAACGGCTCGATGCGCAAAGCAACGTACACGCCACCTTCCCGACCATGCAGCCGGCGGCGGCCGCCCGGGTGCCGGCACGGCCGCAGCGGCAGCGCACTTCCAGTAGTGCGCTGGTGAGTGCGGGCGAGCGCATCGCCGACTGCTATGCGCCCACCTACGCGGTGCTGGACGAGCATTTCGAAGTGTTGCATGTCTCTTCGCAGGCCGGGCGCTTCATCCGTCCGGCGGCGTTACGCCAAGCCTCAATTTGCTCAATCTGATTCATCGCGATTTGCGTCTGGATTTGCGTAGCGCGCTCAGCCGTGCCGACATGCACCGCGTGCCGGTGCACGTCAAGGGCATCCAGGTGCACGAAGATGCGGCCTCCTGGGCGGTGAACCTGTGTGTCGAACCGACCTCCGATTCGGACGTTCCGCGCGGCTATGTGGTGGTGTTCCAGCAAGTGGAAGCGCGCGAACTGATGGAGCTGCCGGCTCCATGCGATCACGAGCACGACCGACGTCCCCCCAAGTTTGAGTAGCACCTCAGTTTGGAGTCCAATTCCCTACCCCGAGGAGATTGGACGTGAAGAAGCGCTTTTCCGAAGAGCAGATCATCGGCTTCCTGCGCGAAGCCGAGGCCGGCATGCCGATCAAGGACCTGTGCCGACGGCATGGCTTCAGTGAGGCGTCCTACTACCTGTGGCGCAGCAAGTTCGGCGGCATGAGCGTGCCCGATGCCAAGCGGTTCAAGGACCTGGAGGCCGAGAACACGCGACTGAAGAAGTTGCTGGCCGAGCAGGTGTTCCAGAACGACCTGATCAAGGATGCGCTGCAAAAACAATGGTGAGCGCACCGGCGCGTCGTACGCTGGTGCGCGAGTGGATCGAAGGTGGCGCCAGCGAGCGCTGCGCCCTGGCAGCGATCGGCATGAGCGCCAGTGCGCTGCGCTATCGCCCGGGCGAGGACCGCAACGTTGAGTTGCGCGAGCACAGTGTTGCGTTGGCGCATCGCCATCGCCGCTACGGCGTGGGGATGATCTCTCTCAAGCTGCGGCAGGAAGGTCGCCTCGTGAACTATAAGCGGGTGGAGCGGCTGTATTGCGAGCAGCAGCTGCAAGTCCGGCGCCGCACGCGTAAAAAGGTGCCGGTAGGCGAGCGTGCACCGTTGCTGCGGCCCACCAAGGCCAACCCGGTGTGATCCATGGACGTCGTGTTCGACCGCACCGCCGAAGGCAGGGCAATCAAATGCCTGGTGATCGTGGACGACGCAACCCACGAAGCGGTCGCCATCGACGTGGAGCGTGCGATCTCGGGACACGGCGTTGTGCGCGTGCTGGATCGGTTGGCACACAGTCGTGGCCTGCCGAAGATGATCCGCACCGACAACGGCAAGGAGTTCTGTGGCAAGGCCATGGTCGCCTGGGCGCATGCCAATGGTGTGCAGCTACGCCAGATCCAGCCTGGCAAGCCGAACCAGAATGCCTACGTCGAATCCTTCAACGGCCGGCTACGCGACGAATGCCTCAACGAACACTGGTTCCCAACGCTGCTGCATGCGCGCACCGAGATCGAACGCTGGCGCCGCGAATACAACGAACACCGCCCCAAAAAAACAATCGGCGGAATGACGCCGGCGGCCTATGCCCAGCAGTTGGCCAATAGCGAGATCATCACCCCCGGACTCTAAACCCGACTGCTACTTAGGATGGGGGGGACGTCGGATATCCGACAGTTAGTTCTACTGTGTTACTAAATCCGAATCCGTTGGTACGGTGAGACCCCGCAACACGGGCAGTGTGGGAGGCTTCTGGCGATAAGCCTAGCCAGTCCGAAGGCCAGCGTGGCAATCGAGTTGGGATGGTGACGTTGCATTGGGGCCAGACCGGCGCGGGCGGACGCTTTTGGATACTGCAGGCATCTTGAATGCGACGGAGTTTTTTTTACTGCGCAGGCGCTCGCGCATCAAGAACCCGTATGCGGCGATGCACAGACTGGCGTGATGGTGAAAACCACGCCAGTTGCGCCCTTCATAGTGATGCAGGCCCAACTCCGACTTCAGCTCCTGATAATCGCGTTCAATCCGCCATCGGCCTTGTGCCGTGGCAACCAGTGTCTTGACCGGCGTTTGCTTTGGTCGCGTCGAGAACCAGTAGTGGCGGGGCTCGGACTCTCCCGGCGGCCACTCGATCAGCAGCCACTGCTCGTCATGTGCCTGGCGATTGTGTGCGGCACGAACCCGCACCGCCGCGAACCGCGAACTGAGCGTTGCGTCGCTGCCCTGGCGCCAGCTGACCTGCCGATACGTCCTTGCGGGCAAGCTCTGCGCGACTTCATGTACCGAGATCGGCGCATGTGCGCTATCGCGCATCGGTCGTGTGCGGGGCCGACCGCCCTTAGGGCTGGCTGGCGGCATGGGCGCAGGTTGGTGCGATCCCCACCAGACCTTCGTGTTGCTGCGGACGCCGACCATGTACAGCAGGCCGCGTTCGCTGAGCTGGTCTCGCCAGTGGGGCTCGGTGCCGTAGGCCGCATCGGCTAGCACGACGCCTGCCGCAATCCCTGTCGCCAGCGCGCTGTCGATCTGATCCATGGCCAGCGCTGTCTTGGTCTGAAACACGACCTGATCCGGAACGCCTGCCTTCTTGCGCCGCACAGTGTCCTGAGCCCACTGCTCGGGAAGATACAGCCGATAGCCCACTGGCAGGCTGCCGTGTTCGTTGGCGATCGACAAACTCACGGCAACCTGGCAATTGTCCGTCTTGCCAAGGCGGCCGCAGTACTGGCGTGCAACACCGACCGAATGCACCCCCTTCTTTGAAAATCCCGTGTCGTCCACGATCCAGTGACACGCTGCGCTCTTCCTGCTCAGGGTCGGCAGCACCTGTGCCGCCACCGCCGTCAGCAGCGCTTGATCGCTCCAGTCGGCATCGGCCACCAGATGGTGCATCGATTGATGGGCTGAGCGCACGTTCTGCGGGTGCACCCGCGCGGCCATGGGCTCCACGCTCTTGCGCCCTCCAGGCAGTAGCAACCCCTTCAGGTACCAGTGTGCGGGCTGTTTGCGATCCGCATGGGACAGGGCGGCAGCAACTACTTCCCCGTACTGTTCAAAACGCACTTCCAGTGTCCTATTCAACACAGCTCTCCCGCGCGGCCTGAAGGTCTTCCAATAGTGGCACAAAGGTACGATTATTTGTAACACAGTGGAATTAGTGGATGAAAAGTTTTTCGACAGTCTTGATCGCCATGTTGGCTCCTCGGGGGTTGTCAGAGGTGGGTTGCTGCGATTCGCCATACCGGCGGCGACGCTTTGATGCGTTGGCGTTGCACACCTGCCAATAGTGATGCCGATGCATCGCGTGCGATTACTTGCAGACATCGTCCTAATCGCTTTGATCTCAAGGCAGTACCGCGTGGTCGCTACGCTAGTCGTGCGCGTGTTAGCGCCATTGGTGGAAACGGTGATCCCGATGCGATGGCGACCTGTGCTGTGGTGAAGGCCGCGCTCGCTGCGTGCGCAATGAAGCGAGGTCGCTTAGCTTGCATACGAACGCATTGACATCTGCACGGATGCTGTTTCGTTGCCTCTGCATCGCGGTCCGTCCTGCACCGGTCCTCGCCGATGGGTTACCACAGTGATCGAACTTTCTGCCAGACGCGCGATGACGCCGCTGGACAAACCATTACGCCGCGAACTGCAGATCGGCGAGCAGGCATACACCTTGATCATCGATCCGCAAGGTTTGAAGTTGGTCGAGAAAGGCAGGCGCAAAGGCGTGGCCTTGCACTGCGACGATCTGATCAGCGGCGATGCCGCGCCAGCCAGTGCATTGCAGGCGTCGCTTGAAGGCCATTAGCGCTGCGATGCAGGGCGGCATTCATAGCGGTGAAAGAACGACTGCACACACCGCCAGGCGAGCGCGGCGGATGCTCAGTGCCGCACGCATGACGCATGCACTGCGGTTTGCGTGCGCCGTGAACGTCCACCTGTAGGTGTTGTAGCTACGCTTGGCAGCCATCGATCGTCCGACGACCAGCGCACGTGCAGTGATCGGCCTGGCGTAACCATCCGAAGAGGTGACATCTGGCCGACGCCACTGGCCATGAAAGCAAGCGCACGCACCGTGTGCAATCCGCACGCAGGCGATCAACGCGTGCGCACCGCTCAGCTTGTTGCGAACAGCTTCGCCAGCTCACGCACCGCCGCTTCCGATGCCGCGCGGTCAGGCGTGCCATCGGCATTATTGAAGTCGTGTGCGCCTTGCGCTTGCACCAGCAGCCCATCGCGCCGCGGCCCGACGTTGAGATTGTGGCCGCGCCAGACCAGGCCATAGGTGACTTCCGGTTGCGGGATCAAGCGTGCGGTTTGCCCGCGCACCAGAATCACGCTCTCATCGCCCAATAGGGCGCGCGCACCGTAACCGGTGGCATTGATCAGAATCTTCTCGTGCAGGTCGCCGAACTGGCGCGGGTGCGCGAACTCCCGCGTGTAGAGCTCGCCGCCTGCCTGCAGAAAGTCCTCCATCAATACGCGCGCATAGGCGCTGGGGTTGAAGGTGAGCTGGCTGTAGCGGCGCACGAATGGCACCGGAAATGGATGGCTGCCGGCCGCCAACGGTTGCGAGCCAGGGCCGAGATCATCGATCAGTTCGCGTTCCAGCGGCGGATAGTCCGGCTCATGCGCTTCGGTCGACGCGATGGGTTGATCGAACGGCACATCCGAGAGCACGTAGCCATCGCGCCATTCGATCGGCTCACTGGGCAGGCCCAGCAAGGTCTGATAACGGCGAAACGACGTGCGCGCCATCTGTTCCCAGCGCGTTTTGAAATCAGCAGTGGCGTATTCGCTGGTGCACACGCGCGAGTCCTGCGACCACATGCCGGTGGCGTAGAACGAGCGCACATCCGGCAGACGTTCGCGCGCATAGATGCGCACGCGCAAGCCGGCGCGCTGGGCCACCAGGGCGGTGGTCAGGCCGATCGCGCCACAGCCGATCACCGCCAATTCGCGCGCGGCAGGGTCGGCTGCATGCACCAGCCGCAGCGCCTGTTCGGCCGCGCCCCAGGAGAGCGACCACCCGCTGCCGCCATGCCCGTAGTTGTGCACCACCGTCTTGCGGCCGATGCGCTCGGCTTCGATGCGCGGCCCCTGCGCGCGGAACGGGCGCGTACACCCGTTGATGGCGATGATGCGATCGACCGAGGCGCGCATCGGTGCCAATGGCGGCATCGCCGCGAACGGCGCAGGCGAGGTACCCGGTGGCGTCTGCGGCTGCGCAGTGGACGCGATGGCCAGCGCTTTGTCGGTTGCTGCCCGGCTGGCCGTGGAAGCGGTCGCCAGCGCAACACCGGCGCTGCGTAGAAAATGACGACGGTGCATGCAACTCCCTTACGTGCTGTGATGGGTGAGGTGCTCGCCACGCCGCGGCAAGCCACGCCTGCGTGGTCGCACTCTGTGGTGATACCACTTCGTGCGATCCGCCGCTGGCGGCCGCCGAACGCTGCACGCGCAGTACCGGCAGGCGCACAGCATAGCGCGCGCATCTACCGCTGCCTGCGCCGCAGCGCCACGGTTTGGCACCGCAATCCCGGCGCTTGATGCCGCGCTGGCGGCCATTCCTCGCCCGGGGCTTCCGTCGTGGCGCGCGCCGGCTATGCTCGCCGCGTCCCATCCCAACGCGCTGCCATCCGTGTCCGCCAGCGTGTTCCTGATCGTGCGTATCGTGTTCGCCTGGGCCGCCGCGTTGGTGGTGGCAGGGATCATGTGGGCGCAGCTGTTCGGCGTCATCGGCCCGATCTTCGCATTGGCCTGCATGGTCCTTCTGACGCTGGCCTTGATGAGTTCGATCACCCATGTGCGGCGCGTTCGCCTGATCGCCGATCGGCTGGATCACACCACCTTGTCCACCCGTCAGCGCCGCCAGATCGAAGTGCCGCTGGATGTGCAGGCAAGCTTTGCGGTGATGGAAGAGGCGGTGCGTGCGCTGCCACGTGTGCAGGACATCGAGTGTGCGCCGGGCAGCCTGCTGATCCGTGCCAAGGTGCGCCGCATCGACCCGTATGAAGGACGCCAGCCGTCGCGCTGGAATCTGTTTGCGCGCTTTGCCATTACCCACAACCAGATCCTGGCGACGATCGCGCCGGGGCAGGGCACCAGTAGCGTCACCGTGCTGTGCGAGCCCGATGCTGGCGCCTGAGTGGATCTGTTTGCGGTGGACGAAGGCAGCAATTACGAAAACGCCGAGGCGATCAATCGCGCGGTGGTGCGCCGGGTCGGCGAGCAGCGTCGCGACGAACAGGCCGCCGCCGAGCAATCGGTGATGGAAAAGGAACTGGCCGTGGCGCGTCTGAATCTGCTGCATGCGCAGGTCGAACCGCACTTTCTCTACAACACGCTGGCGAGCGCGCACGTGCTGGCGCGCACCGATCCGCCGCGTGCGGAGATCATGATCGGCGATTTGATCCAGTACCTGCGCCGCTCGCTGCCGAGCGCCGACGGTGCCATCGCCACCCTGCGCGAAGAACTCGAACGCACCCAGGCGTACCTGGAGATCCTGCGCATCCGCATGGGCACGCGGCTCGCCTTGCAGGTGGAAGTGCCGTACGCACTGCGTGCGCTTCCGCTGCCGTCGATGATGTTGCAGACGCTGGTGGAAAACGCGATCAAGCACGGGCTGGAAGCCAAGCCAGGCGGCGTCACCGTGTGGATTCTGGCGCGTCGCCACGACGACCATGCCACGCTCACCGTGGCCGACGATGGCCAGGGCTTCAACACGCACAGCCAGGGCACCGGCATCGGCCTGAAGCACCTGCGCGAGCGGCTGAAGTTGATCTATGCCGACAAGGCGACCTTTGCCATCGTGTCCAATTTCCCCAGCGGGGTGGCGGCCACCATCAGCCTGCCATTGCCGGCGCAGCTGGTTGCTGCACCCTCACCGCCGCCGATGCCTACCGTGGCTGCGCACGCCCCGCAGGTGCAGGCATGAGCGCACTGCGTGCCGTGGTTGCCGAAGACGAAGCGTTGCTGCGGCAGTCGTTGCTGACCCTGCTGGCCGAGGTGTGCCCGCAGCTGCAGATCGTCGGCGGCTGCGAAGACGGCGCCAGTGCGCTGGAAACCATCGCCACGCAGCAGCCGGACGTGGCGTTTCTGGATATCCGCATGCCCGGCCTCACCGGGATCGAGGTAGCGCGTGCGATGCGCCAGGTCGGCCCGCGCAGCCAGGTGGTGTTCGTCACTGCCTACGACCAGTACGCCATCGACGCGTTCGAACACGGTGCGGTGGATTACTTGCTCAAACCCATCAGCCACGAGCGCCTGCAGGCTGCCTGGCAGCGCGTGCAACACGCGCCGCTGCTGGCCAGCCGGATGGCGCGCTGTTGGAGGCCTTGTTGCAGCGTCTGTCGGCACGCCCGGCGGCGGCCAGTGCTGCGCCGCCGCTGGCCTGGCTCACCGCCAGCAGCGGCCGCGAGACGCGCTTGATCGCCTTGGAAGAGGTGGCGTATTTCCAGGCCGATCAGAAGTACACCACGGTGATGACCGCTGCCGGCGAAGCGGTGTTGCGCACGCCATTGCGCGAACTGCTGGATGTGCTAGACCCGCAGGTGTTCAAGCAGATCCACCGCTCGACCATCGTCAACATGAAGGGCTCTCTGAGAATTTGAGTGGGTAGGATTTCGGCTGGTTTACCACTGACGCGGGGATTGGGATGACGGCCAAGGTGTTTGAAGCGGCGCTGGGGATCGGCGCGCCGTGGTCGGTAGGCGCGGTCGAGTTCGACGAAGCGACCAAGGTGTTGACGGTGCCGGTGGACTTCAAGCCGGGCACGAGGTTCAAGGTATCGGGCCAAAAGGGGCTGCATCCGGTTCATGACACCGTGGTCAAGACCTACCGGCACCTGAACTTTTTCCAGCACGAGTGCTACCTGAAGGTTCGCACGCCGCGTGTGAAGCTTGGGGACGGATCGGTTCGCCTGGTCGAGCCGGACTTCGCTGGGCGGTTGTCGGGCTTCACGCTGTTGTTCGAGGCGCTGGTGCTGATGTTGTCGCAGCAGATGCCGTTCGCGGCCGTTGCGCGCATCGTGGGCGAGTCGGCGTACCGGTGCATGCAGGTGTGCAACCGCTATGTCGAGATGGCCCTGGAGCAGGCCGACTTCAGCGACGTCACGTCGCTGGCCATCGACGAGACGTCGCGCGCTCGCGGCCACGACTATGTGACCTTGGCTGCCGACGCCCAGGCGCGACGCGTGATCTTCGTGACTGAGGGGCGGGACGCCAAAGCCGTGAAGGCGCTGGCTGCCGATCTGGCAGCTCATGGCTGCCCTCCCGAACAGATCACCTCGGTGAGCATCGACATGTCGCCCGCGTTCATCAAGGGCGTAAGCGACCAGTTGCCCAACGCGCAGATCACCTTCGACAAGTTCCACGTTGTCGGACATGCGAACGCGGCCGTGGACAAAACCAGGCGCATCGAGCAGCGCACCGAGAAGTCCCTCAAGGGCATGCGCTGGACGCTGCTCAAGGATGTCTTCAGCCTCAAACCGACGGCCGGCGCAGCATTGCACGGGCTGATCACGGCACCCAAGCTCACACGGACGGCCCGCGCGTGGCTCTACAAGGAGCAGTTGCGCGAGGCGCTTGACCGAAAGCAGATCAACGTGATGCGCGAGAGGCTCAAGCACTGGTGCGTCTGCGTGATGCGATCCAAGGTCGAGGCGATGAAGGAAGTCGCAGCCCTCGTGCGCCGCCACATGGACGGCATCGTCGCCTGGGCGCAGACCCGTCAGACCAACGGCTTCCTTGAAGCCATCAATGGCCTGTTCCAGTCCGCCAAGCGCAGAGCTCGCGGCTTCAAACGCCTGTCCACCATCAAGACCGTCATCTTCCTGATTGCCGGCAAGCTGGACTTCCAAACGTTCAACCCGCATGCCCGGCAACCCACTTGAAATTCAAGAGAGCCACATGAAGGCAGTGGCCTCGGTCGTGCGCGACGACACCGGCAAGGGCCGGCTGGCGATGCGCGGACGCAGCGAAACGCTGACTGTCAGCCAGCCGTTCATGAGCCTGTTCCGCGGGATGCAGGTGCGGTGAGCACGACGTTGCGGGCGGTCGTCAGGCAGATGCGGACGGCGCGCTCAACCCGAAGTGCAAGCGTGAGTGGTCTATCCGTTTCCGTGCAGCGTCCGCATCCGTCTGACGTCTAAGCAGCTGCGGTGTCGGCCAGTCTGGATTCCCCCGTTTGCATCAATGAAAGGATTTCCTCCATGCGCCTGATCGCCTCCCTGGTGTATTGCCTGCTCGCCCTGGCCGGCTGCCATGAACGCAGTGGCACCACCTCGATCACCCGTGCCACCCGCGATGTGATCTTCAGCAAGACGCTGACCACCGCGACCACGACCAACGTGCATTGCCTGGCCAGCGATTCCGGTCACTGCTACTACCTGATCTACGAAGAACAGTGCGCGCCCCGCCGCGCCGGGACACCGCCAGCGCGCCGGCCTGCGCCCGCAAGACACTGGACAGTGTTGCGCTGACGCCGGGGCAGGTACGCGAATTCCACGGCGTCTCCGGCCAGGCGCACACCTGCGTGGATACCGCGGCACCACGGGCCGACTGCCATGGCTGAGCGGCATCGGCTGAGGCGCGCGGGTGGGCCGCGGTTCACTGGATCTGCCGGGGACGAACGAGGAAAACGTCAGTAAGCCTGAATAGGCACTGACGGCACGCGGCCGCTTCTGCGATCATTACACGCTTGTTGCCGGTTCACGGCGTCCTCACTGACAGGCTTTTCATGTCCGAACATGCGCTACGCCGCGACGTTGGCCCCTTCGCCCTCATGCTTACCGGCTTGGGCTCGATTATTGGCTCCGGTTGGTTGTTTGGCGCTTGGCGCGCGGCCGGGCTGGCCGGTCCCGATGCGGTTTGGGCCTGGGTGCTGGGCGCGGCGATCATCACCACCATCGCGGTGTCCTATGCCGAACTGGGCGCGATGTTCCCCGAATCCGGCGGCATGGTGCGCTACAGCCATTACTCGCACGGCTCGCTGGTCGGCTTCATCGCCGGCTGGGCCAACTGGATCGCCATCGTCTCGGTGATCCCGGTCGAGGCCGAGGCCTCGGTGCAGTACATGGCGTCCTGGCCATGGGCCTGGGCGCAAGGACTGTATGCGCAGGCGCCTGGCGGGGCAGGCGAGTTGTCGGTGCCCGGCTTGCTGATTTCGGCGGTGCTGGTGCTGGTGTATTTCTTGCTGAATTTCTGGAGCGTCAAGCTGTTCGCGCGCTCCAATACCTTGATCACGGTGTTCAAGCTGGCGGTGCCCGCCGCGACCGGCGTGGCGCTGATCGCCAGCGGCTTCCACAGCGAAAATTTCAGCGTGGGCGTCCACGGCGATGCGCAAGTGCTCGACCTGGCCGCGGTGCTCACTGCGGTGGCCACCGCCGGTATCGTTTTCAGTTTCAACGGTTTCCAGAGCCCGGTGAATCTGGCCGGCGAAGCGCGTAACCCCGGCCGCAGCATTCCGTTCGCGGTGCTGGGTTCGATCGCGTTGGCCACGGTGGTCTACGTGATCCTGCAGGTGGCCTACATCGGCGCAGTGCCGCCGGATCTGCTCGCCAAGGCCGGCTGGCACGGCATCGATTTCCGCTCGCCATTCGCCGAGTTGGCCATCATCGTCAACCTGCAGTGGCTGGCGATGCTGCTCTACATCGATGCGTTCGTGAGCCCCAGCGGTACCGGCATCACCTACACCGCCACCACTGCACGCATGGTCTACGGCATGGAAAAGAACGGCACCATGCCGGCCGCACTGGGCAAGCTGCACCCGGTCTGGGGCGTGCCGCGCATGGCCATGTTCTTCAACCTGGCGGTGTCGTTCGTGTTCCTGTTCTTCTTCCGCGGCTGGGGCACGCTGGCGGCGGTGATCTCGGTGGCCACCATCATTTCCTACCTCACCGGCCCGATCAGCGCGATGGCGCTGCGCCGCCATGCCCCGGAACTGCACCGCCCGCTGCGCATCGCCGCGCTGCCGGTGCTGGCCGGCGTAGCCTTCGTGATGGCCACCGAACTGCTGTACTGGGCGCGCTGGCCGCTGACCGGCGAGATCATCCTGCTGATAGTCGTGGCGCTGCCGGTGTACTGCTACTACCAAGCCAGGCAGGGCTGGCCGGACCTGCGCCGCAACCTCAAGGGCGCGGCCTGGATGATCTGCTACCTGCCGATGATTGCGCTGCTGTCCTGGGCCGGCAGCAGCAAATTCGGCGGCCACGGCTATCTCAGCTACGGTACCGATCTGGCCATGGTTGCGGCAGTGGGCGTGGTGTTCTACATCTGGGGAGTGCGCAGCGGCTGGCGCACCCCGTCGGTAGAGAAGCCGGTTGCGCAGGCGTGAGTGTGTGCACGTTCGGGTGCGCTGCCGGCCGGCGCTAGCTGTCGCAAGCCGGCTGGCAAGAGCGGCTGGGAATAAAAGCGGCTAACAAAACGACAGCGCTCACCGCCAGGCGGGCGCGGCCGGTGCTCGGAATCGGTGTGTACCACGCGTCCACTGCGGTTGTGAGCGCGCCGTCCGCGCCCACCTGACAGCTGCTCGCGACGTGTTGTTAGCCGCTCTAAAGAAGAACGGCCGGTGCATTGTGCATCGGCCGTTCTTGTATTCAGCGCATAATCGCTGCAGGTGGATGCGGCTGGATCGACGCTTCACTGCATCCGCATGCCGGCGTTTGTCAGGAATTCACCACCAGCCGCGGTGCGCCATCGAAGCGGTCCAGTTCGCGCAGCAGTTCGGCATAGCGGCGCAACCGGCCCATTTCGCGCATGTTGATGATGTCTTCGTGGCGCAGCTCGCGCCTGGAGCTCACCTCCTGCTTGTAGCGCAGTACTTCCGGGTAGCGGCGGGTCATGTCCAGCGCGTCGGCAACGCACTCCACCGAATCGGCATCCGGCGTCACCCGCGCGCGGCTGTTGAAGGCGCGCAACCACCGCTCGAAACCGGCGCTGTGGTCGAACAGATCGGCGATGTACCACATCACGAACAGGATCGATGTCCACGAGGTGAAAATGATCACGATGCGGCTGAAGGTCAGGTGGTAGTCGTTCTGCCAGAGCTGGTGCGTGATCACCCCCAGCAACACCAGCGAGATCGCCTGCCAGCCGATGATCGAGGCGATCACCCACTGTTTCTTGGCCACCTTGAGCAACGTGAGCTCCTCATCGAGCTGCGCGTCGGTCTTGTCGCGCCAGTGAGCCACCTGCTCGTCGAAGGGGAGCCGATGGAGTGCGTTGTCCTGCAATAGCAGGCCTAAACCCTGGAACAAAGCGATCATGACAAGCTCCTGACGGATGGCTGGTACGAACGACTTGCTGCACTGGCCGCGGCCGGTGCCCTGGTGCGTCCGACACGCGCTGGCGATGCAGTGCGTGCAGGACGGTCTTAGTTCTAGCACTTTTGCCGTGCATGGCAATGCCCCAGGCGCAGCTGTGACCACGCCATGCTGCGCACGCGCGCACAAATTGCTGAATTCAGGCGGATTTAGCGCACTGCCGCCGACGCCTGCCTGCGCGCCATCTCCGATCTTGCTGCACTGCACACCTGATGCTGCGGCCATCGCCATGTCCGGGGAGGCGAGCAAGCCGTCTTGCCCGGCATGTTGAAAGCGACGAAGCAGGCGGCTTGTGCCACGCCGAGCCGGCGCGTAGCGCGATGGGGACGATAAGCGCCTGGCTGATCGATGCGCCTTACAGATGCCCGGTCACAGCGTCCCCATCTCTGCGGCCTCAGCACGGCCGTCACTGCAGAGCCGTCGCCAGCGCTGACGTATGGGCAGACGCCTGGTCGGCACTCCCCTAATCTGGCGTTACAGATGAGCTGCGTATCATTGCGGCATGTCAGCCGTCCTGCGTACCCTCACTGCCCCCGCCGCCAAATAGATCCGCCGCTGGGTGCTCGACGCGTTTCCGCGGGGTCAGAGCACCATCGAATACGATCAGCCGCTGGGCGATCCCGGCATCTTCGGGCCCGACAGCATCACCTGGCGCATCCATTCCGAATTTCCGGGCATGCTGTCCGGCGGCTTGTGCGCATTGATGCTGCAGTTGTTGCATCCGCGCGCGCTGGCCGGGGTCTACGACCATTCCGACTTCCGCACTGACCTGATCGGGCGGCTGCGGCGCACTACCAACTTCGTCGCCGGCACGACCTACGCCCCGCGTGCGGAGGCCGAGCAGCTGATTGCCCGCGTGCGCAACATCCACTCGCATATCCGCGGTCGTACTGCTGACGGCGTGCCCTACGACGCCAACGACCCGCAGTTGCTCACCTGGGTGCATGTCACCGAAGCCTATGGGTTTTTGCAGGGATGCCGGCGTTATTGCCGCGATGTGCCTGCCGATATCGCCGACCGCTATTACGACCAAGCGCGGCGCGTTGCCGAAGCGCTGGGCGCAGCCGACGTGCCGGCCAGCGAGGCGCAGGTGGATGCATATTTTGCATCGGTCCTTGGAGAGCTCCGCATGGACGCGCGCGCGCGAAGTGCTCGACATCCTCACCAGCATCCAGCTGCCGGTGCCCGCGGCAGGCCTGTCGCGCCGCGTGTTTCTCGGTGCTGGCACGGCCTTGTTGCCCAATTGGGCTGGCGACATGCTCGGCCGCAGCATCACGCAACGCGCGCAGGCGCGCGCATCGGCACGATTGCTACGCAGCATGTCGCCGCTGTTTCGCACGGCCTTGCGCGACGGACTGTCTGCGCGCGCGTGCCGGCGCATGGAGTTGCCGCCAGCCATGTTGCTGGAGTGGCCTGAGAGCGTGTAGTGGGTGCGGGGCCGGGTTGCGGTGCGGCCCGCGAGTGGCATGAAGAAGACGCCTTGCCGGTTGCCTCGTCGTTTACGGCTGACAGCGGTGCTGTTCAAGGCGGGCAGGGTGCTGCGGGATCCTACCCGCATCCCAACCCCCGCTCGGTGCCCCGGCCCGCGCTTGCGGTGCGGGCGCTCCAGGCACGCGCGCCAGTGGCGCGTCAGCCGTGCCTTGTCGCCCCGCAGGGAGCGGAACTTCCGTAGCAGATGTGTTTGGCGTCAACGCCAGTCGACCGTGGCGTCGAAGAACTGCGCTGCAGCCAAGGGCACCAGCGCACCAACAACACCTACCAAATCTTGACCCGCTGCTCCGGCGGCAGATATAGCTGCTGGCCCTGCGTCACATCGAAGGCCGGATACCACGCATCCAGATTACGCACGGTCTGCGCGCGGAAGCGACCGGGTGCGTGCACGTCGGTAAGGACGACATTGCGCAGTGCTGCGTCGCGGTATTTGCCGCGCCAAGCCTGTGCAAAGCCCAGGAAAAAGCGCTGATCCGGGCTGAAACCGTCGATGGTCTGGGGGTGCTTGCCCTGCAACGACAACTGGTAGGCATCGTACGCAGTGGCCAGGCCTGCAACGTCGGCGATGTTTTCGTCCAGCGTCAGCTTGCCGTTGACCGACAAGTCGTCGAACGGTTTGTAGGCACTGAACTGCGCGGCCAACGCGTTACCGGCGCTCTCGAACTTCTTCAGGTCTTGCGGCGTCCACCAGTTATGCAGCTCGCCGTGTTCGTCGAACAGTGCGCCCATGTTGTCGAAGCTATGGCTGATCTCGTGCCCGATCACCTCACCGACTGCGCCATAGTTCACCGCGTCGTCGGCGGCTGGGTCGAAGAACGGCGGTTGCAGGATTGCAGCCGGGAAGATCAGGCGGTTTTCCAGCGGCACGTTCAGCGCGTTGACTTCCTGCGGCAGCATGTACCACTCGCGATGATCGACTGCCTTGCCCAGCTTGGCCAGATTGCGGCGGTACTCGAACAATTGGGCGCGTTCCACATTGCCCAGCGCATCGTCGCGACGCACGTCCAGCCCGCTGTAGTCGCGCCAGGTGTCGGGGTAGCCAATCGCCACCGTCAAGCCGGCAATTTTCGCCTTGGCGTGTTGCTTGGTTTCGGCAGTCATCCACTCCAGGGCATCGATGCGCTTGCCGAACGCAGTGATGATGTTCTTGACCATCTCTTCGGCACGCGTCTTGGTCTGCGCGCTGACGTACTTCTGCACGTAGCGCTTGCCAACCGCTTGGCCCAATGCGGCGTTGGTCGCGTCGATGCCGCGCCTCCAGCGCTGGCGCTGCTGCGGGGTGCCTTCCAGCGTGGTGCCATAAAACGCGAAGCGCTCGTCGGCGAAGGCCTTGGACAAATACGGCGAGGCGCGATCGAGCGCGCGGAAGCTCAGGTAATCCTTCCAGGTCTGCAGCGGCTCGGACTGCACCAGCGCCGCCAACCCGCTCACTGCGCGCGGCTGCCACACGATGAAATCCTGCTGTGCGCTCAGACCGGCTGCGTCGAAGAACAGCGCCCAGTCCAGGCCAGGAGCATTGTGCGTGAAATCTGACTGTTTCCAGGCATTTGCCCCGGCCTGCACATTGTTGGTTTGCTC
This sequence comes from Xanthomonas oryzae pv. oryzae, assembly GCF_004136375.1. Classification (NCBI taxonomy): domain Bacteria; kingdom Pseudomonadati; phylum Pseudomonadota; class Gammaproteobacteria; order Lysobacterales; family Lysobacteraceae; genus Xanthomonas; species Xanthomonas oryzae. The sequence continues at coordinate 718,347 of NZ_CP031697.1, forward strand.
CGGGGTGGCGTGCACGCGCGCCATGGCAACTTCCAGTGCCAGGACACGCTCGGCCTTCGCGGGCGCATCGCTGATGCCGGCCAGCTCCAGCAGCGTGACGATGTGCGCACGGTAAGCCGCGCGCAGTTGCGCCATGCGCCCACCGTCCAGGTAGAAACTGCGCTCGGGCATTCCCAGGCCACCTTGCACCAGATAGGGCACGTAGCGGCCTGGATGATGCAGGTCTTGCGACACCCACAGGCCGAACAGCCGGTCGGTGTAGAAATTGGTGGAGTTGAGCAGATCCACATCTGCGCGCAGCTGGCCGCCCAAGGTGCGCGCCAACGCCTGCTTGTCGTCGAGCTGGGCGATCGCATCCAGTTCCGGTTGCACCGGGCGCACGCCCTTGGCCTCGATGCTGGCTTCGTCCATATAGGCGGCGTAGTAGTCGCCGATCTGCTTGTCTTCGCCGGTGACGCGGTCATTGGCGGCAGCGCCTTCGATGATGTCGCGGCTATGTCTCTCGGTCTCGATGGCGATGGAGACGAAGCTGTTGAAGCTGGAGCGGTCTTGCGGAATCTGCGTGGTCTTGACCCAGTTGCCGTTGGCGTAATCGAAGAAGTCCTCGCCCGGCGCCACGCTGCGGTCCATACCCGCCATATCGAAGCCGAAGTCGCCGAGCTTGGGCTTGCTGGGGGGCGGCGTTGGGTGCGTGCTCGCGGCCGGTGTCGCGCCATCGCGGTGGCACGCGGCGGTGGTCAGCAGCGCGGCAGACATGACAGCGATCAGGACGGGGCGATGCAAAGCAGCCATGCGGCGCAACTCGTATAACCGGAACGGACAGCACAGTGTAAGTGCCCAGCAGTGCCAGGTGCCGGTTCGATGTCAGGCGACGCTGTGGATCGTGGTGTTGCGGACACGCTTTGTTCAGCGCCGGCGTTGATACCAGAAGCCGAGTGCGTCGCGGGTCTGCAGCATGCGCCGTCCGCGCCACAAAAATCGCAGCAGCAAGCCGAGGTGTTCGCGCTTGGAGAAGCTGCGCAGCTTGCGGTCGGAGGTGTGCACGGTCTGGCGCAAGATCACAAAGCGTCCGCAGCGCGCCAGCGCCCGACTCAAGGCCACATCTTCGCCGGCGTAGTAGCGCGTATCGAAGCCCCCCGCGCTGACGAATGCCACCCGCGTGCAGTACAGAAAGCAGCCCGGCGCAATGCCGGACACACGGAAAAACCAGCCAAACAACGCTTGCGCCACGCGCTCTGACCACACCCGCTTGCCCTGCAGATGCACCTGCGCACCGCCGCCTACCGCGCCAGCATCCAGCGCAGCCAATGCTGCGCCGACGACGTGCGGGTTGATCAAGGTGTCGGCATCCAGAAACAGCAAGCGTTCGCCTTGCGCGGCCTGCGCGCCGGCGTTACGCGTCGCGGCGATGTGGCGCAGCTTCACCTCAAGCACCTGCGCACCATGGCTGCGTGCGATGTCCGCGGTGGCGTCTTCGCAGGCATCGGCGACCACAATCACTTCGTAGTCCAGCTGCATGGCCTGCGCGCAGGCATGCAGGCATTGCAGCGTGTCGCCGATCAGAGCGGCTTCGTCATGGGCGGGAATCACGAAGGACAGCATGGGGCATGGTTCGTGTGGACTGCACCCAGTGTGCAAGTGGCTGCGAGGCGAGGATGTGAGCGCAGGCGGGCGGCTCGACCTGCTCGCGATCAAACGCGCGCTGCTGTGCAGGTACAGACCGATCCATCGCGTGCGTGAGGTCTGGATCGAGGCACTGGTGCGCACCAAGCTCCGCAGGCATCGACGCAGTGCCGCAACGATCGCTGTGGAACTGTGAAGACGACGATCAGGCCGCGCGGCCTAGCGGTTGACCGCGCCCATCATCGCTTCCGGATAGCGGGTGCCGGCCGCCGCCTGCGCCGGAAAGATGGCATCGATGCGGGCCAGTTCGTCCGGCATCAGCGCCACATCCAGTGCCGCGATGTTTTCTTCCAGATAGGCCAGCCGCTTGGTGCCCGGGATCGGAACCAGGTCTTGGCCCTGCGCCAGTACCCAGGCCAACGCCAATTGCCCGGGCGTGATGCCCTTGGCGGCAGCGATCGCTTTGACCTGCTCTACCAGCTGCAGGTTGCGGGTGAAGTTGTCACCCTGGAAACGCGGCGAATGGCGGCGGTAATCGTCGGCATCGAACTCGTCAGGCGACGAAAACGCACCGGTCAAAAAACCACGCCCGAGCGGCGAGTACGGCACGAACCCGATGCCGAGTTCGCGCACCGTGGCGAACACACCGTTATCTTCCGGCTCGCGCGACCACAGCGAATATTCGGTCTGCACCGCGGTGATGGGATGCACCGCATGCGCACGGCGAATGGTGGCAGCGGCCGCTTCGGACACACCGAGGAAGCGCACCTTGCCCTGTTCGACCAGGCGCGCCATGGCGCCTACGGTGTCTTCGATCGGCACGTTGGGGTCGACGCGGTGTTGGTAGTACAGGTCGATATGCTCAACGCCCAGCCGACGCAGGCTGGCCTCGCAGGCGGATTGCACATACGCCGGGCTGCCATCGATGCCACGCACGGATGGATCGTCGGGGTCGAGTTTGATGCCGAATTTGCTGGCCAGAAACACTTCGTGCCGGCGCGAGGCAATCGCCTTGCCGACCAGCACTTCATTGGTGTGCGGGCCGTACATGTCGGCGGTGTCGAGCAGGCTGATGCCACGGTCGAGCGCGCGGTGGATCACCGCGATCGAAGCGGCCTCGTCGCTGCGGTCGCCATAGAACGCGCTCATCCCCATGCAGCCAAGGCCGAGAGCCGAAACGGTGGGGCCGGAGCGACCAAGCGTGCGGGTTTGCATGGTGGGGCACTCCGTGCAGCAAAAGGTCAGGGAACAATGGCGCGGGGTGCGTTAGTGCGATGTGGCCCACGCGCTGATCACAGCCCGCACAGCTCGGCCGGCAACGCTGCCGAACTGCGCAGGCTGTGATGACGTGCGATCAGCGCTTGAGCTTGGCGGCGAATTCGGCCACCCGCTTGCCGAACAGCTTGGCCGTTTCCAGATCGCCACTAGGCGGTGCTTCGTCCGCCGATGCGTCCGACGGCGAAATCGCCAGCGCGCCGCCCCAACCGCCCGTCCAGTTCACGTCCTGCGGCCCGTGTGCCTTGGTGTTGGCTGGCGGCAGCCCGGTGCCTACCCAGATCTGGCCATGCTGCTGCGACAGGGTCCACAGATATTGGATGGTGGTGGCCTTGTCGCCGTTCGCCGATGCCGAGTTGGTGAAACCGGCAGCGACCTTGTCCTTCCATGCCTGCGCAAACCACGGCTTGGAGCTGGCATCGGCAAATTTCTTGAACTGCCACGCGGGCCCGCCCATATAGGTGGGGCTGCCGTAGATGATGGCGTCGGCGGCACTGATGGCCTCCCAGGCGTCGTCGGGCAGGTTGCCGTCCTGGTCGATGCGGTACAGCGTGGCCTCGCCAACGCTGGCTGCGCCTGCATGCACGGCTTCGGCCTGCTTGACGGTGTGGCCGTAGCCGCTGAAATACACAATGGCGATCTTGCTCATGGACACTCCTGGCGAATGAGGGAACCGGATTGTGCGCATACCGGTCAAGACAGCAGAATGGCCACGCACGGGACGAACTGTTGCCAGCGTCGTTTGCCGGGGCGTGTGAACCGTGATGCGCGTTCCGAAGGTGCTGCGCATCAGCCTGGGCGCGCTGTTTCTGGTCCATGGGTCGACCACACTGTTGGTCTTCACGCCAGCCGGCACCGTGGCTTGTTTCCAGTCGCTCGGCCTGCCCGCTGCATTGGCGTACGTCAGCATGACGCTGGAACTGGGCCTTGCTGTCTCCCTGCTGCTGGGCGTGCCGCTGTTGCTGGGTACGATTGTCACGGTGCATGGTGCCAACGGGTTCGGTGTCTCCAATCCGGGCGGCGGCCGGGAATCCCCGGCGTGATGGGCGGTGTTGCTGATCGTCCAGGCGTTGCTCGGCGACGGGGCGTTCGCGTTGAAGCCCTCGCACTGATGCTGTTTGATCCATCAAGGAGTTGTCCATGACCCGCTTGCCCTCCCTGTATATCTCGCATGGTTCGCCGATGACCGCACTGCAGCCGGGGCAAGTCGGCGAGCGGCTGGCCGACTTGCGGCAGGCGTTGCCGCGGCCGCGCGCCATTGTTGTGGCCAGCGCGCACTGGTTGGGCCGCCGTCCGCTGGTCAGTGGCGCGGTACGGCCGCCCACCATCCACGACGTCGGGGGCTTCCCGGCACCGTTGTATGAGCTGGACTATCCGGCGCCCGGCGAGCCGGCATTGGCGCAGCAGATCATGCGCCGGCTGGAGCAGGCCGGCCTGCATCCGCATCTGGATCCGCAGCGCGGCTTCGACCACGGCGTCTGGGTGCCGCTGCGCCTGCTGTATCCGGACGCCGACATCCCGGTGGTGTCGCTGTCGATCCAGCCCGAGCTTGGCCCGGCGCACCAGTTCGCGGTGGGGCGTGCGCTGGCGCCGTTGCGCGATGACGGCGTGCTGGTGATCGGCTCGGGCAGCATCACCCATAACCTGCACGACTTTCGCCACGGCTACAGCACCGAGCGCGAAGCGCCATATGTGCGGCCCTTCATCGAATGGACAGAGCGCACGCTGCTGGACAACGACATCCCCGCGCTGCTGGACTACCGCCGCCAGGCACCGCATGCCGAGCGCGCGCATCCCAGCGACGAACACTTCCTGCCGTTGTATGTGGCGATGGGCGCAGCCGGCGACGACCGGCTCGGCGCGCAGCGCATCGACGCCGGCATCGATGCGGGTTTTCTGGCGATGGATCTCTATCGCTTCGACGGCAACGCAGCGGTGGCTGACCCGGTGGCTGCATAGCGCTGGAAGCCAGTGTGGGTGCTTTTAGCTCAGTGCCGATCGGTGGCCGGCGCAATCGCGCGCGTGAAGGTGGGTGTGGCATGCATGCCGGTGCGAGCGCGGCAGTCGCCACATTCGTGCCGCAGCGCTGTGAAGCATTCACGAACAGGTGCGGGCCAATCTCATAGGCTGAGACGCCACCGCTGCATGCTGCCCGCGTGAAAATCCTCGACAAGCTCGCTGTCCTCGCCGACGCCGCCAAATACGACGCTTCCTGTGCCTCCAGCGGTGCCAACAAGCGCCATTCGCTGGGCACCGGCGGTATCGGCAGCACAGAGGGCATGGGCATCTGCCATTCGTACACGCCCGACGGCCGCTGCGTGTCGCTGTTGAAGATCCTGTTGACCAATTTCTGCATCTTCGACTGCGCGTATTGCGTCAACCGTGTCTCCAGCAACGTGCGGCGCGCGCGCTTCACGCCGGAAGAGGTGGTCACGCTCACGCTGGACTTCTACAAGCGCAATTACATCGAAGGTCTGTTCCTGTCCAGCGGCATCATCCGCAACTCCGACTACACCATGGAGCAGCTGGTGGAAGTAGCGCGGCAGTTGCGCGAGGTGCACCATTTCGCCGGCTATATCCACCTCAAGACCATCCCGGATGCAACGCCGGAATTACTGGCCGCTGCCGGGCGTTACGCCGACCGTTTGAGCATCAACGTGGAGTTGCCCACCGAGCAGGGCCTGACGCTGCTGGCGCCGGAAAAAAGCGTGGGCGGCATCCGCTCGGCCATGGGCGAGTTGCGCTGGCGCATCGAAGAAAATCAGCTCGAACGCAAAGCCGAAACGGTGCGCCGGGCCAAGCCGCCGCGCTTCGCACCGGCCGGGCAGAGCACACAGATGATCGTCGGCGCCGACGACGCCGACGACCGCAGCATTCTGGACACCAGCCACAATCTCTACGGCAATTACCGCATGCGCCGGGTGTACTACTCGGCCTTCAGCCCGATCCCGGATGCCTCGTCCAAATTGCCGTTGCAGGCACCGCCGTTGCAGCGCGAGCACCGGCTGTACCAGGCCGACTGGCTGCTGCGCTTCTACGAGTTCAGCGTGGAAGAAATCGCGCCGGCGCAATCCAGCGGCATGCTCGATCTGGATGTGGACCCCAAGCTGGCATGGGCGTTGCGCAACCCGGAGCGCTTCCCGGTGGATTTGAATGCGGCACCACGCGAGATGCTGCTGCGCGTGCCGGGCCTGGGTACGCGCAATGTGGAGCGTTTGTTGTTGTCGCGACGGCATGCGCGCTTGCGCGTCGGCGACCTGGCGCGGTTGCGCGTGCCGATGAAAAAGCTGCTGCCGTTCGTCAGCGTGCTCGATCATCATCCGCGCCAACGGCTGGACGATCCGGTCAGGTTGCGTGCGCAGTTGGCGCCAGCGCCGCGGCAGGCGAGCCTGTTCGACTGACTTGCCATGTTCAGCGCTGAGGTGGAAACACCGTGGAGTTTTGAAGCGTGGCGTGCGTTGGCGCGGGCGGGCTGGTGCGCGCAGGCAGAGCCGGATGATGTGGCCTGGAACGGCGGTGCGCAGGGCGGGCTGTTGATGGGGCAGGGGCTGCTGGAACTGCCGGCCGTGGTGCCGCCACCCCGTGTCTCGGCAGACTTCATGCAGCTGGCGGCATCGGTGCTGTGTCATCGCGATCCACAGCGGCACGCCGTGCTGTACCGCTTGTTGTGGCGGGTTGCCTGCGGCGAGAAAGCATTGCTGGAACGCGCCACCGATGTGGATGTGCACCGGCTGCGGCAATGGCAGAAGGCAGTGCAGCGCGATACGCACAAAATGAAGGCCTTCGTGCGCTTCCGCCGCTTGCCCGGGGAAGAGGAAGACTTCGTTGCCTGGTTCGAGCCCGAGCACTGGATCGTGGACCGGGTAGCGCCGTTTTTCGCACGCCGTTTTGCCGGCATGCGCTGGGCGATCTTGACCCCGTATCGCAGCGTGCGTTGGGATGGCGAGGCGTTGAGCTTCGGCGCAGGTGCGGGGCGCACGCAGGTGCCGGCCGACGATGCGCAGGAAGCACTGTGGCGCACCTATTACGCACATATCTTCAACCCGGCGCGGCTCAACCAGACCATGATGCGGCAGGAAATGCCGCAGAAATATTGGAAGAACCTGCCCGAAGCAGCGTCGCTGCCGGAACTGATCCGCGAAGCCGGTGTGCGCGTGCGCGAGATGGCCGAACGCGCGCCTGAGCCAGTGCGGCGACGGGTACCGGCGGCGCCTGCGCCACAGCCGGATACGACAACCCACAGCCTGGCGCAGTTGCGCAGCGCTGCACGCGATTGCCGGCGTTGCGAATTGTGGCAACCGGCGACGCAGACGGTATTCGGCGAGGGGCCCGACGATGCATCGGTGATGGTGATCGGCGAGCAGCCAGGCGATGAAGAGGATTTAAGCGGGCGCCCGTTCGTCGGGCCCGCCGGGCGCCTGTTCACCATGGCGCTGGGCGAGCTGGGTGTCGATCGCCAGAGGTTCTACGTGACCAATGCAGTCAAGCATTTCCGTTTCGAACAACGCGGTAAACGGCGGCTGCACCGCAACCCGGAGCGCGCGCACGTGCAGGCATGCAGTGGGTGGTTGCAGGCCGAACGCACGCAATTGCGTCCAGCGCAGATCGTCTGCCTGGGTGCGACTGCGGCGCAGGCGGTATTGGGAAGAAGCGGCTTCCGATTGATGCAGGAACGCGGGCAGTGGCAGCGCCTGGACGATGGCACGCCGGTCTTGACCACGGTGCATCCGTCCTGGGTGTTGCGGCAGCCATCGACGGATGCACGCGAAGAAGGCTATCGCGGATTTGTCGAAGATCTGCGTCAGTTGCTGAACCCACCGCAGCCGCGGGAACGATCGTTCGAGAGAGAAAGGTAACGCGCGGCGCAGGCAAAAAAATACGCGTGCAACGGCACGCGCACGGTGTCGGAGAATCGTGACACCAAGTGGAGCCACCGGCACGCCGGCGACGCCATCGCCGCCGCTTCGTGGTGGGGTGGCGGGTGCTGGAGGCTGGCTCCAGCAGCGCGCAGCATGGTTGAACTAAGAGCGGCTACCACAACGGAGCGGCCAGCTGCCAGGCAGGAGCAGCCGGTGCTCGGAATCGGCATGTACCACGCGTCCACTGCGGTTGTGAGCGCGCCGTCCGCGCCCAACTGACGGCCGCTCGCTCCGTTGTGGTAGCCGCGCTCAATCTTGCAGCCACCGACGTGTATTGCGGATGCACCGCCGATCTATTGCTCGGATGTGCCGATCAACAGTGGCGAACAGAACGCGCCGGGCAGTCGTCGGTTATTGCGTCATCGGTGCCCGACATCGACATGGATAAGATGTCTTCCGTTTCGATGTCCAACACCGTCTACGGGTGTGCGATGGCTTGCCAACCATTTCGACGAGCGCTTCTGATGCAATCGCGCTCCTGCATCAAACCGCTGCGCCATCGGCGGAAAAACCGCATTCCGCCGATGGCGTCGTGCACGCGTCAGCAGCGACGCGTCGCACTGCAACTGCAGGTAGTTACGGCATCAACACCTTGTCCACCACGTGGATCACGCCATTGCTCTGCATGACATCGGCAATGGTGACGTTGGCGGTATTGCCCTTGGCGTCGGTAATGGTGACCTTCTTGCCATTGAGTTTTGCGGTCAGCGGCTCGCCCTGCACCGTGGTCAGCGTAGCGCTACCGCCGCCGGCCTTGATCTTGGCGATCAGCGATGCAGCATCTACCTTGCCCGGCACCACGTGATAGGTCAGCACCTTGGTCAGCGTCGCCTTGGATTCGGGCTTGAGCAAGGTATCGACAGTGCCGGCCGGCAGTGCCGAGAACGCCGCATTGGTCGGTGCGAACACGGTGAACGGGCCCGGCCCCTTCAGCGTCTCGACCAGGCCGGCGGCTTTGACGGCAGCCACCAGCGTGGTGTGGTCCTTGGAGTTGACCGCGTTATCGACAATGTCCTTGGTTGCCAGCATCGGCGCGCCGCCAACCATTGGATTGGACGCAGCGTAGGCGGGGGCCATGGCGCTGGTCAGGGCAATGGCGGTAGCAGCGGCAAGCGACTGGAATGAAGTCTTCATGAGGCATCGATCCTTTGGGTTGGCGATCGCCTGGATGGCAACCGTGAACACTGATACGCGGCCTGATGCGGCGCGGATGCATCACGCGTTTTTTACATAAACATGTTGCGCTGCAATGTTGCCGCATTCTGCCGTCGCGGCCCTGATCGGGTGGCCTGTGGTTGAGTCTGTTCGACCAGCGATAACGACACAGGCCGACCGATGGCTTGAAAACGCTACTGCGCAACTGCACTGCAGGCGACGCGCGATCAGGCTGTTACAACGTCCAGCGGCGTCATCGCTATTGCACGACCTCCCTAATGCGGCACGAATGTTCGCGATTGGCAAAGGCGACGCGGGTCGCGTGCAATTATTGTTGGTGCCTCGCATGATCATCAGTGCTGATAGGCCGTAAAACATGAAATCCGAAAAGAGCGAATCCAATCGATGGGTGCTGCCGACACTGCTAGTGGCAGGCACGCTGGCGTTATTCGGCACTGCACAGGCATCAGCCGTCACGCCTGCGCCATCAGCGACCGCTTCCGGTCCTGCGAATGAGACCTATCGACCAGGGCAGAAATGGAGCGTCCCGAGAGAGTGGGAATTCACGATTGATTCCGCACGCGTGGCCAAGGTGAAAATTCCCAATCATGGCGGCGGTTCCTGGGTTCCTATGCAAGTGATCCTGCTGACCTATAGCTACAAGAACATCGGCTTCGACGACAGCGCCAATGACAAGGACGGCGGCCCGTCGACGCTGGCGTTTTCGAAGGCGCATATCGACGTGTCCGATGCCAACGATGCGGACAACCGCGGCACAGGCAATTACCCGGTGCGCATCAAGCTCGTCGAAGACGCTCACGGTCAGAGGGTCGGGCAGGAGATGATGGGCGCGCAGTGGCCATATTCCTTCAAGAAAAAGGTCAAGGCGGTCAAGGTGACGGTGCGTCACTACGACTCCAAGCTGAAACTGCATGATGCGATCTTCCTGGTCCCGGTCGAGGGCGCTCGGCAATCGACGCCGCATGCGCACAGGCACCTTTCCCACCGCTGATCCTGGTTCGGCGAGTCAGTGCGGGCATGCGTGAGTTGCGAGCGATCACGTGCCGGCTGCTTTCGACGGCACCGCGTTCCAGGCGATCGAGCGGCCGTTGGCTTTAGCGGTGGATCATCGCCTGCCTGCTGCCTGCTGCCTGCGGTACGCAGCGCGCATGCGCATGGCGCGCCGGTTGCATCGCCTCGCTGGCGCAGCGGTTCATCGTGCCGTACGCCATGATTTCTTGACGAAACACGGCCGTGCCTGCCCATCCGGCAGACACCATGTCGGACCGACAGACACACGCCACAGTGCGTAGCACGACACCATGGTGGCGATCACTCCGCAGGACCACTCAGGGCCATGCGGTGCGGTGGTTTCATCGCCGGTTGCAACCCGGTATGGTCCCGTAAGTGCGTTGTTGTGCGTCGCAATATGCGATGCCGCACGTGCGGCCGCTCTTTCATTCCGGGTTTTTATGCATTCGATCGATGTCGTCCTCGCCATGTTGCTGGCGGTCGCGGCCAGCGGTTATCTCATCCGCATCCTGCCGTTCTCGCTACCGTTGCCGTTGGTCCAGATTGCGCTGGGCGCGGTGGTCTCCGGCGTGTTCGATGCGGGGCACGAACTGGAGCCGGAGCTGTTCTTCCTGTTGTTCCTGCCGCCACTGCTGTTTCTGGATGGCTGGCGCATTCCCAAACAAGGCCTGTTCCGCGACAAGGCGGCAATCCTGGAACTGGCGTTGGGGCTGGTCATCTTCACCGTGATTGGTGCCGGCGTCTTCATCCATTGGCTGATACCGGCGATGCCGCTGGCCGTGGCGTTCGCGCTGGCGGCGATCATTTCGCCGACCGACCCGGTGGCGGTGTCGTCGATCGCCTCCAAGGTGCCGATTCCCAAGCGCCTGATGCACATCCTGGAAGGCGAGTCGCTGCTCAACGACGCCTCGGGCCTGGTGTGTTTCCAATTCGCGGTGGCGGCCGTGCTCACTGGCACCTTCTCGGTCGCGGCCGCTTCGCTGACCTTCCTGTGGGTGGCGCTGGCTGGTCTGGCCTTGGGCGTGGCGACGACCTTCGGGTTGAGCCGCATCCAGGCCTGGATCTGGCGGCACTTCGGCGAGGAGCCCGGTTCGGCGATCCTGGTCAACCTGCTCACCCCGTTTGCAGCCTATCTGCTGGCCGAAGCCTTCCATGCATCGGGCATCCTGGCCGCGGTGGCCGCCGGCATCACCATGAGTTACGTGGAAATGGCCGGCAACGCGCCGGGCAACATGCGCCTGCAGCGTTCGGCGGTGTGGGACACGGTGCAGTTCACCTTCAACGGCATCATCTTCGTGCTGCTGGGCGAGCAGTTGCCGGGCATTCTGGACGGCGCGGTGCGCAGCGTGCAGGAGGCCGGGCACCTCAATCCGTGGTGGCTGGCGGTGTACGTGGCCACCATCAGCGCCAGCCTGATGGCGTTGCGCTTCGTCTGGGTGTTCCTGTCGCTGCGCTGGAATATCTTCAAGGCGCAGCGACGCGGCGAGGCGCATGTCAGCCCGCCGTGGCGGATCGTGGTGGCGGTGTCGCTGGCCGGCGTGCGCGGCGCGATCACCCTGGCTGGCGTGCTCACGCTGCCCTTGATGCTGGAGGACGGCTCGCCATTCCCGGCCCGCCAGTTGGCGATCTTCCTGGCGGCCTCGGTCATTCTGGTGTCGTTGCTGGTTGCCAGCGTTGCGTTGCCGCGGTTGTTGCGCGGGCTGGAGCTTCCCGAAGAAGAAGACGAGCAGCTCAAGGAAGACCTGGCCGCGAAAGCCGCCTCGCAGGCAGCGCTGGATGCAGTGGAAAAACTGCGGCAGCGGCTGGTGGATGGCAGCAAACATGCCGAGCGCTACAACGCGGCGGCCAACCAGGTCAGTCAGCGCTATCAGCGCAAGCTCGGCTCGGTGGACATGGCCGAGACCGATCCGGAAGAGGCGGTGGCCTACGAAAAGGCGCTGCGTCAGTTCCGGCATGCGGCGTTGGTGGCCGAGCGCAATGAGTTGTTCAAGCTGGCCCGACGCCGCGAGATTTCCGACGAGTTGTCGCGGCGGCTGGTGCGCAATCTGGATCTGATCGAGTCGCGCAAGCGCGCTTGAGCGCGTGGGAATGGGGATTGGGGAATCGCAAGAGCCACGGCGGTCGTGAGGTCGTCGTTGTGAAGGAGCGCGCTTGCGCGCGATAGCACTCCGTACTGATGTCCATCATGCGCAGGCGTGTTCCGGCTGATCTGCGTGTTGGCCTAGCGGCGATGCACGTCGGGAGACACACTCCCATCTCACCCACTGCCATCGTCACGGCGCACCGCCTACCCTGGGGCGCTTATCGTCTTTCGTATCGCACCCATGACGTCGATCGTTGCCATCCATGGCTTGAGCAAGACCTACGCCGGCGGTTGCCAGGCGCTCAAACAGGTGGATGTTGAGATCCAGCGCGGCGAGATCTTCGCGCTGCTCGGCCCTAACGGTGCCGGCAAGACGACCTTGATCAGCATCATTTGCGGGTTGATCAACCCCAGCACCGGCACCGTGTTGGCCGATGGGCACGACATCGTGCGCGACTACCGCGCCGCGCGCGCCAGCATCGGTTTGGTGCTGCAGGAACTGGCCACCGACGCGTTCGAAACGGTATGGGCCACGGTACGATTCAGTCGCGGCCTGTTCGGCAAGCCGGCCAATCCGCAGTATCTGGAAACCATCCTGCGCGAGCTCTCCTTATGGGAGAAGCGCAACAACAAGATTTCCACGCTGTCCGGTGGCATGAAGCGGCGCGTGCTGATTGCCAAGGCGCTCGCCCACGAGCCGCGCATTCTGTTTCTGGACGAGCCCACTGCCGGTGTGGACGTGGAGCTGCGCCACGATATGTGGCAGATGGTGCGGCGGCTGCGCGAACAGGGCACCACCATCATTTTGACCACCCATTACATCGAAGAGGCCGAAGACATGGCCGACCGCGTGGGTGTGATCAACCGCGGCGAACTGGTGCTGGTGGAAGACAAGCGCACGCTGATGCGCAAGCTCGGCAACAAGCAGCTGACGCTGAGCCTGCAGGCGCCGTTGCAGGCGTTGCCCGCCGCGGTGGCCGATCTGCCGCTGGAGTTGGCTGCCGATGGCAATCGTTTGATCTACACCTTCGACACCCAGGCCGAGCAGACCGGCATCGGTGCGTTGCTGCGCCGGCTCAATGCGCAGGGCATCGACTTCAAGGACCTGCATTCCAGCGAGAGTTCGCTGGAAGAGATCTTCGTCAACCTGGTGCATGGCGCACGTCAACAGGAGGTGCGCGCCTGAATGTGCATGCGATTGCGGCGATCTACCGTTTCGAAATGGCGCGCGCGTTCCGCACGCTCACGCAGTCGATCGCCTCGCCGGTGTTGTCTACCTCGTTGTACTTCGTGGTGTTCGGCGCGGCGATCGGTGCGCGCATGGGCGATATCGACGGCATCAGCTATGGCGCTTTCATCATTCCCGGGCTGGTGATGCTGTCGCTGCTCAACGAAAGCATTTCCAACGCGTCGTTCGGCATCTACATGCCGCGCTGGGCCGGCACCATCTACGAGGTGCAGTCCGCGCCGGTGGCGTGGTGGGAGATCGTGATCGGCTACGTGGGGGCGGCGGCGACCAAGTCGGTGATGCTGGGGCTGTTGATCCTGCTCACTGCGCGGCTATTCGTGCCGTACCAAATCGCCCATCCGGTATGGATGCTGGGCTTTCTGGTGCTCACCGCACTGACCTTCAGCCTGTTCGGTTTCATCATCGGCATCTGGGCCGATGGTTTCGAAAAATTGCAGGTGATTCCGCTGATGGTGGTGACGCCGCTGACCTTCCTGGGCGGCAGTTTCTACTCGATCAATATGCTGCCGCCGCTGTGGCAGAAGGTCACGCTGTTCAACCCGGTGGTGTATCTGATCAGCGGCTTCCGCTGGAGTTTCTACGGCAAGGCCGATGTGCATATCGCGGTGAGCGCCGGCATGACCTTTCTGTTCCTGGTCGTGTGCCTTGGCGTGGCGGCGGCGATCTTCCGCAGCGGCTATTGGCTCAACGCGTGAGTGGTGAGTGCAGTGGTTTTGTCGGCCGCATCCTGGTGGATGCCGGCGGGAGTTCAGGTCAAACGCTGCGTGGGTCGCGTGCGCGGTGCCCTCGCCGCTCGCGGGACATGCCGTGACTCCGTCCCTGGGGCTCGATGGCGGCATCCATGCCGCCAACGGTTCCGCAATCGGCAAGGACACCGCACCAGACGGTTTCCTGGCGGCTTTATTGAAAGCGTTGCACACCGACCAACGCGACCGGACCTTGCCCGCGCACCGTCGCGGGACCTGACGTGCCATGGATGCCGCGTAAACGCGGACAAGAACGTACTTGCAGCATGTCCCGCGACGGTGCGCGGGCAAGGTCACTGCAGCCAGGGCACAGATCCGCCAGCCTGCAGCAGCCTGGCGTGAAGTGGTGTTGTCAGCCGCTTTTACTCGGCAGCCGGCTTGGCGCCGTTCTTGGTGTCCAGGTAATAGGCCGCCACTTCGCCCTTGATCTTCATCGTCATCGGGTTGCCGCGACGGTCGCGCGCCTTGCCGACCTGCACCTTGATCCAGCCTTCGCTCACCGAGTATTCCTCCACGTTGTCGCGTTCGACACCGTTGAAGCGCACGCCGACGCCGCGGTTGAGGGCATCGGCATTGTGGAATGGGCTGCGCGCGTCGATGGCCAGGTGATCGGGAGGGGTATCGCTCATGGGAAAGGCGTCATGGCGGCCGGGAGAGCCGTCTTCGACCGCACAGGATACGGGCCTGCGCCGTGAAGACCAGCCCCGGCGACGCAGTTGCGTGCGGCAATCTGTTTGCTTGCGCGCCATCAGGCCTCACACTTCCGCCCTGCAATCTGTGGAAGTGAGACCGTGATGCCCGACAACAGCGCCGACTACGATGAACCGGATGACCTCAGCGCCGACAACGACGACGATCCGGACACCCATCAGGGGCTGGTCTGGAACCTGTTGCTGCTGATCAATCCGGGCGACGAAGAAACCGCGCTGCGCCAGTTCGATGCCTATCGCGAGAGCGCCGGCGAGACCGATGGCGATGCGTGGTTATGGGCGCTGAAGGATGCGATCGACTGGAGCTCAGGGTTCTACGTGGATGGCAGCGACAGCGAAACGCTGATCAGTGCGATCGACGAACTGGCCGCACGCTGGAACTTGCGCATCGACTGGGGCGGCGACATCGACGATGACGACTTCCTGGTCGCCAACGACACCGCCGCGCTGCTGACGGTGGCGTACGATCGCCTGCGCGAATACGGCTACACCCTGTGGTGTTGGGACACCGGCAGCGACGACCGTGCCGGCTGGATGGCACTGAGCCGCAACGATGAGGACATGCAGCGGCTGGCAGCGATCCTGGGTGCGGATCTGCGCCCGGGCAGCGATCCGTTCTAACCCGCTTGCCGACGACTGCCGCCCGGGCCACGGCCAGTGGGGATGAGAACAACGTTGCCGAACCGCAGGCACGGCATAGCGTGCCCTGCGCGACCTCGCCGCGCTGGAGCGATGCCCGCCAGATCACTGCCGGGCCATCAAGGACACATTGTTGAAACCACCGTCTCCGCCGACCAGCTTGATGAAGTAGGTGCCGGCCTGTGGCGAGGGCAGTCGCAGGGTCTGCGTATTGCCGGGACGGACCGAACGCAGGTCGTAGCTACGGGTGGTGGGCTCGGCGCCGAACGTCAGGTACAGGGCGACATTGCCGCTGCCGCCGTAGGACAGCACGTTCAACGGCGTCCCCGCGGTGGCGGTGAAGCTATACAAATGCTCCTCGTCGACGCCGGCACTTTGCGCGGTGACCGGCGTGCGGTTGCTCAGTGCGGTGCTCACCGGCTTGCAGCTGCTGCCGCTGCAATTGGTGCGGACATAGTCCATCGCCGCCGTCGCATCAACGATGCCGGTACCGATCGGTGTCGCCGTCGGCGGTGGCACCGGGAAGGCGCGCGCGGTCTGTTTCAAGACCGCCTGCAGTTGCGATGGGTTGAGCGGTGTCTTGCCAGTGCTCGCCAGCGCGCTTTGCACCAACGCAGCCACGGCCGCGACGTGCGGCGAGGCCATCGAGGTGCCGGCATAGCCGAGGTACTTATATTGACCGGAGGTCGGCGTGGTCTTGCCGCTATAGCCGGTCGACAGCACCAACCCGTCCCAACCGCCGTTACCGGTGTCCTGGTCCTGGCCGCCGCCGGGTCCTGACAGGTCGACGACCGAGCCGAAGTTGGAATAGAACGCGATGCCGCCGGTGATGCGGGTGGCACCCACGGTGATCACGTTGCTGCAGCTGGCCGGGGTGAATTGCGCCGCATCGATGGCATCGTTGCCGGCGGCCACCACCACCGTGCTGCCGTTGGCGACGGCCGTATTGATCGCCTGCTGCGTATTGCTGTCGCAGCTGCCGGGTCCGCTCAGACTCATGTTGATCACTTCGGCCGGATGGGTATTGTCCGGCACGCCATCGACGTGCCCGCCCGATGCCCACACGATCGCATCGGCGATATCCGAACTCATGCCGCCGCAGTGCCCGAGCGCGCGGATCGGCAGGATCTGGGCGTCGTGTGCGGCGCCAACGCCGCCAATCGCGTTGTTGGTCAGTTCGCCGATCGTGCCGGCCGTGTGGGTGCCGTGCCAGCTACTGGCGCGCGCGCGCTGCAGGCAGGTATTGTCGTCGTCTATCCAATCGCCGTAGTCGAGCGCGCCGGGTACGCGGCCGTCGGTGGTGCGACGGGACACACTTGCGTTGGTGATGAAGTCGTAGCCCTGCAGGATGTGGTCGTTGTTCTTCAGATCCGGGTGGTCGGGCAGGATGCCTGTGTCGATCACCGCCACCACCACGCCGCCGCCGGTGGAGGTCTCCCAGGCCTTGGGCGCGCGGATCCCGCCCGCGCTGTCCTGCATATGCCATTGATATTTCGCGTAGAACTTGTCGTTGGGCACTGCCGGATCGGTGTGCTGCGCTGTTGCACGCGCCTGTGCCGGCAGTGCGGCCGACCCGACCAGGTCGAGCACCGGCTGCATCATCCGATCCAATTGCGCGTATTCGACGGCCGGGTCGGCGCGCAGTTCGGTCAGCAGCCTGGTTTGCTCGGCAGCAGTCAGATGGCCGGTCAGGCGCAGCACGCTGGCACCGGTGCCGGTGGTGCGCAGGACGCGCGCGGCCATCGGCGCGCTACGGGCGGCGTTGCTGCTGGAAGGCAACAGGTTGGCGCGGCGTGCGGCCGACGACAGGATGGACGCGCGCAGCGCGTCGGAGCCGATGCTGGGCCTGTATTTGACGATGAGCCTGCCGGCCGCGGGCGAGCCGTCAGGCGCCGGGCTGTCGACCAGACCACGTTGTTCCAGCGGATCGTTGGCCGCATGCAGTTGGAAGGGGGCAGTGGCGAGCACAGCGCTCAACAACAGGGTCCGGAGTGGCGGAGAGGCGGTGTTCATGGGCGCAATTCCAAGAAGAAGGGGATGGCGGTGCGTGCGGGCAGGCTCACAAGTCCACACCGAAGCCCAGGCCGGCGGAGGAGTCGTTGCCGCTGAAGGCGCCGCCCAGGCTGAAGGAGGCGCGCTCGCCGATCTTGCGGGCGTAGCCGATCGACAGCGCATGCTCGCTGCTCTGGAAGCCGGCGCCGACGGAGATACGCCCACGTTCGCTTTGTGTGCCGGCCGCATTGATGGCCATGTTGAGCATCGCCGCGCTCATCGCACCGAGGCGGTCGATGCGACGATCCATGTTCTGGAAGCGGCGCATGCTGTCGTCGTGCAGTTGGCTGAAACTGTCGCTCAGGGCCGAGACGCGGCTGTCGGTGTAGCGAGTGGCCGAACTCAAGGTCCGTGCGTCGCCCGCAGAGACCTGGGCGAGGTTGGCCGCGTCGGTATCGGAACGGCCGGCGGCCACGTTGGTGATCTGCCGCTCGGCGCCGACGCTACCCACCGAGACCGTGTTGGCGCGGTCTGCCACCGCGCCTTGGCCCACTGCGACGGCGCCTTGCGCGGTGGCACGCGCGCCCTGCCCGATGGCCGTGGCTGACGCCGCGCTGACCTGTGCGCCTTCGCCCATCGCCACCGCATTGGTCGCCACTGCAGCAATCTGCGTGTTGGCGCCGACTGCGGTGCTGCCATCGGCATTGACGCGCGCATTGCTGCCGATCGCGGTGTCGTTGGGGCCGTGCGCGTACGCGCTGCCACCGATCGCCGTGCCGGTGACATCGTTGGCCACTGCCGCGCTCCCCGTCGCCGTGGACGTGGCGGCCACCGTGCTGGTGCTGGCGACCGCCGGCGTCGGCGTGCCTTTCAGCCCGGGGGCGCTAGCCTCGGCTGTCGCAATTGCGGAGGTTGCAGGCGCCAGTCCTGCCGCCACGCCGGCACTGCGCAACGCGGCCGTCCGCGACGACGTCGTGCCACCCAGGCGACCATCCAGCGCGCTGACCTTGCTGTCCAGCGCGGTCAGTGCGGCGCCGACATTGGTGTAGCTGGCACCCTGGATCACGTAGGTCGGCGCAACGAACACGCCTTGTGCGCCGATGGCTGCGCCACCGCCCAGGACGCTGGCGGCGTTGCTCAGCGACTGGAACAACTGTCCGCCGGTGATCGCCTCGCTGCTGCCGTCGGCGATTGCGCCGGCGCCTAGATTGACGATGCGCCGCGTCGCCGGGCCACCGTGACCGTTGCCGCTGCCCACCGAGACCGTATTGGCCTCGTAGGTGCGCGAACCCGAGCCCAGCGCAACCGAATCGGCCCCGCTGGCACCGGCATTGGCACCCAAGGCCACACCGTTGACGCCGCTCTGGCGCACGAAGCTGTTGTAGCCCATGGTCGTGCTGTTCACGCCGTTGGCGCTGCTGTCCACGCCCAGTGCGCTGGCGCCGGCGGCGCTGGCACGACTGCCTGCCGCCACGGCCGCGCTGCGCGCGCCGCTGGCCGCCGCGCCGGCACCGGCCGCCGTGCTGTGCTTGCCGGTCGCGCTGGCAGTGCCCTCGCCATTGGCTTGCAACACGCCGCTGGTGGCCTGCACATCGGCAGCCAACGCATCGAGCTGGCCCTTGTTGACCGCATCGGTGGCTTCGGTGCCGGCCGCCACGCTGGTGATCTGTCGCGTCAATCCGGATGCCACATCGCCCACCGCCACGCTGTAGCTGCGCGTTGCATGCGAAAAGGCGCCCAGCGCCACCGCGCTGACCGGAGCGCGGTTCCAGGCATCGTCTACCCAGTTGCCGACCTTGGCGCCATAGCCGATCGAGGTGGCATCGACGCCGTCGGTGCGGGTGGCCGCACCCAAGGCGGTGCTGTTGGGGTTGAACCACGAACTGATGGCGCCCGAGCCCAGGACCACGCTATTGGCGCTCAAGGCCCAGCTGTTGTGACCCACGGCGATCCCGTCCTGGTTCGATGCCAAGGCATAGGCGCCCAACGAGACCGTGTTGGGGGCGAACGAACCGGCGCTGTGGCCGATCGCCACGGCATCGGTGTTGCCCGGCAGGTTGGGGAACACGTTGGCGTTGTAGCCGAGGGCGATCGCGTAATTGGATTGCGTCACCGCACCCGCACCCAGCGCGACGCTACCGACGCCGGTGGCCGCGGTGAGGCTGCTGCTGTTGCCGGCCGCCGCCGCGGCAGTGCTGACGCCGCCGATGGCCACGCTGTCGATCCCGCTGGCCAGGGCGGTGTTGCCGAGCGCCACGCTACTGGTGCCGGTGGCGCGGGCGAAGTAGCCGTTGGCGGTCGACAGATAGCCCGAGGCCACCGACAAGCCGCCGACAGCGGTCGCTCCGTCTTCGAACGCGCGGGCGCGGTAGCCCAGCGCCGTGCTCTGCACGTTGCGTGCTTCGCTGCCGCTCCCTACCGCAGTAGCCAGCGCCGCGGTGGCCTTGGCACCGCCGCCCAGCGCTACCGCGCCGAACTGGCTGGCCTCGGTGGAATCCTGGTGACTGCCGATGATCTCGCCGGCGTCGTTGTAGTCGAATATCTCGGTCGTGCCGCCAATGGCGACGGCCGATTCGCCGCTCGCCGCGGCCGCGTAGCCGGTGGCGATCGCGTGCTTGGCCGTCACCGTGGCACCGGCACCCAGTGCAATACCGCCTTCGCCGAGCGCATTGCTGGCCTCGCCGATGGCCACCGCATAGGGCTCGGCGGCGAATGCGCCGACGTCCTCGGCCGGGTCGCTGCCACCGACGATCTGCAGATGCTTGCCGATGTCGTCAGCCGCGTCTGGTGGCGTGGTGGCGTTGTCCTGCGCTGTGGTGTCGGCGGTGCTGGCTTGGCTGGTCGGGCTTGTCGCTTCTGGCGCAGGTGTGGTGGTGTGTGCAGTTGCCAGACGACTGGCCAGAAACAGGAGGGTGAGCATGGCGCGTGTCAGCGGCCGCCGCGGTGGTGGTGCGATGCAGGCAGTGCTACCGGCGGGGCGGGCAGCGGCGAGGCGGGCGCGGTGCTGGCCCGTTACATGGTCAGGCAGAAGGCTCATCGGTGTCCCCAGAACGTGGTGGGCGGAGCGACTGGCGCCGACCAAACTCCAAGGCATCCCCCTGTCGATGCGGAGTTGTGTCGGCGAACACGAAGTGCGCCAAAAACTTGTCACGCAGATCCCGGGCTGTCACCAAACGACGATTGCATCCACTCACCACCGATGTGAGCATCCAGCGTTGTCTAGGTCGCCTGCTGCCAGTTCTGTGAAATTCATCTCAGTTTTGCCCTGGTTGCAGCCACCGACGTCCGCCAGTGCCAGCGACCATCGGCATGCGGCGTTCCTGCAAGTGTTGCTGGCGGCGATCGTGCTCTATACCGCCGGCGACATCGGCCTGTTTCTCTACGTGGCTGGCGCTGCGCGCTTGCTGAGTCACACGGACCTGTTGTTTGCCCTGGTGGGTAGCGTGCTCACTGCGGTAGGTGCGGCGCTGGGCGTGTGGCGCGTGCGGCGCGGCGACAATGCGGGGGCGGTGCGGACTTACGTGGCCGCGACGTTGATCGGCGTGGTGGTTACCTATGTGCGGGTGGACATTTACGACCTGCTGACCAACCCCATGCCCTTGCTGGCGCTGGTACTCGCCGGCATGGTGCTGGGGAGTCGCGCGCTCTGGCGCGTGTTCCTGTTGCTGGCGGCTGCTGCGTTGCTGGGCGTGCTCGCACAGGTGATCTGGCCGGTGCCCTGGCGCTCGGTGCGCGGCAACATCGGCTTGGGCCTGGTGACCGTCGGTGCCTATCTGCTGATCACTCTCAGCCTGGATCGCACCATCGCCGCATTGCGTGACAGCCTGCTCGAATCAGAACACCGCCGGCGCGAACTGGAACAGCTCAATCGCCGTCTGCTGCAGGAAATGGCCGAGCGCGAACGCGTGCAGGAGCAACTGATCCACATCCAGAAAATGGAAGCGCTCGGGCGTCTGGCAGCTGGCGTCGCGCACGATTTCGATAATCTGATCAACGTGATCATCGGCTACGCGCAACGGCGCGATGCGCTGGAGGGCTACGGCGAAGCGCCGCTGCTCAAAACGCTGGAAAACATCGAGACCGCCTCGCGGCGCGCGTTGACAGTCAGCCGGCGCATCCTCAACTTCGGCCGCGCCGAGCCCGACCTGCCGACCCTGTTCGATGCCCGCGCAGCACTGCGCGATGCCGAACCCACCTTGCGTCAGCTATTCGGGCACGACATCCGGCTGGAGTGCATCGCCGCCGGGCCGCCGCTGTGGGTCCTGATGGATCGCGATGATCTCGAACTGGTGCTGCTCAACATCGCCGCCAACGCGCGCGACGCGATGGAGGAGCAGGGCGTGTTCCGTATCGAAGGCGAGTTGCGCGAGGCCACGGTGTGCTTGCGTTTCTGCGATACCGGTCCGGGCATTGCACCGCATCTGCTGGCGCGAATTCTCGAGCCGTTCTACACCACCAAGCCGGTCGGCAAGGGCACCGGGCTGGGCTTGTCGGTGGTGCAAAGCATCATCGCCGCGGCCGGTGGCCAGGTGGCGGCGTGCAATGGTCCGCAAGGCGGGGCCTGTCTGTGCCTGCAATTGCCGCTGGCGGCGGCGCCTCAGTCGGCCAGCAGGTAGCCCATGCCACGGGAGGACAACAGCGGCAGCGCCGGTGTCCGATCGCTGGAGATGCGTGCGGCCTTGCGCCGCAGACGATGGATCAGCATTTCCAGCCGGTGCAGGTCGAAGTCGCCGGTGGCGGCTTCCAGTGCCGATACCAAGGTTTCGCGCTCGATCGCCTGGCCGCGCTGCGCATCCAGGCAGCGCATCAGACACCGCTCCAGCGAGGTCAGCACCATGACCGTGCCGTCCGGTGCCAACAGACACCAACCGTCTGATTGCAGTCGCCAGGCTTGGCTGGGCGTGGTGACGCTGATGTGGGCCGTGCGTAGACGCTGTGCCAGGTTGCGCAAGGTCAGCGCGAGGATTTCCGGGTCGGTCGGTTTGCGCAGGAAGGCGTCGGCGCCGCCGTGCAAGGCGCGCGCGTGGTCGCTGCGACCGCGATTGCCGGTCAACACGACGATGCCCAGTCCGGCGAACAACGAGCGCAGGTACGTCACCACGCTCAATCCGCTTTCGTCGGGAAGGCCGAGATCGAGCACGACCAGATCGAAGGCCTGTTGCAGCATCAGCCGATACAGTTCGCCAGCGGTTCCGGCGCCGCTGACGCGAAAGCCGAACTCGCGCAACCCGGGAATGAGGATGTCCTCGCGCAACAGCGCGTCGTCTTCCAGAACGGCGACGGATAACAGCGAGTCCGCATCGGGTAGGGAAGCACGGATAGACAAGACACCTCTCCCAAGTCACTTGCCATGGTGACGGGCCGACGGTGTCCTACAACACCACATGCACGCGCGGCGCGCAATGTATGTCTTTCATTGCGACGCGAGGGTTCCATTGGCGGGCCGGCAGGTGTACCGACGGGTGTGACGGTGCGCCGCCTGTCGGCGTCGCAGGCGCCGCTTATGCGTGCTCGCCGCGCGCTTGCGCTCGCGCATTGGCAATCAACGCCTTGAGCAAGGTGCGGTCGGTATGGCGGGAAATGGCGATGGCGCCGAGGGCGATCGCCTCAAGGCGCAGCGGAGCGGGCACGTCGTAGTGCGCACCACTGAGTTTGTTCTGGAAGGCGCGGCGAGGAATGCCCAGCCGCGCCGCCATGGCATGGAGCTCGTCCAGCGTATCGCCCAGCAGGTGCGCCCAGCGCTGATCGCGCCACAGGTGCACCGCATCGTCGACGTAGACGGCCATCGGCCGGGTCAGGCCTTCCTGGCCTTCTTGCCGGCGCTGTCGCTCTCGGCATCGTCGCTGGCTTCTGCGTCGGCCGCACTGTCATCGGTGCTGGCAGTGGCGTTTTCAGCTGCAGCATCTTCAGCGACGGCGTCGGTGCCGGCAGCGTCAGCGGCGTCTTCTGCATCGGCGTCGCCGTCTTCATCCGCGTCGGCGTTCTGGAATTCGGCCACCAGCGTGTTCAGGTATTCCTCGGCGGTCTGGCCTTCGTCGGCGGCCAGGTCGTCGATCATCTGCTGCAGCTGGGTCGAATATTCCAGCCAGATGGTCTTGCCTTCGGCTTGCTGCAGGTTGGCCAGGTGCTTGAGCAGGGCCAGCATCGGCACCGGGTTGTCGGCGCTGCCCATGGTCTGGCCGCCGATCGACAGCATCCACTCGCTGCCGCCCTGCAGGCCGATGGCGGCCACGACACGCCCTTCGGCGTCTTGCAGCACGGCATGGTTGGTGACCTGGGGCGCCTGGCCCAGACGGGCGAAGGGGCGCTTGGGTTGCTGCTTCTTGCGCTTGTCGCGCTTGGCCTTGGAATTGCGGGACACGGTGTTCTCGACGCTGGGAATGGCCAGCCATTCTAGAGCGTGCGCCGCACGATGCGATGCGCGGCGGCGATTGGCATCGCACCAGACAGGGCCGCCAGGGGCGCAGCGTCTGCACCGGCACCGACCTGAGAGCGGCCAACAAAACGACTGCGCTCACCGCCAGGCGGGCGCGGCCGGTGCTCGGAATCGGCATGGACCACGCGTCCACTGCGGTTGTGAGCGGCGCCGCCCGTGTCTACCTGACCGCTGCTCGTGACGTGTTGTTCGCCGCTCTCAACCCCGCCACCGGCGGACCTGGCCCGAAACAGCAGTGGGCCGTTTCCCCGACGCGATTGCCTGGGAAATCGCACATCGCGGTCTGCACATCCAGGCCTGCCGGCCCTGCATTACTGCTTCTCCACCGCGGCTTCCGCAGCCTTGGCAAGCGCCTTGGCAGAGTCCACCTGCGCGCTGGAAGACAGGCGCGGTCCTGCCGGACGGGCAGCGGCAGCTCCGGCCGCCGCCGGGACAGGAGCCGCGGTGGCGGCGACCGGCGAGGCCACTGTTGGTGCTGCTTGCTTGACCGGCGTTCCCACGGTGGCCGCAGCACCGCTCAGATCCGGCACCTGGGTGTCGGCATCGTGCACCGATTTGCCCAGCGCCACGCCTTGTCCCGCACCGGCCAAGGCCGCGCTTTCGGCGTCCTGGGTCATCACCACGATACTGATGCGACGGTTGATCGGGTTCTGCGGGTCGGTCTTGTCGAACAACACCGACGACGACAGCCCCACCACGCGCGTCACCTTGGCGTCGGACATGCCACCGCCCACCAGTGCGCGGCGCGCGGCATTGGCACGGTCGGCGCTGAGTTCCCAGTTGGTGTAGCCGGCATCGCTGCTGTAGGCCGTGGTATCGGTGTGGCCGGTGATGCTGATGTGGTTGGGCACCTGATTAATGAAATTGGACAGCTCGTGCAGGATCGCCACCGTGTACGGCTTGAGCTGGTCGCGGCCGATGTCGAACATCGGGCGGTTCTGCTTGTCCACGATCTGGATGCGCAGGCCATCGGGCGTGAGATCCAGCAGCAACTGATCCTTGAACGGCTCCAGCGCCTGGCTCTTGTCGATGGCCTCTTTCAGTTCCTGCATCAGCGTTTCCAGGCGCTTTTTGTCCTTGCTGCGGCTGTCTTCGGTGGTGTCCGCGGCATTGTCGCGCTTGCGGCCCATTTCGTCCTTCTGCCCCTTGGCCATGTCGGCGGTGCCGCCGAGCTTGATCATCGAGGTGCTGGCGCCGCCAGGCCCGTTCATGCCAGGCGAGGGCGCCATCGATTTGCCCGACAGCGGGCTGGGGTTGCGGAAGTATTCGGAGATCGCCGCACGCTGTTCCTTGGTGGTGGCCGCCATCAGCCACAGCACCAGGAAGAAGGCCATCATCGCGGTCACGAAGTCGGCAAACGCCACCTTCCAGGCGCCGCCATGATGGCCGCCGCCCTGCACCTTCTTGACCCGTCGGATGATGACGGTGGATTTGGCCTCGGCCATGACCGCGGCCCTACTTGATCGTCTTCAGGTGCGTTTCGAAATCGCCGAAGCTCGGACGCACATTGGAGGGCAGGGTCTTTCGCGCGAATTCCAGCGCAATCTTCGGGTTGTAACCACGCAGGCAGGCCAGCAGCGCGGTCTTGACCGCTTCATAGATGCGCCCGTCCTGCTCGGCACGCGCTTCCATTGCCGCCGACAACGGCGACACGAAGCCGTAGGCCAGCAGGATGCCGAGGAAGGTGCCGACCAGTGCGGCGCCGACGTGGTGGCCGATCTCTTCGATCGGACCGCCGATCGAGCCCATGGTAATCACGATGCCGAGCACTGCCGCCACGATGCCGAAGCCAGGCAGGCCATCGGACACCTTGCTCAGCGCATGCGACGGCGCCAGGGCTTCGTGATGGTGTTTTTCCAGTTCCAGTTCGAGCAGCGGTTCCAGCTCGTGCGGCTCGATGTTGCTGCCGATCATCAGGCGCAGGCAGTCGGTGATGAAGTCCAGCAGGTGATGGTCGGCCACCACCTTGGGGTAGTTGCCGAAGATGGTGCTGTCCTGCGGCTTTTCGACGTGGTCTTCCAGCGCCATGAAGCCGTCACGGCGGGCCTTGTTCAACAGCTCGTAGATCAGGCTCAGGGTGTCCTTGTAGTCCTCGGACTTGTACTGCGGGCCCTTGAACACGCCCATGATGCCGCTGAGCGTTTCCTTGACGATCTTGCCCGGCGTGCTGACCAGGAACGCGCCCAATGCCGCGCCACCGATGATCATCAGCTCGTACGGCTGCCACAACGCGCCCAGCTTTCCGTGCGACAGCACATAGCCGCCGAGGACACTGACGATGACGACGATGAAGCCGACGATAATGAGCATGGCGCAGCCGAGAGCAAACTGGGGTCGCTAATGGTTTCGGCTTGCGCGGCCGATTCTTGAAGCGCGCAGCGTGAAGATGTGCCCTGTCACTGAACGTTTAGCCGATTGTCGTTGTGGCCTCATGCACGCATTTGAGCGCTTCGCCGCCCGCCAGCGATAGCGTCGCTTCGCCGGCATGTTCCCAGAATTGATTGCCCTGGGCATCGGCAAAGCGCGTTCCGGACGCCGCCTGCGCACTGACCAGGATCAGCCTGCGGTCTTCCAACGTCAGCTCTAACGCATCGGCGGCCGAGTCGAACCGGGTGGCGATCATGCGCTGACCGCAGCGCCAGCCCACTGCCTGCGCGGGAAGCGCCGGGGCGGCGGCAGGCGCGGTGTGCGCAGGCGTCCTACCGGGCCTGGGCAGCGGGCCGGCGACGCTGGCGTCGGTGCCCACGGCAGGTGGGTGGGCATCGGCGCTGTTGGCTGTGGCGGGCTCGGTGCCTGCCGGCTTGGCCGCCTCCGTTGTCGGCGGCGGTGAGCCTGCGCTGCAGCCGGCGAGGGCGGTGGCCAACAGGCCGGTGAGCATCAGGGATGAGGACGTGTGCATCTGCGTACTCCTGCCTGGATCGGATAGTCGCCCTGCTGGCGACGGTTGGAATGGCGAGGGCTGTGCCGCGGCGCTGCCCATGTGCGTCTATCAGGAGCGCCGGACCCGGCCAGGCTGCCTGCGGACGGCTGAATAACGACAGCGGTGCGGTGGACCTGCAACTTGGCCTGGGTGTGGCCGCCCGTTTGAAAATCAAGCACTGCGCGTGGCGAGCACTGCCTCGCTTGGCGCGCAAAGCGCAGGGAGGCACTGTTCGACGTCTTCCTGCGCCGTCATGGCCGTCGCCTGGCGAGCAGGCGACGCCATCAGGCCGACTGCGCCTCAGCACCCTCGCGGTGCAATGGGTTGGGCAATGCCTGGCCGTTTTCGGTGAAGCCCAGCGAGACCGAGTTCAGGCAGTGGCGCTCGCCGGTCGGCGGCGGGCCGTCCGGGAACACATGGCCCAGGTGGCTGTCGCAGCGTGCACAGACGATTTCAGTGCGGATCATGCCGTAGCTGGTATCGCGGATCTCGCGCACATGGGCGGGGTCGTAAGGCGCGAAGAAGCTTGGCCAACCCGTCCCGGATTCGAATTTGGCGCTGGACCGGAACAGCGGCAGACCGCACAACCGGCAGGTATAGACACCGTCCAGCTTGTTGTCCAGAAACACCCCGCAGAACGGCGCCTCGGTGCCATGCTGCAGCAACACGCGCTGTTCCTCATCGCTGAGCCCGGCGATCAAGGCATCGCGCTGGGCGGGGGAGGGAGGGGTCAGATCGAACTGGCTCATGAGGCTCTCGCATGCGCTCGCCAGCGGGGTGCCGGCGCCTGTCCCAGTGATGTGGGCATTGTCGGGGGCGGTTCAACCGGTGAGCGCGATCAACATGGTGCTGCGCAGGTGTCATCGCTGCATGCGAACGCGCTGGCGTGCGCCACTGCACTCCGTGGCGACGTTCTTCGCATCGCAACGACCTGGCGAACGCGTTCATCCCCCGGCCGGTCGTGCGCATTGCCGCAGCACATCCGCGCCCCCATCGCGTAAGGACCCTCAAACACGCATGGTGCCTGTCATGGCGATCCATCCATCAACCCGCCGCATTCTGCTGTGCGTTCTGCTGACGATGGCCGCAGCGGCAGCAGCGCAGTCGGCCACCACCACGCACTCGTCCACGCACTTGCAACCCATCACCACACCAACGCCGGTGCAGCCCCCGGTGACGCCGCGCGCGCTGCAGCCGGCACCTGCCGCCGCACCCGTGCCCTCGCAGCTGGGGCAACGCCTGGTCGCGCCGACCATTCCCACGCGTGGCCCGGCACAGACCCCTGTCGCACCTGCCGGCAGCCAGGTGGCGCCGACCAAGCCGATGGTCTACGACCGCAACGGTCGCTTGCTGCAGGGCATGCAGCCGGCCGGCGCCAACCGGGTGCTGGATACGAAGACCGGTCGCTACGACGACGCGGTGCCGGCGGGCGATGGCATGCGCGTGGTGCGCTGATAGCGGCGCTGCGCTCTACTGTTGCCAATTCCCAATTTCCAATTTCCCGCCTCAATCGGCGATCGGCAACGCCAGCGTCTCCTTGACCTCTTCCATCACGATGTAGCTCTTGGATTCGCGCACATGCGGCATGGTCAGCACGGTGCTGCCGAGCAGCTTGCGGTAGGAGGCCATCTCGCTGATGCGCGCCTTGAGCAGGTAGTCGAAATCGCCGGAGACCAGATGGCACTCCAGCACGTTGGGCAGCTTCAGCGCGGTGCGGCGGAATTGTTCGAAGATGTCGCCGGATTTGTACGCCAGGCTGATCTCCACGAAGACCAGCAGGCTGGCCTTGAGATAGTGCGGGTCCAGCCGCGCGTAGTAGCCGGTGATGGCGCCATCGCGCTCCAGCTGGCGCACACGCTCGGTGCAGGGCGTGGTCGACAGGCCCACCCGCTCGCCCAGTTCGGTAAACGAAATCCGCTCCTCCTGTTGCAGGATGCGCAGGATCTTGCGGTCGATCTTGTCCAGCTCCCGGGCGCGGCTGGTCATGGAATTTGTCTTGGCAAGGTTTGGCAGGAAGTTTCACTGCAAGGCCGTGCCGATTCCAGAAATGGCACTGCCTGGCTCGCAATATACTGCGTCTAACTAGCCCCCTCGGCGCGTGGTTGTGGGGGAATGCCCTTTTGAGGAGAACGACATGCGTGTGCTCATTCTCGGCAGCGGCGTCATTGGCGTGACCAGTGCGTGGTACCTGGCGCAGGCCGGTTGCGAAGTGACCGTGGTTGACCGCCAGCCGGCCGCTGCGCTGGAGACCAGCTACGCCAACGCCGGCCAGCTGTCGTTCGGCTACACCTCTCCCTGGGCCGCGCCCGGCGTGCCCGGCAAGGCGGTGAAGTGGCTGTTCGAACAGCATGCGCCGCTGTCGATCCGCCCCACCCGCGACCTACGCCAGCTGGCGTGGCTGAGCCAGATGCTGCGCAACTGCACCGCCGAGCGGTATGCGGTGAACAAGGCGCGCATGGTGCGCATGTCCGACTACAGTCGCGACTGCCTCAATGCACTGCGTGCCGAGACTGGGATCGAATTCGAAGGCCGCCAGCTCGGCACCACCCAGTTGTTCCGCACCCAGCAGCAGCTTGACGCGGCTGCGCAGGACATCGAAGTGTTGGCCCAGTACGGCGTGCCGTACGAGCTGCTGAGCCCGGCGCAGATTGCGCAATTCGAGCCCGGACTGGCCGGCGGTGGCGCGCAGATGGCCGGCGCACTGCGCCTGCCCGAAGACCAGACCGGCGACTGCCGCCTGTTCACCCAGCGCCTGGCCGAACTGGCTGCGCAGGCAGGTGTCACCTTTCGCTACGGTTACCAGATCGAGTGGCTGGAACACGCTGGCTGCCAGGTCACCGGCGTGCAAATCGATGGCCGCATCGAAACCGCCGACCGCTACGTGCTGGCGCTGGGTAGCTATTCGGCCGACCTGTTGCTCTCGCTCGGCCTGCATCTGCCGGTGTACCCGCTCAAGGGCTACTCGCTCACCATCCCGATCGTCGATGCGCAGCGCGCGCCGACCTCCACCGTGCTCGACGAAAGCTACAAGATCGCGCTCACCCGCTTCGACGACCGCATCCGCGTCGGCGGTATGGCCGAGGTGGCCGGCTTCGACATGTCGCTGAATCCGCGTCGCCGCGCCACCCTGGAAATGGTGGTCAACGACCTGTTCCCCGGCGGTGGCGATCTGGCCCAGGCCGAATTCTGGACCGGCCTGCGCCCGGCCACCCCGGATGGCACGCCGGTGGTCGGCGCCACGCCGTATGCCAACCTGTTCCTCAACACCGGCCACGGCACGCTGGGCTGGACCATGGCCTGCGGCTCCGGACGCTACCTGGCCGATCTCATGCAGGGCCGCACGCCGGAGATCGATACCGACGGTCTGGATATTTTCCGGTACCTGTCGCCACGCAGTGCGCGCCCGCAGCGGGAGGCCGCCTAGTGCGTCCTGCGCAAGCGTCGATCGATCTGGAGGCGTTGCGCCACAACTACCGCCTGGCCAAGCGCCTGGGTGGCAGCAAGGCGCTGGCGGTGGTCAAGGCCGATGCTTACGGGCATGGCGCAGTGCCTTGCGCGCAGGCGCTGGAACCGGAGGCCGATGGCTTCGCGGTGGCCTGCATCGAAGAGGCGCTGGAACTGCGCCAGGCCGGCATCCGCGCGCCAATCCTGTTGCTGGAAGGGTTCTTCGAGCACGACGAGCTGCGCCTGATCGCCGAGCACGACCTGTGGACGGTGGCGGCTACGCCGCAACAGGTGCGCGCGCTGGCCGCGTTCCAGAGCCCACGACCGTTGCGGGTGTGGTTGAAGATGGACAGCGGCATGCATCGGCTGGGCCTGTCGCCGGAAGACTTCCGCGCCGCATGGCTGCGCCTGCGCGGGCTGCCGCAGATCGCCTCGCTGGTGCTGATGACCCACCTGGCGCGCGCCGACGAATTGGACTGCAGCCGCACAGACGAACAGGCGGTGGCCTTTGCGCTGACCGCCGGCGGCATGCGCGCGGAAACCAGTCTGCGCAATTCGCCCGGCCTGCTCGGCTGGCCGGCGCTGCGCAACGACTGGTCGCGCCCGGGGCTGATGTTGTACGGCGCCAACCCGTTCCCGCAGGACACCGAGAACACTGCGCAATTGCGCCCGGTGATGACGCTGCGCTCGCGCATCATTTTGGTCCGCGACCTGCCGGTCGGCGAACCGGTGGGCTACGGCGCCCGTTTTGTCGCCGAACGACCGACCCGCGTCGGCGTGGTGGCGATGGGCTATGCCGACGGCTACCCGCAGTTCGCGCCGAACGGCACCCCGGTGCTGGTGGATGGCCAGGTCTGCCCATTGATCGGTCGCGTCTCGATGGACATGCTCACCGTGGACCTTACCGACCACCCGCAGGCCGACATTGGTGCCACCGTGCAGCTGTGGGGCCAGGCACCACGCGTTGGCCCACTGGCCACGCAATGCAATGTCAGCGCGTATCAGCTGTTGTGTGGACTCAAGCGCTTGCCGCGGACGTATGTGGGTAGTGCGGCAGTGGGCGAGGTTGCAGCGCGGTAACGTGGATTCCTTCTCCCATCGGGACGTTGTCCTTCGTCATGGGGGAGAAGGTGCCCCGACGGGGCGGATGAGGGGACGGGCGACGTCACATGCAATTGGAAGCACCCGTGAGCTTCGCCCCGTACCCTCACCTCAACCCCTTGTCTCTTTGCGATCTGCCAGATTAGGCGTCGCGAGGCGGCGTGGTCGACCGATAACCCCTGGGTCTTAGCGACCGCGGGAGAGAGGCTCGAAGCGGTCGCCGTACGCCGTGAGTGCGCTAGTCACTTCCATCGCGCCGTTAACCCTTATGGCACGGTGGATGCGTATCACCCGCGCGCCGACACGCAAAAACGGCGCGTTGCCACGCGCCGTTCGCACACACAGCCGGGTTGCTTTTCCGGCGCTGTCAGCACCAACCGGTTACAACCCAGCCGTCCTGTGATCGCTGCGGAACTGCTTGCGCACCCAGTCGTCGATCATCGCTTTCTCGAAGCGCAGTGGGTCGCTGTCGGTGAACCGCGGGCCGCTCATTAGGAAGGCCGAGTCCACCAACTTGCGTTCGCCCTGGTCGATCACCCGGCCATCGGCGCCGGTGAGCGTATAGGTGAAACTGATCCGCGGCGGGTAGATGTCCTTGACCACGCGCACGTCCTGCATGCGCGGCCCGTGCCAGGGCTCGTATTGGCCGGCGCGGCGGATGTCGGTGATGGTGACGCTCAGGTGCTGGCCATCGGGCAGCTGGCGCGCTGCGCTCTGTTGAAAGTGAGTTGCCAGTTGGGTCACCCAGTCGCCGCGCTGCGCCTCCCAACGGTTGCCGCTGAAGCGCACTTCGGAGAACTGCGCCGGGTCGGTCCAGCGCACGTCCACCTTGCCATCGCTGCTCAGCGCGCGGGGTGCGTCGGGGTCGGTGACGTTGCGTCCCCAGGCCTGTGAACCGGTCGCCGCAAGCCAGCCAGCAGCAGGCTGGCGCCGAAAAGATTGGAAAGTTTCATTGAAAGCCTCCAAGCGGAAGGTACGTGACGTACCGGGCATTCCGGCAGTGTGGGGGTGCGTCCGAGCACCTGCAACGCGCGGCACGCCTGGGCTTGCAACCACGTTGCCGCACGGTTAATCCGCCGCCGCCGGCCATGACGGCGGGTTCACTGCGCCTGCGCCCGCCCTTCACGGCACAGCCCGGAAGATCGTCAGCATGGACACTCCTTCTTTCCGCACAAAATCAGCGTCTTCGGCGCCGGCACACCTGCCGTCGGACGTGCGTCTGCAATTCATCGACTGGGCCAAACAGCACGGCCATAACCTTGCATCTGGTGCAGCTGCATTCGTCGCCCTGCACAGCGAGGTGGACCTGGATCTGGCAACCCGTGCGTTGCAGCTGGAGCCAGGCGCCGATCCACGCGCTGCGCTGCGCGAGCATCTGGCTGCGCTGGCGCGGCAGGTGGATGTGGCCGTGCAGTTCCCGCCGGTCTACACCTACACTGCTGCCAACGGCCTGGAGTATCGCTATTCACTGATGCTGGTCATTGCCGAAGACTGCGTCGAGTGGACCGGCCGGGTCTGGCAGGACCTGGATTACCAGGGAATGCTGACCGGGCGTGGACAGGGTCCGCGCGCCAACTACACCCAGCTGGCGCGCATGGCGCTGGAACATGAGCTTGATCAGGAGCGTCCCCGTTATGTCCAGGCATGAACTCGAACTGCAATTGCCGGTGGGCGCGCAGATCGCCAGCGGCGAAGACGGCTTCAGCCAGCGCTGCCGCGACGACTGCGCCGAGATGGGGGCCTCACGGGCCCGCCTGTTGCTGCTGGATTCGGACTCCGCACGCTCTACCGCCTGGCGCGCGGATGCGCAGCGCTGGATGGACGAACAGCTGCGGCGCGAGGGGGAATGGGTGTTGCGCGGTGTGATCGCCGGGATCGTGGTGCTGGCAACATGCATCGGATTCGCTGCCACTACCTTGTGGCGCGTCTGGAATTGGCAATGAATGGGTGAACTTAGGACGCCTGTCGTGCACCCGCTGACGACATCGGGCGTGGTTTCATCTGCCGGTCATCCGCTCCGGCAGCATCCGTGATCTCCGATTTGAGCACTCCTTCTTCCAGCCCTTCGCTGGCTGCCGCCCTGCCGGCCGCCATCGCCGAGCCGTTTCTCGACCCGGCGATGTATCACGAAATCTTCCACAACATCGATGCCGGTTTCTGCGTCATCGACATGGTGTTCGACGGTGAGCAGGCGGTGGATTATCTGATCCGCACCACCAATGGCGCGTTCGAGCGCTACACCGGTCTGTCCACCAACGCACTGAACGTTTCCATTCGCGACCTGCTCCCTGAGCATGAGCAGGAATGGTTCGACCGCTACGGCCTTGTTGCCCGCACCGGCAACCGCATCCATTTCGAAATGCAGGCCAAGGCGCTCAAGCGCTGGTATTCGGTCGATGCGTTTCGCGTCGGGCGGCCGGAGCAGGGGCGGGTGGCGATCTTGTTCATGGACATTACCGAGCGCAAGCGCGTCGAACGTGAGCTGGCCGAAAGCGAGGCGCGTTTCAGTGCGCTGGCCGACGGGTTGCCGATGCCGGTGTGGGTGCTGGACGCGCAGGGCGTGGTGCGCTTCGTCAACAGCGCGTACGGCGAATTCTTCGGCCTTGATATTTCCAGCGGCACGGTATCGGCGTGGAGCGACTTGCTGCATCCCGACGATTTGCCGACGTTTCAATTCGAGCTGGCGGCATCGCTGCAGGAACAACGCGGGCTGCGCGCACTGGTGCGTGCACGCCGCCATGATGGACAGTGGCGCTGGATCGAGATGACTGCCACGCCGCGCTATTCGGCCGATGGCCGGTTCATCGGCCTGGCCGGGAGCAGCCCGGATGTGACCGAGCAGCGCGAGATCGAACTGGCGCGCGAGCAATTGCTCGAATCCGAGCGCAGCGCGCGTAACGAGGCCGAAAGCATGGCGCGGCTGAAGGACGAGTTCCTGGCCACGCTCTCGCACGAATTGCGCACCCCGCTGACCACCATCCTGGGCTGGAGCGAATTGCTGCTGCAGCGGGTGGAAGAAGGACACCCCACCTACAAGGGCTTGTCGGTCATCGCCAGCAGCGCACGCGCGCAGAAGCGACTGATTTCCGACATGCTCGATCTCAGCAGCATGTTGTTGGGCAAGGTGCAGCTGGAAGTCGAATCGCTGGACCTGGTCGAGCAGGTGCGCGAAGCCTTGAACACCCAGGAACTGGCCGCCGAAGGCAAGGACCAGATACTGGAACTGCATGTGCCTCCCACGCCATGCCTGGTGCTTGGCGATGCCACGCGCCTGCAGCAGGTGGTGTGGAATCTGCTTTCCAACGCGATCAAGTTCACCCCGGCGCATGGCCGTATCGACGTCAGTATCGAGCGCGACGACGGGCATCTGGTGGTGTCGGTCTGCGACTCCGGCGACGGCATTGCAGCCGAATTTCTGCCGCATCTGTTCGGACGTTTCCGTCAAGCCGATGGCACGACCACGCGCCAGCATGGCGGTTTGGGTCTTGGCCTGGCGATCGTGCAACAGCTGGTGGAAATGCACGGCGGCCAGGTCGGTGCCACCAGCGGCGGCCGCGGCAAGGGTGCGACCTTCACCGTGCGCTTGCCCGAGCATATTCCCGATCAAGCCAAGCGTCCGCGTCGCGAATTGCGGCGGCGGCTGATGTCCGAACAGATTGTCGAGGCGCGCGCGCTCAACGGTCTGCGCCTGCTGGCGGTCGAAGACCAACCGGACATGCTCGATTATCTGCGGCGTTTGCTCGAAGAGCAGGGCGCCGAGGTGGTCACCGCCGGCAGCGCCACCGACGCATTGGCCTTGATCGATCATCGCGGCCACGCCCGCTTCGATCTGATGCTCACCGATATCGGCATGCCCGGCATGGACGGCTACGGGTTGATCCGCACTGTGCGCGAAAACCTCGGACTGGATGCAACCGCGCTGCCGGCCGTGGCGGTGACCGCGCTGGCCCGCGAAGACGACCGCAAGCGCGCGCTGGAGTCCGGGTTTCAAGAGCATCTTGCAAAGCCGTATAGCGTGGCGCAATTGGTCACTGCCGTGCGTGCTGTGCGCGACGCGGTGGAGTAACGCGCGCACGGCGTTATTGCCGCGCGTGGGACGTGTATTGGCCAGTGGGCTACGGCGACACCGTCGGATGCTGGCAGCAGGTCAGCCGGATCAGGCGTGCTGAAGCGTTACGGCCGTCACTGTATTGGCAATGGAAACAGCCGGCCGTTTCGCAACGGCCGGTTTTTTATCGATCGGTGGTCTCAACTGCCGATCCAGTCTGTCTGCAGCAATCAAGAGCAGCCAACAAAACGACGGCGCTCACCGCCAAGCGGGCGCGGCCGCTGCTCGGAATCGGCACATACCACGCGTCCACTGCGGTTCCGAGCGCGCCGTCCGCGCTCACCCGACGGTTGTTCGCTACGTGTTGTTGGCCGCCCTAAGAACACCTGCCGACGCAGGCACTGTGCGAACGCTAAAAGCAGTCGCCGGCAAGTGACGCGTTTTCTGCCTCTTTCACGCGCGCTGGCCTGGCGTGATGCG
Source organism: Xanthomonas oryzae pv. oryzae (assembly GCF_004136375.1). Taxonomy (NCBI): domain Bacteria; kingdom Pseudomonadati; phylum Pseudomonadota; class Gammaproteobacteria; order Lysobacterales; family Lysobacteraceae; genus Xanthomonas; species Xanthomonas oryzae. Next base: position 754,199 of record NZ_CP031697.1, read on the forward strand.
CTCTACTCCCAGAGATGGCGCAATGCCCAAATATGCCCCGCATGTGTATTCCGAACAGGTCCAGATCGCCACGCTCGAACATTGGGTGTCTCTGCTCGATGGTCAGGAACGCATACCGATCGAGCTCGACGACGGCAGCATGATCAGCGGCACGGTTGCCGTGCGTGCGAGTCTGCAAACCTACCTCGACGAACACCGCAACGAAGGCGTCAATGGACAACTGTGCCTGGATCAGCTCGATGCCTCGCAAGAGCCGCAATGGATCTGGATGGACCGGATCGTCGCAGTGCACCCGATGCCGCTTGGCGCTGACCCACACGTCCTGCCGTAAAGGCTGCGTGTTGACGATGTGTTTACTTCTCATCGTGCCGTTGGCGGCATGATGACCCCCTGCCGCCGCCGTTCAGGATTCCGCCGCAATGAATGCACCCGTGTTGACGTTCGCTCGCTGGCCGCTGTCGTTGATGGCGCTCGCCGTTCTTGCTGCATGTGGCGATACCGCCACGCTGGCCATCGAACAGGGGACGGGGCCGAATCCGCAATTGCCCAAGCCGGTGAAGCGTCTGATTCCCACCGTCAAGATAGCGCCGGTCAAGCGCTGGGCAGCCAATGCCAAGCCCATCGCTGCCGATGATCTGCAGGTTGCGGCGTTTGCGCGCGATCTCGATCACCCGCGTTGGATCTATGTGCTGCCCAATGGCGATGTGTTGGTGGCCGAAACTGCCGGGCCGCCCAAGCCCGAAGATGCCGAAACTGGCGGTGGACTGCGCAAGAAAGTGCAGGGCGTGATGATGAAAAAGGCCGGCGCGGCGGTGGCCAGCGCCAATCGCATCACGTTGCTGCGCGATGCCGATGGCGACGGTGTGGCAGAGGTGCGCACGCAGTTCGTCAGCGGCCTGTTTTCGCCGTTCGGCATGGCCCTGATTGGCGACCGTTTCTATGCCGCCAACGCCGATGCGCTGGTGAGTTTCCCGTACAAGCCTGGCGACACCCACATCACCACCAAGCCGACCTTCGTGGCCAATCTGCCTGGCGGCATCAACCACCATTGGACCAAGTCGCTGTTGGCCAGCCCGGACGGGAGCAAGCTGTACGTGGGCGTCGGATCCAATAGCAACGTGGCCGAAAATGGCATGGAAGCCGAGTTGAATCGTGCGGCCATTCTGGAGATCGACCCGGCCACCGGCAACAGCCGCGTGTTCGCCAGTGGCTTGCGCAACCCGGTGGGCACTGCGTGGGAGCCGCAGAGCAAATCGCTGTGGGTGGTGGTCAACGAGCGCGACGAAATCGGCAGCGACCTGGTGCCGGATTACCTGACCTCGGTGCGCGACGGCGGCTTCTACGGCTGGCCGTATAGCTACTATGGTCAGCACCTGGACGAGCGCGTGAAACCGCAAAATGCCGAGTTGGTGGCCAAGGCGATCAAGCCCGATTACGCGCTCGGCCCGCACACCGCGTCGCTTGGCCTGACTTTCGCCAATGGCAGCGTGCTGCCTGAGCGCTTTCGCCAGGGTGCCTTCATCGGCCAGCACGGCTCATGGAATCGCGATCCGCCCAGCGGCTACAAGGTGCTGTTTGTCCCGTTTGCCAACGGCAAGCCAACCGGTACGCCGATCACGGTGCTGGATGGATTCCTGGATGCCGAAGGCAATGCGCAGGGCCGCCCCGTCGGCGTGGCGTCCGACCATAGCGGCGCACTGCTGGTGGCCGACGACGTGGGCAATGTGATCTGGCGGGTAACGCCGAAGGCGCGTTAAGAACGGTCAACAACACGTCGCCAGTAGCGGCCAGGTGGGCGCGGACGGCGCGCTCAGAACCGCAGTGGACGCGTGGTCCATGCCGATTCCGAGCACCGGGCTCGTCCCGCCTGGCGGTGAGCGCAGTCGTTCTGTTAGCCGCTCTACGTGCGGGCCGACAGTCCGCTTGTGCACTGGTTACATCGCCAGGTAAGCCGCCACGATCGCCATGAACATCCCTTCTGCCATCGGTGCATCTTCCTCCTCCCCTGTATAGGGGGAAGGTGCTCCGAAGAGGCGGATGAGCGGACGGGCCTGGCTTTGAATGTGTGGGCAGGGAATCAGCCGTTGCGCCACGCGTCGCCTCGCGCGCAACGCAACGGCTCCAACGATACTTCCCATCGTCAGCTTGGAAAAAATGAGCGAAACATCCCTCGGCCGCCGAACGCGCTCTTGTGCGATAAACACAACAAGGCCCGGTCTCTGATTGATCAGCGTGCCGGCAATCGCCCCGACACGCTGTAGTGAAGAACGTTAGATGACGCTCTCGTCGGAACGTGGCATTGGAAGATGGTTAGCTGGCCCCGCCACTTGAATCGACTTGCCGAGGCGCTTCCGGCGACGCACTGAAGCGGCGCGCATAGCCACGCTCCTCGGTAATACGGCTGATGTCGTCGTCGGCCATTTCCGGTGCGCCGTAGACCGCATAGGCCACTGTGCCATCGTCACGCTCACCGACCTGATGCAGGCGATAGAGAGGTCGACCGGCGCCGGTATTTTCGGGGTAATGCATCGGTGGCGGAGTGTCGTCCAGATCCATCTCGCTGTTGTCGACAACTCCTCCTACGAACAAGGCTCGCATCGCGTCTCTCCGCTGTGGGTTTGGATTCCAGCGTAGGCGGGCGGATGTTGCGTGCGCATCAATAGTCCGTATAGACATTGGAAGGCGCGGGGGCATTTGGCACAGGTCACTTACAATGGCGGCCTGTTCCCGACCCGATGATCCGATGGCTGGCCCGCACGATGCCCCGCTTCAAGCCCTGTTCCTGCCCTTCGCCCAAGGCGTGCTGCCGTGGCCGGAGGGGCCGGTGTTGTTCCTGCGCGCACGCGACGGTTTCCCGCTGCGCGAGCAGGCGGTGGCCGAGACGCTGACCTGCGAGCAGAGCTTCCGCCCGTTCGCCGAAGCGCTGGAGCGTAACGGCTGGAACGTGCGTGAAGAAAGCGAGATCGAGGCCGACAGCACGCGCTATGCACTGGTGCTGGTGCTGCCGCCGCGGCAGCGCGAAGAAGCGCGCGCCCTGTTCGCACGTGCGGTGGCGCTGACTGCGCCCGGTGGCCGCGTGGTGGCCTGTCAGTCCAACAACGAAGGCGCGCGCTCGGGTGAAGCCGATCTGCGCCAGCTCACCGGGCTGGCAGGTAGCCTGACCAAACACCACTGCCGCACCTACTGGACTGCGCCGCTGCCGGCCGACACCGACGCCACGCTGCAGGCGCGCTGGGCAGCGCTGGATGCGCCACGCAAGATCCTGGACGGCCGCTTTGTCAGCCGTCCCGGTGTATTCGCCTGGGATCGCATCGACCCGGCATCGGCGCTGCTGGTCGAGCATCTGCCCACCACGCTGGCTGGTCATGGCGCCGATCTGGGCGCAGGCTTCGGTTATCTATCGGCCGAAGTGCTGGCGCGGTGCCCCAAGGTCACTGTGCTGGATCTGTACGAAGCCCAGGCGCGCGCGCTGACGCTGGCGCGGCGCAATCTGCAGGGCATCACGCATCCGGCGCAGCTGCACTACCACTGGCGCGATGTCACCGCCGGGCTGGTGGCGCACTACGATTTCATCGTCAGCAATCCGCCTTTCCATACACCCTCGCGTGCCGACCGCCCGGATATCGGCCAACGCTTCATCGCGGTGGCTGCACAGGCGCTGCGCCCGGGCGGGCAACTGTTGTTGGTGGCCAACCGGCATTTGCCCTACGAACAGGTGCTCAACGAAAGTTTCGGGCAGGTGCGCGTGGCTGCAGAGCGCGATGGTTTCAAGCTGATCTCGGCCATCCGCGGCCGTGGAGCGCGCGCATGAAGCTGGTCAAACATATCGCCAATCTCGGTTATGGCAGCCGTAAGCAGGTGACCCAGCTGTTTCGACAGGGCGCGGTCACCGATGCGCAGGGCGAGGTGCTGTACGCCGACGACCAGGTGGAGCACGACGCCATCCGCATCGATGGCGAACCGCTCGATCCGCCACCGGGCTTCAGCCTGTTGCTGCATAAACCCGGCGGCTACACCTGTTCGACCAAGGACACCGGCCGGCTGATCTACGAGCTGTTGCCGCCACGCTTCCGTTCGCGTGCGCCGGTGCTGGCGCCGGTGGGCCGGCTGGACCGCGAAACCAGCGGCATGTTGTTGATGACCGACGACGGCGCGCTGCTGCATCGGATCATTTCGCCCAAATCCGCCCTGGACAAGGTGTACGACATCACCCTGGCCGAAGACCTGCGTGGCGACGAAGCCGCGTTGTTTGCCAGTGGCAGCTTGCTGTTGGAAGGCGAAACCAAGCCGCTGTTGCCGGCCGAATTGGAGGTCCTTGGCCCACGCGAAGCGCGGCTGACCCTGCACGAAGGCCGCTACCACCAAGTACGGCGCATGTTCGCTGCCGCCGGCAATCACGTGGTTGCTCTACATCGCAGCCGCATTGGCGGCCTGTCGCTGGATGGATTGCCGTCCGGGCAATGGCGTGCGCTGGAAGCGAGCGATCTTGAGGTGTTGTTTGGTCGCGGTGCTGCCGCATGACGCAGATTGCAGCGCTGCCATTCCGCCCGCAGGCGGTGATCTTCGACATGGATGGCTTGATGCTCGACAGCGAGCGCGCCATCACCGCCTGCCTGGTGCAGGCCGCCGACGAGCAGGGCTTGCAGATCGAGCCGGCGTTCTGGTTGCGCATGGTGGGCACCGGCGATGTGGCTTGCCGGCTGTTGCTGGGCGAACGCATCGGCGACGCCTCTGCCGAGGCCATGCTGGCGCACGCGCAACGCTTGTATGCCGCTGCGGTCGAACGTGGCATCCCCCACCGGCCCGGCATCATCGCATTGCTGGAGTATCTGGCCGCGCAGGGCATGCCGCGTGCGGTGGCCACTTCTACCCAGCGCCCGCTGGCGCTGCGCAAGTTGGAAGCGGCCGATCTGCTGTGGCGCTTCGACGCGGTGTGCACGGCCAGCGATGTCGTCCATCCAAAGCCTGCGCCGGATATCTATCTGCTGGCCGCGCGCGCGCTGGCCGTGGACCCTACGCTCTGCCTGGTGCTGGAAGACTCGCCCATCGGCGTGCGCGCGGCATTGGCGGCCGGCATGACGCCTATCCAGATTCCGGACCTGCTCGAACCCGATGCCGCCGTGCGTGCGCTCGGCCATCGCATCCTCCCCTCGCTAGGCGATGCGCAGCGCTTGCTGGAAGCATGCTTGTCGGGTTGATGCGGTTGGTGGTGCTGCGTATCGGTACAACCACGTTGCGACCGGGCTTTTGTCACGGAGGTGCTGCAGCAACGCGCGACGCGCGTCATCAACCAGAGCCCGTCATCCCTTGTGCATCGGCAATCCAGTTTGCACTCACACGTACTGCATCTTGCGCGACATACCGCCGTCGACGATGACATCCTGCCCGGTAACGAAACCGGACAGCTGCGGCGCAAGCAGATAGACCGCCAGCTGTGCGATGTCTTCGGGCGTCCCCACGCGTCCGGCCGGATGCTGCGCATGATCGCGACGCGACAGCTTGGGCGCACGCCGACGTTGCGGCGCGCGCCACGCATCGGTGCTGATCCAGCCAGGGCTGATGCTGTTGACGCGCACCTGCGGGCCTTCGCTCAATGCCAGTGCATGCGTCAACGCCACCAAGCCGCCCTTGGCCGCGGCATAGGCTTCGCTATGCGGCGCCGATTGCCAGGCGCGGGTGGAGGCGATATTGACGATCGCACCGCCACCGGGTGCCTGTGTCAATGCAGGCAGCGCATGCTTGCTGCACAGGAAGGCGCCGTGCAGGCTGGAAAGGCGGCGGTTCCACTCATCCCAGTCCAGTTGCGACAGTGCTGCGCTATGCGGATCCGGCACGCCGGCATTGTTGACCAGGCCGTCGATGCGTCCGAAACGCTTGAGAGCCGTGGTGATCAGGCGCGCGGCCTGCGCTTCGCGCGCAGCATCGCAACGCACGAAAGCGCTATGACGTGGCAGCGCCCATTCCTGCAGGCAGGCCCTGCCGGCGTCGGCATCCAGATCGCCGATCATCACGCTGCCGCCGGCGCCCAGCACCGCTTGCGCAATGCCGCGGCCGATGCCTTGCGCGCCACCGGTGATCACCACCACGCGGCCCTGCAGTGGTGACGGGGTCCATGCGGAAATTGCGGGAGTCAGGGCCATGGCATGCTGCACATCGGTGAAGGTGGCCGCACTGTAGCGTGCGGGCTGTCGTCGTCTCAGCAAGACGGTGCGCGTGGGAGCGCTCAGTGCCCATGATGGCGCGCCCCTTGATGTCGTCATCCACGTTGGGTTTGATGGACTGCGCCTTCGTCTTCGCAATGCCAGGCAAGAGGCGTCGCACACTGTCGCTGCACGCGCAGTGCTGCTCTGCGTCCGTTCAATGGCAGCCCATCGCACGATGACTCGGTGCCACGCGTGCGAGCGCGCCCGGTGCGGCATGGATCACCCAACGACTTCGATGCTGAGCACGTGGCCCACACGCAGCTGATGACGTCCCACTGCGTTTTGCGCCTACTCCCTGCCGATCGCAGATGGGCAAGGATTCGCTGCCGCCCGCAGTAACGCGCAGCAGGCGCAACACTCAGTGCTCGGCCCCGTTCAACACACGTTGCCAACCATCGCTGCCCAGGCGTTCGAGCGTTTGGATATTGCGTTCGACGATCACGTCCGGGTCAGGGAACGCCGCCACCGCCCGCTCTACGCTGTCTTCGCGCAGCAGATGCAAGGTGGGGAAGGGCGAGCGGTTTGTGAAGTTGGCCACATCGTCCAGCGCGGCACCTGCGAATTGGTAATCCGGATGGAAGCTGGCCACTTGCAACACGCCTTGCAGATCCAGCGCATCCACCGCCGCATCGGCGTTGTCGAGGAAGTCGTTGTAGTCCAGGAAATCGGTGAGCACGTCCGGGTGCACGATCAGCGTGGTGTCGATCTGTTCGGCCGGCGTATCGCGCAGCAGGACCAGTTCTTCGGCCAGTTGTTCCAGCAAGGCTTCCGGCGTGCTGGCATCGCTGAGCACCAGCCGCACCTGATCCTTGACGTACACCGCCTTGGCGAACGGGCACAGGTTCAATCCGATCACCGCGCGTTCGATCCATTTGCGGGTGGCGGCGATTGGATCGGGCGTGGCAGGCGTCGTAGTCATCGTGGCGGCAGCGGGTTGGCAGGTCAGTGTATGCGATCGACATGCAGCAAGCCCGAAGGCAGGGATGGGTGGCAGCAGCAAGCGCTAGCAGCGCGTGTTCACCAGGACGCAAGCACTGCGGTCCGCGTCTGCGGCGACCGTCGCGCACTGCATGTTGCTCAAGCGTTGCCCGTCTGCGGCGCAGCGCCAAGCTGCTCTTGCAAGAACGCGACGGACGCCTGCGCAACGGCATCTGCCAGCGGCGTCTTGTGCGGCGACCCGATCGCATGCGCACCACTGTAGAAGGCAATCGCTTGCTTGTGTGCAGGCGCAGTGCCCAGCGCCACAAACATGTCCAGCATTGCCTGCACCGAGGCGTTCGCATCTTCGCGACCATCGGTGGCGCGGTCATCGCCCAGCAACACCGGGCAGCGCACCCGTGGCCAGGGTGGGTCGGTGGCAACCACCTGAAATAAGCTGCGCAAGGCGCGAAATCTATCCGGATGGATGGTCTCCGCCCAGAACGCGTGCGCGGCAGGTGTGCGCGGGCGCGGGTCCGTCAGCGGCGCCTGCGCGGCACACACCTGGTCGAGCAATGCCGGGTCGGCAGGCTGGATACCCGGCGACCAGGCGACCACTGCGGCAACCGCGTCCGGGCGCTGCGCGGCCAGCCACAAGCCCAGCCACAAGCCCAGCCACAAGCCCAGCCACAAGCCCAGCCACAAGCCCAGCCACAAGCCCAGCCACAAGCCCAGCGTTGCGCCCATCGACGAACCAATAATCGCAATCCGCTGGCCCATGCGCTGCGCCTGGGCCAGCGCCTCCAGCGCCGAGGTTTGCAACACCGCCGCAGTGAGCCCCTGCATTGCATCGGGGGTACTGAGTCCGTGCCCGGGCCAGCGATGCACGTCGGCATTGGCGGCCAGCGCATCGGCCATCTGCTCCGGTCGCGCGCCTGCTTCGCTCGTGCTGGTGCTGACGCCGTGCAGGTAGAGCAGCGCCAGCGGCGTGCGGATATCCGCCGCATGCTGCCAGTGGCAGCGCGCGGCATTGCCGGGTTTGAGCTCAGGGGCGTGCATGGCTGGCGTGCTGGGCGAGCAATGCCAGCAACTCGTGCGCGTTGATCGGTTTGGGCAGAGAGCCGGCGACACCGGCCGCGCTGGCCTCGCGCATCGAATCGGTACGCGTGTCGGCGGTCAGCACGATGATCGGCGGCAGTGCCGAGATCGCATCGCGTGCTTCGCGCAGCGCGTCCCAGCCGGACGTGCCGGGCATGTGCAGATCCAGAAACATCAGGTCAGGCGCCGCCTCGCGGATGCGCTGCACCGCATCGGACACCGCCAGTGCGATGTACAGCCCCAGGCCCACGCCGCCTTCGACGCGACTGAAACCTGTACTGAGCTGCGTGAACGGGGGGAAGATATAGGCCTTCTGATCGTCGGGCACGCCGACACCGTCACTGCCTGCAGCAGCTCGCGTTGCTGTGCCGGCATTTGCTCGGTGTCGATCAATTGCGCGCAGTTGATCAGCGCATTCAACGGCGTGCGCAATTGGTGACGCATGGTGCTGATGAAGCGGTTTTGCGCATCGCGCGATGCCAGCGCCTGCAGTGCCACTTCCTGCATCGCACGCACGATGCGCGCCGCCAGCAACGGCAGCACGATGATCAGCGCCACGGCATAGACGAAGTACGCCGGCCGCGACAGCCGGTAGCCTGCCGGCGCCGTCAACAGCATCAGCACGACGGTGGTGAGCAACACCGGAAAGATCGCACGCTGCCCATAGCGCGCCACCGCAGCGATAGCGATGGTGATGCACGGCAAAAATGCGTTCAACGGCATCAGCAGGATGAAGGCCAGGTAGGTCTGGACGCCGATGAACAGCACGTTCATCGCAACGCCCATCGCATCCAGCCATTCGCTGGGCGGAACGATCCGGCGGCGCACCAGCAGCATCCACACCACCGATAGCGCCCACAGACCCACCGCGGTGGGAAAGACGTGGTGTGCGTGCGTGACCAGCATTGGCTGCGGCCCGTACAGCCCGCCCAGGCACCACGCAGTCACGATGGTCTGCACGATCACGCGGCCAACGCAGGCGCGGTATTCCAGGAACGACTCGAAAACCGCACCAGTCTGTCGTTGCGCAACTGCCTGGCGGCCAGGATCAGGCCGGGCCTTGCGCCGTTGGGAGTGCGACGCATGAGGGTCCGCGTTGTCGGAGGGCAAGGTACGGCGGTAATGCTTGACCAGTAGACCAGCCGCCTTCGCCATCGCAGTGAAGCGCTGCGCAAGCGTGTCGCCCAGCGCGTGGCGGCTGGCGGCATCGCGTGATTGGTCGCAGGCGTTCAGCACCTGCTGAACGCCGGTCAGCGAGATGGTGTTCTTCAACGAATGGATCTGTTGCAAGGCTTGCGCCTGAGGCGTGCCGGCATCGCCGAGCGTACAGCTGGCGATGGCATGTTCGATCTCGACCACAAAGGCATCGGCAAATGCGGCTGCCGCCATCGGATCAAGCCCGGCCATGGTGTGCAGCGTCGAGCCCATTTCGATGCGTGGTTATGCGTGGGCGAGGCGGTGGCTCGCACTATCGCCCGATGCGTTCGTCGGCCTGTGGATGCGCAGGCGTTGCGACAGGCTGGCAAGTGGGCCGCGCACGCGCGTCCGCTATGCCAGCGCGGTGACGTGACGGTTGCAACCGCCGCGCATGCGCCCCGCAGGCCGCATGCGCCAACCCGGCGCATCCCGCTGCACTGCACGCATGGACAGCGCCGCACCGATCGTTGCAATCACCCAAGCGCACTCAGTCGCGGAAGTTGTCGAACTGCAGCGGCAGCTCGAAATCGGCCTTTTTCAGCAGCGCGATCGCGTCCTGCAGGTCGTCGCGCTTCTTGCCGGTGATACGCAGCTTGTCGCCGTTGATCTGCGCTTCGACCTTGAGCTTGGCTTCCTTCAACTTGGCCACCAGCTGCTTGGCCTGCTTCTGCTCGATGCCTTGCTTGACGGTCACTTTCTGCCTTGCGCCAGCCAGGTTGGTTTCCATATCGCCGAACTCCAGGCAGCGCACATCGATACCGCGTGCCAGCAACCGCGCGCGCAGGATGTCGGTCATCTGCTTGACCTGAAAATCGCTGGGAGCGGACTGGTTGATCACCTTGCCGTCTTCCAGTTCGAACTTGGCCTGGACTCCCTTGAAGTCGAAACGCGTGTCCAGCTCGCGGTTGGCCTGGTCCACCGCATTGGTCAGTTCGTGCTTGTTTACTTCGGACACGACGTCGAAGGAAGGCATGCAAAGCTCCTGCAATTGAAAAGCAGCCGCCATTCTAGGGCATCGTGCCGGCCCGGCCGTCATCCGGGCATTGGCGGGCGTGGCAGCGCCGTGGCGATAATGCGCGCATGCCCACCACCCGCTCTCCGCTTCCCGCCATCGCCTGGATGGTGGTCGCCGTGGCCTGCTTCTCGCTGATGGATGCGGGAATGAAACTGCTCTCGGCGCATTACCCACCGCTGCAGGTCACCTTGTTGCGCGGTGCCGCCTCGCTGCCGTTCGTGCTGGTGTGGGTGTTCGCCACCGCCGGTCCGCGCGCGATCGTGCCGGTGCGCTGGGGCCTGCATCTGCTGCGCGGGGCGCTGGGCATGGTGATGATCGGCTGCTTCGTCTATGGCTTGAAGCGCATGCCGCTGTCCACCGCGTACACGCTGTACTTCGTTGCGCCGCTGCTGGTGGCCGCGCTGTCGGTGCCGCTGCTGGGCGAGCATGTGGGCCCGCGTCGCTGGGCCGCGATTGGCATTGGCCTGGTCGGGGTGATCGTGGTACTGCGCCCGGGCGTGGACGGGCTGATCTCGCTGCCCGGCCTGATGGTGCTGCTGGCAGCCACGGCCTACGCCGTCGCGGCGATCACCGTGAGCCTGCTGACCCGCACCGACACCCCGCAAGCCATGGTGGTGTGGTTTCTGCTGTTCATGGCGATCGGCGCCGGGCTGCTGGCCATCCCCGGCTGGGTGCCGCTACACGCCGGGCACGCCGGGTTGATCGCCGGCATGGGCCTGGCCGGTGCGCTGGGCCAGGTCGCGCTGACCCAGGCCTTCATGCGCGGCGAGGCTTCGATGATCGCCCCGCTGGAATACACCGCCCTGGTCTGGGTGATCGGCTGGGACTGGCTGTTGTGGCAGACCCTGCCCGACAGCTGGACCTGGACCGGCGCCGGCATCATCGTTGCCAGCGGGCTGTATTTGTTGCGCCGGGAGCCGATACGCAGGGCTGACCGTCCACCGCCGCTGGATAGGCCGTGAGGACGAGATTCGAGATTCGGCATTCGGGATTGGCAACAGCGGGGCGCCGTTGTCCTTGCGAAGCCCCAATCCCCAATCCTCAATCCCGATGGTAGGCTTCACGCCCCCCAGTCGGCCACGCCCGGTGATCGAGTTTCAGCGCCTGCACAAGTCCTATTCCGTCGACGGTCGTCAGATCGTGGCGCTGCATCCGCTCGATTTGCGGATCGGCCCCGGTGAGGTGTTCGGCATCATCGGCCATTCCGGTGCCGGCAAGTCCACGCTGATCCGGCTGATCAACCGGCTGGAAGAGCCCAGCGGCGGTCGTCTGCTGATCGGCGACGAGGACGTGACCGCGCTGGACAGCCAGGGCCTGCGTGCCTTGCGTCGCCGCATCGGCATGATTTTCCAGCACTTCAACCTGCTGTCCGCGCGGACCGTGGCCGGCAATGTCGCCTTCCCGCTTGAACTGGTCGGCACGCCGCGTGCCGAGATCGATGCGCGCGTGGCCGAGCTGCTGGCCCGGGTCGGGCTGCAGGAGCAGGCCAACCAGTATCCGGCGCAGCTATCGGGCGGACAGAAGCAGCGCGTGGGCATTGCGCGCGCGCTGGCCACCGGGCCGCAGATCCTGCTGTGCGACGAGGCCACCAGCGCGCTGGACCCGCAGACCACCGCCTCGGTGCTGCAGCTGCTGGCGCAGATCAATCGCGAGCTCGGTCTGACCATCGTGCTGATCACCCATGAGATGGACGTGATCCGTCGCGTCTGCGACCGCGTGGCGGTGCTGGACGCCGGTAAGCTGGTGGAAACCGGCCCGGTGACCGAGGTGTTCCTGCATCCCAAACACGTCACCACCCGGCGCTTCGTGTCCGAAGCCGAGCATCTGGACGAAGCCGAACTGCATCGCGATTTCGCCGCCGTTGGCGGGCGCATCGTGCGGCTGACCTTCCTGGGCAACGGCACCTACGAACCTGTTTTGGGCCGCATCGCCCGCGACACCGGGGTGGACTACAACATCCTGTCCGGGCGGGTGGATCGCATCAAGGACACGCCCTACGGCCAGCTCATCGTCGCCCTGACCGGTGGCGACCAGACCGCTGCGCGCGCCGGCTTCGTCGCTGCCGGTGTGCAGGTGGAGGATCTGCGCGTATGAACCCGATCGTTGCCGCCGCTGGCGGTTTCTTCCGCAATCTCGATGCCGCCAAGTGGGGCGATATCGGCCAGGCCACCCTGGATACCCTGTTGATGCTCGCCGGCGCGCTGCCGCTGACCTTGCTGATCGGCCTGCCGCTGGGCGTCGCGCTGTTCCTGTGCGGTGCGCCGCAGCTGCGCCGCCGCCCGCTGCTGTACGGGGCGCTTGCGGCGTTGATCAACCTGCTGCGCTCGGTGCCCTTCATCATTCTGATGATCGCCATGATTCCGCTCACGCTGATGCTGATGGGCACCTCGCTCGGCGTGCGCGGCGCAATCCTGCCGCTGGTGGTCGGCGCCGCACCGTTCTATGCGCGCCTGGTGGAAACCGCGCTGCGCGAGGTCGATCGCGGGATCATCGAAGCCACCCAGGCGATGGGCGCCAGCACCCGCCAGCTGGTGCTGCGCGTGCTGTTGCCCGAAGCGCGCCCCGGTCTGATCGCCGGCGCCACCGTGACCACCATCGCGCTGATCGGCTTCACCGCGATGGGCGGTGCGATCGGCTCCGGCGGCCTGGGCGATGTGGCCTACCGCGAAGGCTATCTGCGCTCGCATTCGGACGTGGCGCTGATCACCGTGATCGCCTTGCTGGTGCTGGTGCAGGTGCTGCAGATGCTGGGCGACCGCCTGGTGGCGTACTACAGCCGGCGGTGAGCGGCGCTGCGTTCGGGGCATCGCTGCCACACGCGGCGTCTGGTAGGTTGAGGGCCTGCGGCACGCCCGCGTTCCTCCTCCCACGGATCCCTACATGAGCACATTCGCGTTTCGTTCCCTTCTGGCCGCAGCCACGCTGGCATTGGCGTCCTGTGGCGGCGGTGGCAGCAGCGGCAGCGACACCCTGACCGTTGCCGCCACGGCAGTGCCGCATGCCGAAATCCTGAAAGTGGTCGAACCGCTGCTGGCCAAGCAGGGGGTCAAGCTCGATGTGCGCGTGTTCAACGACTACGTGCAGCCGAATGATCAGGTCGTGCAGAAGCAGATCGACGTCAATTACTTCCAGACCGAACCCTATCTGGACGCGTACAACCGCGACCGCAAAAGCCAGCTGGTAACCGTGGTCGGCGTGCATATCGAACCGTTCGGTGCGTATTCGCGTCACTTCAAGGCACTGGCCGATCTCCCCAACGGCGCCGATGTGGTGATCCCCAACGACCCGAGCAACAACAGCCGCGCGCTGATCCTGCTCGACAAGGCCGGGGTGATCAAACTCAAGGACCCGGGCAACGCGCTGTCCAGCCAACGCGATATCGTCGAAAACCCCAAGCAGCTCAAATTCCGCGAGCTCGATTCGGCCATGCTGCCGCGCGTACTGGACCAGGTGGATCTGGCGTTGATCAATACCAATTACGCACTCGACGCCGGGCTCAACCCCACCCGCGATGCGCTGGCGATCGAAAGCAAGGACTCGCCGTACGTCAACTTCCTGGTGGCGCGCGCCGACAACAAGGACGACCCGCGCGTGCAGAAACTGGCCAAAGCGCTGACCAGCCCGGAAGTGAAGGCCTTTATCGAGCGCAAGTACAAAGGCGCGGTGCTGCCGGCGTTTTGAGAGCGAGGACTGAAACGGCTGCGCTCTGTGTGAGCGGAGCGCGGTCGGCGCCTTTGCGGCATGAACCACTTGTCCACTTCGGTTTCTGCGCATTGGCCATGTCCGTCTGACGGTTGCCCGCTACGTGATTGTTTCGCTCTTGCTTAACGGCGCTCCGAGCAACGCGCTGCGTCAACGTTGGCGATGATTTCTGTGTTGTCGTCGCTGATTTTCCTGCGGATGCGCGTAATCCTTTACAGCGCGCACCAGCCTGCCGCGACCACTGTCGGGTGCGCGCGGTTGCGGTGCCGGAGTTCGGCACTTATCAGCGTCGAACACGTGCCGCTGCACGCCTGCGTAGTAGCGTGATCGGCCATCTGTTTCCGGCAGTCTCCCGATGCCTTTGCTGCTTGCCATTCCGCTGGCCGTGATCATTGCCCTGGCGGTGTTCGTGGTGCTGTTCCCGTTGTCGCTGCTGCAGCGCTTTCGCATGGGCACTGCACCTCGTCAGGCGCGTGGCTGGCTACTGATGATCAATCTGGTGTCGGCTGGCATGTCCAGCGTGCTGTTTTTGATCTTCAGCCTGGTCGCGGCGGCGTTCTGGCCCGGTGCGATCAGCCACGCCGCATTCGGCTGGGCCTGCGGGTTGGCGCTCGGGGTGTTGGCGCTGCGCCTGACCCGCTTCGAGCGCACCACGCAAGGCCTGTTTTACCGGCCGAACCTGTGGTTGGTATTGGCCTTGACCGCGCTGGTGGTCGTGCGGGTGATTGCCGGGATGGTGCAGGGCTGGCGCAGCGCCTGGCAGGGCGCAGCCTGGCCGACCGAGGGATGGCTCAGTCATGCCAGTCTGCTCAGCGCTGCCGGCGTCCTGCTCGGTGATGCGCTCGCCTACGCCACCTTGCTGTGGTGGCGCTGGCGCAGCACACGTCTGCGCGGCAGCGTTTATTGGCGCTGAGTGCGTGTGCAGCTTGCGGCAGGCGATGGTGTTGGACTGACACACAAGATGCGTCTCACCGCTTGCGCGTGCATGCAGCAAAGAATGGTGATTGGAGCGAAGCGATAGGTCGGATGTCTGGAAGATGCAACGCTTCCCGCAATCGCGTATGGACAGCTGATCACCAGGTCATCGCTTCGTTGCGTGGTTATGCGATCTCGAAGTCGCACACGTCGCGTACAAGAAAAAACGGGCCGTGCGGCCCGTTTTTTCTTCAACTGAACACCCGTCTGGCTGGTGCGTGCTTAGAAGCGCGCGCCGATGCCGAAGCCAACGGTCCACGGATCCAGTTTCAGCTCGCTGCCGGTGCCCTGGCCAGCCACGCGCAGTTCCGGACGCGAACGCATGTAGCGGGCGTCGGCACGTGCGAACCAGGTGGAGTTGATGTTCATGTCCACACCAGCGGTGCCGATGACGCCCTTGGCGGTGCTCAGACCCACGTGATCGCCGCTGGTCGACGCCGCATCGATCTTCTCGTTGCTGAAGTTCGACTCGTAGTAGCCCACGCCCACGAACGGACGGAACACGTTGTCGGCTTCGCCGAAGTGGTACTGACCGCTGATGGCGATCGGCTGCTGATCGACGGTACCGACCTTGCCCACGCCATCGGCGTTGACGCGGTGGTTGATCTTGTCGGCTGCGCCCCACAATTCAACGGCCCAGTTGTCGTTGACGTAGTAGCTGGCGCTCAGCGTCGGTGCCGGGCCGCCATCGACGTCCAGGCCCGGAGCCGGGTTGTTCTTGGGGTTCAGCAGCGCCACGCCGCCAACCACGGCCCAATGCTTCCCCGAAGCAGTGTCGCCGTTGCTGGACATCGTGCTGGAAGAAGTCGAGGAGGCGTCGCCGGTATAGGTGGTGTCCTGCGCGAACGCGGACGGTGCAATCGCAAGTGCAGATACAGCAGCCAGGCTCAGGATGGAAATGGAACGCATGAGGGTCTCCTCAGTTTTGTTGTTAGGCCCGTGGAGTGGGCCGAGCCAAAACTAGTCCTGAAAATATGAATCCACGCCCACCTGTGTCCCGCTAAGATTTCGTTCGTTCAGGAAGTCCCTCAAGAAGACCGTCGTTACGTCATGCAGCCTGAAAAAGATATTCACGCAGATGCGATTGCCGTGACGAAAAAACGCGTCAACCAAGGGCTGCCAGCGCACATTCGCAGCGATTGCAGGGTGTTGCTGCTCGGCTCGATGCCCGGTGTCGCATCGTTGGAAGCAGCGCGTTACTACGCACACCCACGCAATCGCTTTTGGCCCTTGATGCATGCCCTTTTGGGCCTTGATGCAGCGGCAAGCTATGCATCGCGCTTGCAAGCATTGCTCGACCATCGTGTGGGTGTGTGGGATGTCATCGGCCAATGCGAGCGGCGCGGCAGTCTGGATACGTCCATCGTGGCGGCGAGCATCGTGGTCAATCCGCTGCCCGCGCTGTTGGTCACGCTGCCGCAGCTGCGCTTGGTGGCTTGCAATGGCGCTGCGGCAGCGCAGGCGTGGCGCCGGCATGTGCAGCCGCTGCTGTCGGCGAAGCTGCGCGCGCTGCCAGTCGTCGCTTTGCCGTCCACCAGCCCGGCCAATGCCGCCTGGTCGCTGCCGCGGCTGGCGACAGCCTGGCAACCGGTGTGCGATGCGGTGCGCTAGCTCATGGTGAGATGACGTACGGTCATTGTGGAATGCGAGCGCCGTGCATTGGACGACGCGACTGCAGCACCACCTGGCTCTGATTGCGGATGCACACCGCTGGCACAGCTGCAGACGCGCGCGCTGCGTGCATCGGGGCCGCAGGCCGGACGTCATGCCAGCGCACAACGCAAGTGGCGATATGACGATCAAGCCCGCAATCACGATGGCAGCCCGCGTGCTGCTAGGCCTGCTGGGCGCCGTAAGCGCAGCCAGTGCAGACGACACGCACTGCGAGGTCAGCAGCGATGACGACCTCACGCTCAACCCGCGCAGCCTGATCCTGATCCGTGAATCAGGCACGCCGCAACGCTTGGTCATGCGCCAGGGCGTCTTGTGCGTCGACGACCGCTGGGTGGAACCGAAAGCTGACGATCGCACCCGCCTGATTCAGTTCGAGCGCCAGATCCGGGATGGCGTGCCGCTGGCGCAGGCAGTGGGTCGCGCAGCGGCCGATATCGCAATCACTGCACTGGGCGAAGTGGCCGCTGGCTTCAGTCGCAACCCGGAGGCCACGCGTGCGCAGCTGGCAAACGTGCGCGAGAAGATCGACATACGCTTGAAGCAGAGTTTCAGCAAAAGCCAGCTGACCCTGGTCGAGATCGACGACGCCATCGGCGCGCTGGTGGCCGAGTTGCTGCCGCAGCTGATCGGCGATGTGGTGGCCGGTGCGGTGCAGTCCGCAATCACCGGGAACGACGTGCAGCTGCGTTCGCTCAATGGCCTGGAAGCGCGCATCGAGCGCCTGGTCGAACCGCAAGCGCGTGCATTGCGGCCGCGCGCGCAGCAGTGGTGCCGGCGCCTGGAAGCACTCGATGGGTTGGACAATGCGCTGGCGTATCGTTTGCCGTCGGGCGAGCCACTGCAACTGTTGCGGGTCGATCGACGCACGGTGAAATGATCGGTGCACGCACGCATGCGGGCACTGCATCCCGCCGGCCGAGCGATTTTTGCACGGCAATGGTTGGCGCTGCGGCCCGCAGCCGGCCACAATAGGGGTTTCCCCATTCTGTTGCCGGAGTTCCCCCGTATGGCCGAAATCAAGGAAGCACTTGTCCCCGATATCGGTGACTACAGCGACGTCCCGGTAATCGAGGTGCTGGTGTCCGTCGGCGATACGGTCAGCAAGGACCAGAGCCTGGTCACGCTGGAATCGGACAAGGCCACCATGGAAGTGCCGTCGTCGGTGTCCGGCGTGGTCAAGGAGATCAAGGTGAAGCTGGGTGATTCGCTCTCGCAGGGCGCGCTGGTGGCATTGATCGAAGTGGCCGATGCCGGCGTCGATGCCGGCGCTGCTGCTGCAGCCAAGCCCGCAGCAGCTGCTGCTGCGCCCGCCGCGCCGGCCAAGGCCGCTCCTGCGTCTGCCCCGGCACCCGCGGCCAAGGCCGAAGCCGCTGCGCCTGCTGCCTCCTCGAACGGCGGCCTGACCGAAGCGCGCGTGCCCGATATCGGCGATTACACCGACATCCCGGTGATCGAAGTGCTGGTCGCTGTCGGCGATACCGTCGCCAAGGACCAGAGCCTGGTCACCCTGGAATCGGACAAGGCCACGATGGAAGTGCCGTCCTCGGCGGCCGGCGTGGTCAAGGAGCTCAAGGTCAAGGTCGGCGACCTGCTCTCGCAGGGCAGTGTGGTGGCAATCATTGCAGCCAGCGATGGCGGTGCGGGGGCGGCGCAGTCGCCCGTCAAGCCCACCACCGACACCGCCGAGACGGCGGGCAAGGTCGAGCCGGTCGCCGTGCCGGCCGAGCCGGACAAGCTGGCCCAGCGCGAAATTGCGCAGGTGCAGGGCGCCCGTTCCGGCGCAGCTGCGCAGTCCGCGCAGGTCAGCCAGCCGTCGGCCGGCAACCCGAGCAGCCCGCCGGTGACCTTCGATGCCGACAGCGTGCTGCCGTCCAAGGTGCCCTACGCCAGCCCGGTGGTGCGCGTGTTCGCACGCGAACTGGGCGTAGACCTGAACCAGCTCAAGGGCAGTGAAAAGGGCGGCCGCATCACCCGCGAAGACGTGCAGCGCTTTGTGAAGGCGGCACTCAGCGGCGGCGCACCTGCCGCCGCCGGCGCTGTGCCGGCCGGTGGCGGCAACGGCCTGAACCTGCTGGCCTGGCCGAAGGTGGACTTCAGCAAGTTCGGCGAGACCGAAACCCAGCCGCTGTCGCGCATCAAGAAGATTTCCGGAGCCAACCTGGCGCGCAACTGGGCAATGATTCCGCACGTCACCCAGTTCGAGTCGGCCGACATCACCGACCTGGAAGCCCTGCGCGTGGCCCTCAACAAGGAAAACGAGAAGGCGGGCATCAAGCTCACCATGCTCGCCTTCCTGGTCAAGGCCAGCGCCGCGGCGTTGAAGACGTTCCCCGAGTTCAACGCCTCGCTGGATGCGGCCGGCGAAAACCTCACGCTGAAGAAGTACATCAACATCGGCTTCGCGGCCGATACACCGAATGGCCTGGTGGT
Source organism: Xanthomonas oryzae pv. oryzae (assembly GCF_004136375.1). Lineage (NCBI taxonomy): Bacteria > Pseudomonadati > Pseudomonadota > Gammaproteobacteria > Lysobacterales > Lysobacteraceae > Xanthomonas > Xanthomonas oryzae. The sequence goes on from NZ_CP031697.1 coordinate 773,411, forward strand.
GCCGGTGATCCGCGACGTCGACAAGAAGGGCGTGCTGCAGATCGCGCAGGAAAGCGGCGAACTGGCCAAGAAGGCGCGCGACGGCAAGCTGGGTCCGGCCGACATGAGCGGCGGCTGCTTCTCGATCAGCTCGCTCGGCGGCATCGGCGGTACCGCGTTCACGCCGATCATCAATGCGCCGGAAGTGGCGATCCTGGGCGTGTCCAAGTCGGCGATGCAGCCGGTCTGGAACGGCAAGGAGTTCGTGCCCAAGCTGATGCTGCCGTTGTCGCTGAGCTACGACCACCGGGTCATCGACGGCGCGCTGGCGGCCCGTTTCACCACCTACCTCAGCCAGGTGCTGGCCGACATGCGTCGCGTCCTGCTGTGAGGGCTGCGCTGCTGACCATCGCCGTGCTCGGTGTACTGCCGTGGACAACGGCAGTTGCACGCGAATGCGGGAGCACGCTCGGGCGCGGCTGGCCGCCGGCCGTGGGCAACTACGGCACTGCCGTCACCACGCTGCTGGATGGCAGCACCCAGCCGGCCTTGGCGTTGCTGACGCTGCCCACACGTGGCGTGGAGAGCGCGGTGTCGCTGGTGCCGGGCAAGGACGGTGCCGACCGGACCCTGCGGCATAGCCGCGCCGATGAGCGCGTCTACAACTGGGTCAGCCAGACCGACCGCGGCAGCGTGCAGTTCCGCACAGAGCAGCCCCCGGAAACGGTCGAGATCCCGATTCTGGCGGCTCTGGCGAAGCGCCTGGTCAGCAACTGGACCAACACGCTGACCCAGCTCGCACCGATCGGACGCACTGCGCCGGTGAGCGAGGGCGAAGTGCTCTCATTCCAGGTCGATGGCGTGCGCTACAGCGGCGCGCGGCCGAGCTGCGGCGGCGGCGCGTTGCTGCTGCAACAGGCCGCGCTGCTGATCGAAGCCAGCGAAGGCAATGAAAAGAAGCGCGACAAGCGCTGGACCCAAATCGAATCGTCGCTGGATGAACTCCAGCAGACGCTTGCCGGCACGGCCGGTTGAGCTACAGGAGAAGCAAATGGCGGTCATTGAAATCAAGGTTCCCGACATCGGCGATTACAGCGATGTCCCCGTCATCGAAGTGCTGGTCGCCGTTGGCGACAGCGTGGCCAAGGACCAGGGCCTGGTAACGCTGGAATCGGACAAGGCCACGCTGGAAGTGCCGTCCTCGGCCGCGGGTGTTGTCAAGGAACTCAAGGTCAAGGTCGGCGACATCTTGTCCGAAGGCGCGCTCGTGCTGCTGCTCGAAACCGAAGGCGAGGCTGCCGCGCCGGCCAAGGCCGAGACCAAGGCCGCACCGGCCGCTGTCGCGCCTGCTGCCGCGCCGGGCAGCAAGCCGCCGGTGACGCCGTCGCATCGCGCCCCGGCCGAACCGGCGCCGTCCAAGCCCGCACTGGCCAGCGACAAGCCGGCCGATATCGCATGCAAGATGGTGGTGCTCGGCGCCGGCCCCGGTGGCTACACGGCCGCATTCCGCGCCGCCGATCTGGGCCTGGACACGGTGCTGATCGAGCGCTACGCCAGCCTCGGCGGCGTCTGCCTCAACGTTGGCTGCATCCCGTCCAAGGCGCTGCTGCATGCCGCCGCGGTGATCGATGAAGTGGCCCATGCCGGCGACTTCGGCGTGGACTTCGGTCAGCCCAAGATCACCCTGGGCACGCTGCGCGAGTACAAGGAAAAAGTGGTCGGCAAGCTCACCGGCGGCCTGGCCAGCATGGCCAAGCAGCGCAAGGTACGTACCGTCACCGGCGTGGCAACGTTCGTTTCGCCCAATGAGCTGGAAATCGTCGGCGACGACGGCAAGACCCAGCTGCTGCGCTTCGAGCACTGCATCATCGCGGCCGGCTCGCAGGCGGTGAAGCTGCCCAACTTCCCATGGGACGACAAGCGCGTGATGGACTCCACCGACGCGCTGGAGCTGCACGACATTCCCAAGACCCTGCTGGTGGTCGGCGGCGGCATCATCGGTCTGGAAATGGCCACGGTGTACAGCGCGCTCGGCAGCAAGGTCACCGTGGTCGAATTCATGGACCAGCTGATGCCGGGCGCCGACAAGGACCTGGTCAAGCCGCTGGCCGACCGCCTGAAGAAGCAGGGCGTCGACGTCCATCTCAAGACCAAGGCCACCGACGTCACCGCCGGTAAAAAGGGCATCACCGTGTCCTTCGAAGCGGCCGTGGAGGGCGACAAACCCGGCCTGCAGGCCACTGCGTACGACCGCGTGCTGGTCGCCGTGGGCCGCTCGCCCAACGGCAAGAAGATCGGTGCCGACAAGGCCGGCGTCACGGTCACCGAGCGTGGCTTCATTCCGGTCGACCGGCAGATGCGCACCAACGTGCCGCACATCTTCGCCATCGGCGACATCGTCGGTAACCCGATGCTGGCGCACAAGGCCACGCACGAAGGCAAGCTGGCCGCCGAAGTGGCTGCCGGCGAGAAGAAGGAATGGGTGGCGCGGGTGATCCCGTCGGTGGCGTACACCAACCCGGAAATCGCCTGGGTCGGCGTGACCGAGACCGAAGCCAAGGCCAAGGGCCTGAAGGTCGGCGTGGCCAAGTTCCCGTGGGCTGCCAGTGGCCGCGCGATCGGTATCGGCCGCACCGAGGGCTTCACCAAGCTGATTTTCGACGAAGAAACCCATCGCGTGATCGGTGGCGCCATCGTCGGTGTGCATGCCGGCGATCTGCTGGCTGAAATTGGTCTGGCGATCGAAATGGGTGCCGAGGCCGAAGACATCGGCCACACCATCCATGCGCATCCGACCCTGAGCGAATCGGTCGGCATGGCTGCCGAGGTGTACGACGGCACCATCACCGACCTGTACATCCCCAAGAAAAAGTGACGCCGCTCTGCACGACCGTGCCGCCACGTATGGCACGGTCGCCGCGGTGCTGACTCGACGCATGGAGGTCGCCGTGTGGTGGGGGGGCAATCTGTGTCCCGAACTGCAGGCGTTGCTGCAGCGCGAACTGGCCATCGGCAACCGTATTGCCGAGCCGACGCGGCGGAGCGACGGGACACATGCGGGCTCGGTGGCCGTCTCGCTGAAGCGCGACTTGCGCAGCGACGTGGCGTCGCTGCCGGCGACGGTGCCGCATGCGATCTGCACCGATCCGCACCACGGGTGGCACGACGAGTGCGACTGCATCACGCACCAGCATCTGTTGGTAGCGGGTGCGACCAAGCCGCCCTGAGCGTGTGTCCGCCGCAGCCATGTGGCCGCTGCCGCGTCGGTGACTTGCCACGCATCGGTTAAACGACAGAACCCCGCATCGCTGCGGGGTTCTGCATGAAGCTGCTTTTCGGATCCCGTGCCCCGGGACCGGAAAGAATCAGAACGCGAACGTCACGCCTGCCACCGGCCCCTTGAACTCCTGCTTCAGGCCGATCAGGCCATCGCTGCTGCTCTTGTCGACGTCCAGCTTGAACCAGTCGTAGCCGGCAAAAATGCCGAAGTTCTTGGTGAAGCGGTATTCGGCAATCGCGTTGGCGCGGCTCAGGTCGCCGTCGTAGTGGCTGAAGTCGCCCCAGCTGGTGTTGAGGTACTGGCCCTGCACGTTGAACAGCCAGTGTTCGCTCGGACGCGCCGTAAAGCGGATACCGACGACCGGCGCAGCGCCGTCGTCGCTTTCGTCCACGACATTGCCGGTGAACATGCTCCCCAGGTCGGCATACGCATTGGCTTGGACCTTGGCGTACTCGGCACCGATCTGCAGGCCCAGGCTGAATTCCGGCGAGTCGACCACCGAGTAGTCGTACAGAAAGGTCGCAACCTGATACTTCAGCTCGCCCTTGATGAAGCTGCCCGACGGCACGGTGACGCCACCGGCGCTCAGATCCTGGGTCAGGGTCTCGCGGCGATCCTTGTCGTACTTGAAGTAGTCGAAGATCAGGCGCTGACGGGTGCTGATACGGAACACGCCATCCACGCGCGGCTCCCATTCCTTGCCGCCCAGCTTGAAGTCTTCGTTGACCGACACATCGTTGCCAGCCAGCAACGTGTTGCCGCGGATGGTGTTGTCGTTGTCGACATTCATCGCGCCCAGACGAATCTGGAAGCGGTCATCGGTGTCTTCGGCATGCGCGGGCGCGGCATACGCGGCAGCCAGGACGCACGGAATGGCCAGTGCGAGCAGGTGTTTCATGGGGGGCTCCGAATTCTTAAGAATGGTCAGGCAGTTCGGCCTGCGCCGCGCATGTTCGATAAGACGGCGTCTCTCAAAAGTGAAAGAACTGTCCAGTCACCGTGAAAGCAGTCATAGCAATCGGACAAAACGGTCCGCTTTGCGGCGCTCTCATCCTTTAGTCGAGTCGCATGCCCTCGCAGGCGCCAACGCCAACGTCATGCAGAGTCGGCCAAGCGGCGTATCGATTGGAGGACCGCCAATGGGAAGGTCGTGGGATGCACAAAATGCTTACAAAAAGCAGGAGCCCCGGTCTCCCAGGGCTCCTAGACGCGGCCTGCGGCGATACCTTTCGACGAGGATGTGCAGGCGCCGCCAGTTCTGACCATCGGTTTGTGGCAAAGTTCCCACCCTTCGTGGCAGCAACTACGTGGTGCATCGCAGCAACCGATGACCTCTGCCGGTTGTCTCGCAATTTGTCCCATTGCTATACTTTCGCGGCTCGACGAGGCGCAACTGCGCTTCCCACTCATTCACACGTAAGGTAACCGTAGTGCTGAACTCCGTTGACGCGGGTCGGCGGTTGATGCTGCGCGCTGCGGTATATCCGCTTGCCGCCGTAGCTATAACCAGTCTGGGGTTGCTGTTGGTCGGTCCCGGTTACTCTGCAGGTCTGGCATTGACCGGATTTGCAACGGTGCTGGGCGGTTGGGTTGCGGCACGTACCGCGCTAGGTGGCGGTATCCAGACAGCGGGCATCGCCATGGTGCGGCTGATTCTGGCGATGGTGCTGAAGTGGGTGTTGGTTTTCGTGGCGCTGGCGCTCGGCTTCGGCCTGTGGCGGCTGCCTCCTCTGGCTTTGTTGGCAGGTATCGCCATCGGGCTGATTTTTCAGGTTCTGGCTCTGGCCAGACGCTGATTCGAACTTAAAGGGCTCCGGACACATGGCGGGCGAGGCAGCAACACCTACCTCCTATATCCAGCATCACTTGCACAACCTGATCCTTCCGGTTCGCGATGGTGGCGGCACGTTTTGGACCATCCACCTCGACACCCTGATCATGGCGGTGTTGATGGGGTTGGTCATGGTCCTGGCGTTCTGGACGGCGACCCGGAATGCCACCTCCGGCGTACCAGGCAAGTGGCAGGCGTTCGTGGAAATCTGCCTGGAGTTCGTCGACCGCCAGGCCAAGGACACCTATCACGGCAGCAGCAAGCTGGTGACGCCGATCGCGATCACCATCTTCTTCTGGATCCTGTTGATGAACCTCATCAAGATGATCCCGGCCGATTTCATCGCCATCCCGCTGAGCTGGGTCGGCGTGCACGCCTGGAAGCCGGTGCCCACTGCCGACGTCAATGCCACCTTGGGCATGTCGATCAGCGTGTTCTTCCTGATGATCGTGTTCTCGCTGCGCTCCAAGGGCGTGGGCGGCATGACCAAGGAATTCCTCACGGCGCCGTTCGGCAAATGGATGATGCCGTTCAACCTGCTTTTGAACATCGTCGAGTGGCTGAGCAAGCCGATTTCGTTGGCGATGCGACTGTTCGGCAACATGTTCGGCGGCGAGATCGTCTTCCTGCTGATCTGGGTGCTGGGCGGTGCGGGCATCGCCGGCATGGTCGCTGGCGGCGTATTCGGCCTTGGCTGGATGCTGTTCCACCTGCTGGTGATTCCGCTGCAGGCCTTCATTTTCATGATGCTGTCGATCGTGTATCTGAGCCTGGCCGAAGACAGCCACTGAGTTTGCGTCACCCTTCATCTGCTTCATTCCGCTTCATCCATCACCCTTAGAAACTTTCGTTCGGAGATCACCATGAACCTCGCCGTCCTGACCAACCTCGCTCAAGTCCAGAGCTCCACCGTCCTCGCCGTCGGCATCATGATCGGCCTGGCCGCGCTGGGTGCCGGCCTCGGTCTGGCCATCATGGCTGGCAAGTTCCTGGAATCGGCTGCGCGCCAGCCGGAACTGATCCCGGTGCTGCAGGTGCGTATGTTCATCACCGCAGGCCTGATCGACGCGGCGTTCATCATCAGCGTCGCTGTCGGCCTGCTGTTCGCCTTCGCCAACCCGCTGGCCCAGGTGTTCATCGAGCGTCTGTCGCAGGCTGCCGGCTGATCCAGCGGTAGCAGGATGTGGATGCAGCCCTCAGTGGTTGCATCCGCGGATCAAGGTCGGAAAGCGCCGCCCGTGCGGTGGCGCTTTCACCCCTAAACAGCGATTGAGCGACCCATGGATATCACCCTTACCATCTTTGCCCAGGCGCTGGCCTTCGCCGGTCTGATCTGGATCGTCGCGACCAAAATCTGGCCGCCGCTGCTGCAGGCGATCGAAGAGCGTCAGCAAAAGATCGCTGAAGGTCTGGCTGCGGCCGATCGGAGTCAGAAGGATCTGGCGCAGGCACAGGAAAAGGTCAATGAAGTACTGAAGGACGCCCGCACCAAGGCCAACGAAATCATCGATCAGGCCCATGCGCGCGCCAACCAGATCATCGAAGCGGCCAAGCTGGAGGCAATTGCCGAAGCCAACCGTCAGAAAGAACTGGCGCAGACCGAAATCGACGCATCCGCCACGCGTGCCCGCGAGGAGCTGCGCAAGCAGGTCTCGGTGCTGGCCGTCAGCGGTGCAGAAAAGCTGCTCAAGCGCGAAATCGACGCCAACGCCCACAAGGCGCTGCTCGACGAGCTGGCGGCGGAGATTTAAGCGATGAGTCAGGCCCTCACCCTTGCCCGTCCCTACGGCCGTGCCGCGTTTGCGATCGCGCGTGAGGGCGGCACATTCGCGCCCTGGTCCGATGCGCTGGCGTTTTCGGCGCAGGTGGCCGGCGACCCGCGCGTGGCCGCATTGCTGCTCAACCCGGCCCTGGGCCAGGAACAGGCAGTGACGCTGCTGGCGCCGCCGCAGGCGGGCGAGGACTATCTGCGTTTCCTCGGCGTGCTTGCCGATGCGCAGCGGCTGTCGCTGCTGCCGGAAGTGGCAGGCTTGTACGAACACCTGCGTGCCGAGGCCGAACATGTCGTCAAGGCGACGGTGACCTCGGCCGCTGCCATGAGCCAGACCGAACTGGACACGATCGCTGCTGCTCTGAAGAAGCGCTTCGGCCGCGACGTGGATATCACCACCGCAGTCGATGCGTCGCTGATCGGCGGCGCGGTGATCGACACCGGCGACGTGGTCATCGACGGCTCGCTGAAGGGCAAGCTTGCGCGTCTGCAAAGCTCGCTCGCCCACTGAATTCACATAAACGCACGGCCCCCGCGGCCGGCACCTAGGACTGAACGATGGCAACCACGCTCAACCCCTCCGAAATCAGCGACCTGATCAAGACCCGCATCGAAGCGGTCAAGCTGTCCGCAGAGTCGCGCAACGAAGGCTCCGTGACCAGCGTGTCCGACGGCATCGTGCGCATCTTCGGCCTGGCCGACGTGATGCAGGGCGAAATGATCGAACTGCCGAACAACACCTTCGCGCTGGCACTGAACCTGGAGCGCGATTCGGTCGGCGCCGTGGTGCTGGGCGATTACGAAAACCTGCGCGAAGGCGACGTGGCCAAGACCACCGGCCGCATCCTGGAAGTGCCGGTGGGTCCGGAACTGCTGGGTCGCGTGGTCAACGCACTGGGCGAGCCGATCGACGGCAAGGGTCCGCTGGGCGCCACCCAGACCGCACCGGTGGAGCGCGTTGCGCCCGGCGTGATCTGGCGTAAGTCGGTCGACCAGCCGGTGCAGACCGGTTACAAGTCGGTCGATGCGATGATCCCGATCGGCCGTGGCCAGCGTGAGTTGGTCATCGGCGACCGTCAGACCGGCAAGACCGCGTTGGCGATCGATGCGGTGATCAACCAGAAGGGCACCGGTATCAAGTGCGTGTACGTGGCGATCGGTCAGAAGGCCTCGACCGTTGCCAACATCGTGCGCAAGCTGGAAGAAAACGGCGCGCTGGCGCACACCGTGGTGGTGGCTGCGACCGCGTCCGAATCGGCCGCGATGCAGTACATCAGTCCGTACGCCGGTTGCACCATGGGCGAATACTTCATGGACCGCGGCGAAGACGCGCTGATCGTGTACGACGATCTGTCCAAGCAGGCTGTGGCCTACCGCCAGATCTCGCTGCTGCTCAAGCGTCCGCCGGGTCGCGAAGCCTATCCGGGCGACGTGTTCTATCTGCACTCCCGCCTGCTGGAGCGTGCAGCGCGCGTGTCCGAGGACTACGTGGAGAAGTTCACCAACGGTGCGGTGACCGGCAAGACCGGTTCGCTGACCGCGCTGCCGATCATCGAAACGCAGGCCGGCGATGTGTCCGCGTTCGTGCCGACCAACGTGATCTCGATCACCGACGGCCAGATATTCCTGGAAACCGACCTGTTCAACGCCGGTATCCGCCCGGCCGTGAACGCCGGTATTTCGGTGTCGCGCGTCGGTGGTGCAGCCCAGACCAAGATCATCAAGAAGCTGTCCGGCGGCATCCGTATCTCGCTGGCGCAGTACCGCGAGCTGGCGGCGTTCGCGCAGTTCGCCTCGGACCTGGACGAAGCCACCCGCAAGCAGCTCGAGCGCGGTCAGCGCGTCACCGAACTGATGAAGCAGAAGCAGTACGCGCCGATGTCCATCGCCAACCAGGCGCTGTCGATCTACGCCGTCAACGAGGGTTACCTCGACGACGTGCCGGTCAACAAGCTGCTGGCGTTCGAAGAAGGCCTGCACGCGCACTTCGCCAACACCCAGGGCGAACTGGTCTCCAAGATCAACAGCACCGGCGGTTGGGACAACGACATCGAAGCCAGCTTCAAGAAGGGCATCCAAGAGTTCAAGACCACGGGCACCTGGTAAGGGCGCCGGGATTCGGGATTGGGCATTCGGGATTTGCAGAAGCGGTGGTTCGGGGCGTTGGCTGATGCCCAGCCCCGCTTCTGTTTCCCAGACGTTAGGCATCCGGGGTTCTCGGAAGCGGTGAGGTAGGGAGGCGTTAGCCAATCCCGAATCCCGATTCCCGAATCCCACTAAGCGAGCGAAGCGAGCGAGTATGGCAGGCGGACGCGAAATCAAAACCAAGATCAAGAGCGTGCAGAACACCCGCAAGGTGACGCGCGCGCTCGAAATGGTCTCGGCCTCCAAGATCCGCAAGGCGCAGGAGCGCATGAAGACCTCGCGTCCGTATGCGCAGGCGATGAAGCAGGTGATCGGCCATCTGGCGCAGGCCAGCACCGATTTCCAGCACCCGTTCCTGATCGAGCGTGAGCAGGTCAAGCGGGTCGGCTACATCGTGATCTCTTCCGACCGCGGCCTGGCCGGCGGTTTGAACAACAACCTGTTCCGCAAGATGCTGGGCGAAGTGCGCCCCTGGCAGGGCACAGGCGCTGAGATCGACGTGGTGACCATCGGCCAGAAGGCGTCGGCGTTCTTCCGTCGCATCAAGGTCAACATGGTCGGTAGCGTGACCCACCTGGGCGATAGCCCGCAGGTCGAACAGCTGATCGGTGTGATCAAGGTGATGATCGATGCCTTCATCGAAGGCAAGGTCGACCGCGTGTATCTGGTCTACAACCGCTTCGTGAACACGATGACGCAGAAGGCCAGCTTCGATCAGCTGCTGCCGCTGCCTGCCGCCGAGCACAAGGTGGCGCACCACGATTGGGATTACCTGTACGAACCCGATGCCGCCAGCGTGCTGGAGCACGTGATGACGCGTTACATCGAGTCGCTGGTGTACCAGGCCGTGCTGGAAAACGTGGCGTCCGAACATGCCGCGCGCATGGTGGCGATGAAGGCCGCCAGCGACAACGCCAACAAGATGATCGGCACCTTGCAACTGGTCTACAACAAGGCACGTCAGGCGGCGATTACCCAGGAGATTTCGGAAATCGTCAGCGGCGCGGCCGCCGTATAAGTACCGCCGGGATTGGGGATTCGGGATTGGTTGGAGCGCAGCGAATTGCGCCCTTGCGAATCCCCACTCACGAATCCCAAATCACAAAATTCCACGAGATGGCATCGGCCACTCGGACAGAACAAAGCTAACCGGAGCAGCAAAATGAGTCAGGGCAAGATCGTTCAGATCATCGGCGCGGTCGTCGACGTCGAATTCCCGCGCAATGAAGTGCCGAAGGTGTATCACGCGCTGAAGGTCGAAGGCACCGAAATCACCCTGGAAGTGCAGCAGCAGCTCGGCGACGGCGTCGTGCGCACGATTGCGCTCGGCTCCACCGACGGCTTGAAGCGCAACCTGCTGGCCACCAACACCGAGCGCGCCATCTCGGTGCCGGTCGGTGCCGGTACGCTGGGCCGCATCATGGACGTGCTGGGTCGTCCGATCGACGAAGCCGGCGACGTGCAGGCGTCGGACCATTGGGAAATCCATCGCGGCGCACCGTCGTACGAAGACCAGTCCTCCAGCACCGAATTGCTGGAAACCGGCATCAAGGTCATCGACCTGATGTGCCCGTTCGCCAAGGGCGGCAAGGTCGGCCTGTTCGGCGGCGCCGGCGTCGGCAAGACCGTCAACATGATGGAACTGATCAACAACATCGCCAAGGCGCACAGCGGCTTGTCCGTGTTCGCCGGCGTGGGCGAGCGTACCCGCGAAGGCAACGACTTCTACCACGAGATGAAGGACTCCAACGTTCTGGACAAGGTCGCGATGGTGTACGGCCAGATGAACGAGCCGCCGGGCAACCGTCTGCGCGTTGCGCTGACCGGCCTGACCATGGCCGAGTACTTCCGCGACGAGAAGGACGCCAACGGCAAGGGCAAGGACGTGCTGCTGTTCGTGGACAACATTTACCGCTACACGCTGGCCGGTACCGAAGTGTCCGCGCTGCTCGGCCGTATGCCGTCGGCCGTGGGTTACCAGCCCACTCTGGCCGAAGAAATGGGCGTGCTGCAGGAACGCATCACCTCGACCAAGAGCGGTTCGATCACCTCGATCCAGGCCGTGTACGTGCCTGCGGACGACCTGACCGACCCGTCGCCGGCGACCACCTTCGCTCATTTGGACTCGACCGTCACGCTGAGCCGTAACATCGCTTCGCTGGGTATCTACCCGGCTGTGGATCCGCTGGACTCCACCAGCCGCCAGATGGACCCGCTGGTGATCGGCCACGAGCATTACGACACCGCCCAGCGCGTCCAGCAGACCTTGCAGAAGTACAAGGAACTGAAGGACATCATCGCCATCCTGGGCATGGACGAGCTGAGCGAAGAAGACAAGCAGTCGGTGTCGCGCGCACGCAAGATCGAGCGCTTCTTCAGCCAGCCCTTCCACGTGGCCGAAGTGTTCACCGGCTCCCCGGGCAAGTACGTCTCGCTGAAGGACACCATCCGCGGCTTCAAGGCGATCTGCGACGGCGAATACGACCACCTACCGGAGCAGGCGTTCTACATGGTCGGCAGCATCGAAGAAGCCGTCGAGAAAGCCAACAAGATGAGCGCCAAGGCGTAAGAGCCGGAATTTGGCATTGGGGATTTGGGATTAGGTACGGCGGTAATTGGGGAGCGGAAACGAGGTAAGTGACCACAGTGAAAGCTGCGGTTGCGAATCCCGAATCCCGAATCCCCAATCCCCGCCTCACAGAGTGAGGCAGCATGAGCACTATCCGTTGCGACATCGTCAGCGCCGAGAAGGAAATCTTCCACGGTGAGGCGACGCTGGTCGTGGCCACCGGCGAGCTGGGCGAGTTGGGTATTGCGCCCAAGCACGCGCCGCTGATCACGCGCCTGAAGCCGGGCAAGGTGGTGGTGATCACCGCCAATGGCGAACATCTGGATTTCGCTATTTCCGGCGGCATCCTGGAAGTGCAGCCGCAGGTGGTGACCATCCTGGTCGACACCGCGGTGCGTGCGCAGGACATCGAAGAAGCGGCCGTGCGCAAGGTCAAGGAAGAGGCCGAGCGGCTGCTGGCCAACCGTGGCAACACGGTGGACGTGGCCGAGGCGCAGCGTCGGCTGACCGAGGCCACGGTGCAATTGCAGGCACTGGAGCGCTTGCGTCGCAACCTCAAGCACTAAGCGGTTGCATGCCGGCCCGATGGGTGGGCATGCATTGCCAGCAGCTGCAAGTTCATCTGCAGAAGAGAACGTCGGAAACGCCGACCATCGTGTCGGCGTTTTCGTTTTTGGAGATGCGTCTGCGGGTCCGCGAATCGACCGTGGCCTGTGGTAGGCACACTGCGTGCCTTGGCGCAGCGCTGCCCGGCAGTGGTGCATGGCAAAGTGATCCAGGTACGTTGAGGAACCTGTATGGCCCGCTCGATCGATGGCATTCGCGCTTACATAGTGACCGGCCTGTTGGCCGCCGGACTGCTGGGGTGCGCATTGCCGGCGCGCAGCCAGCCGCCGCTGGATCTGTTGATGGACCGCATCGTGCAGCGCAATGCCATCGGCGATGCAGTGGCGCTGAGCAAGTGGGACAGCGGCAAGCCGGTGCTGGATCAGGCGCGCGAGGCGGCGGTGTTGCAAAGGGTGCGCGATCAGGCGCCAGCGCACGGGCTAGATGCCGACGACGCGGCGCGCTTCTTTGGCCAGCAAATCGAAGCCAACAAGTCGGTGCAGTACGCGCTGTTGAACCGTTGGCACGAGCGCGGACGTGCGCCGGACACCGCACGTCCGGATCTCGCCGCGCTGCGCACACGCCTGGATCAACTGCAGGGCGAACTGCTCGATGCGCTGGCCGATGTGGCATCAGCGCGCAGCGCGCCCGACTGCCCCGCCAGCACGGCGCGTGCGGCATCGCATTACGCAAAGCAGTGGCAGCTGGATGCACTGCATCATGCAGCACTGGTGCGCGGCCTGGGCGATTTTTGCCACTGATCCAGCGCGGTCGAACCGGTCTGCGATGCGCCACTCGCCGTCGTGCTGTTCAGAGCGGCTGACAAAACGGATAAGCGCTCTCCCAGTGGTGCGTGCGCTGGTGTTGTCGGCCGCATCTTGGTGAATGCAGTCAGACGTCCGCATCAAATGCTGGGTGTGTCGAAGGCGCGGTGTCCTCACCGCTCGCGGGACACACCGTAAAACCGTCCTTGGGGGCTCAATGGCGGTATCCATGCCGCCAATCGTCCCGCAATCAGCGAGGACACCACATACAAAGTTGCCGGCTGCTTGACTGAAAGCCATGTACACCGGCCAACTCGACTGGCACTTGCCCGCCTACCGGCACAGGACCTCGCGCGGTATGGATGCCGCGTCAGAGCTTACAAAGACGGACTTGCGACCGATCAGCACGTGAGACGATGCAGTTACTCCGCTGCGGCATATCTGCGCGCAAGCGGTGCTCCACTCGGCGTCATGTCGCCAGACAGCCGAACAACCGCTGGCTGTGTGCGCATGCCCCGATCAGCGGTACACCACATGCCGGCCCAGGAAGAACGACACGATCGCCAAGCCGCCTTCGACCAGCGGTTTTGCCAGCCACGCCTGGCGTAGGCCGAGCAGATCCACCGTAGTCGAGAGCAGCCAGGTGCTGATCACGGTGAGCAACAGCCACATCAGCGCGAAGCGGCGGAAGCGTTGCCAACCCAGCCGCGCATTGCCCTGCTGGGCGAAGGTGTAGCGGCCATTGAGCCAGAAGCCGAGCATGGCGCCGCCGATGCGCCCCAGCAGATTGGCTGGCACCGCGGGCATGCCTGCGGCGGTGGCGGCAATGAAAATGCTGCAATCCACCGCCAGCTGCAGGGCGCCGATCATCATGAACTGGCTGCCTTGGCGGAACAGACTCATGCGTGCTGCAGCGAGGAAAGGGGCGCCTATCCTAGCGGCAGTGAGGCGCAAACGCCGTTATCGCAGACCAACACTGCATCCGGGCAACGACGCGACGGGGTGCAGCGACTAGAATTTAGCCATCTATATGCCTGGAATGTCTTGATGACTCTGCCCCTGCACGTTGTGATCCTGGCCGCGGGCGAGGGCAAGCGCATGCGCTCGTCCCTGCCCAAAGTGCTGCAGCCGCTGGCGGGCCAGCCGATGCTGGCGCACGTGATCGCCACCGCGCGGCAGCTGCAGCCGGCGGCGATCCATATCGTGTACGGGCACGGCAGCGATCAGGTGCAGGCCGCCTTTGCCGATCAAAGCGATCTGCAGTGGGCCGCGCAGCGCGAGCAGCTGGGCACCGGACATGCCGTGCAGCAAGCGATGCCTGCGATTCCCGACGCGGCGAGGGTGCTCGTGTTGTACGGCGATGTGCCGCTGATCCGCAGCGAAAGCCTGTTGCAGTTGCTGCATGCACCGGGCCGCATGGCGGTTTTGGTGGCCGAACTGGCCGATCCCACCGGCTATGGACGCATTCTGCGCGATGCGGAAGGCAAGGTGGCCGCCATCGTCGAGCAGAAGGACGCCAACGACGAACAGCGCCGCATCCGCACCATCAATACCGGCATCCTCACCGCCGAATCCACCGCACTGCGCCGCTGGTTGGGTGGCTTGTCCAACGACAATGCGCAGGGCGAGTTTTATCTCACCGATGTGTTCGCCAGCGCCGCTGCCGATTTCACACCGGCCGACATGGTGCATGTGGCCGACCCGCAGGACGTGGAGGGTGCCAACGACCCGTGGCAACTCGCCCAGCTCGAACGCGCCTGGCAGCTACGCACTGCGCGCGCGCTGTGCCTGCAGGGCGTGCGCATGGCCGACCCGGCGCGTGTGGAGCAGCGTGGCAGCGTGCAGGTGGGTCGCGATGTGCAGCTGGATATCGATGTGATCCTGGAAGGCGAGGTGACGCTGGGCGATGACGTGGTGATCGGCCCGTTCGTGCGGCTGCGCGATGTCACGCTCGGTGCCGGCACGCAGGTGCGTGCGCACAGCGACCTGGAAGGCGTGATTACCGAAGGCGCGGTGCAGATCGGCCCGTTCGCGCGGCTGCGCCCGGGCACCGTGTTGGCCGATGGCGTGCATATCGGCAATTTCGTGGAGACCAAGAAGGTCACCATGGGCGTCGACAGCAAGGCCAACCATCTGACCTACTTGGGCGATGCGGTGATCGGCAGCAAGGTCAACATCGGTGCCGGCACCATCACCTGCAACTACGACGGAGTGAACAAGTCGCAGACCACCATCGGCGATGGCGCGTTTGTCGGCTCCAACAGCGCGTTGGTGGCGCCGATCGAAATTGGCGCCAACTCCACCATCGGTGCCGGGTCGGTGGTCACGCGCGATGCACCGGCGGGCCAGCTCACGGTGACGCGTGCGCGGCAGACCGTGATCGAAGGCTGGGAACGGCCGACCAAGAAATAGGCTGCACGCTGCATCGCAGAGAACAGCGCCGCTCTGGCGCTGATGGCGCTTGGCGGCGCGACCCATCCAAGCGCGCGACAGTTCCGCCGTTCTCGGCGCGTCGAGGCGGCTGGCGTGCCCTGTGTGGCTCAGCCGCCGGTGCAGCGCCGCAACGCATCGAACGTGTAGGAGCGCACCTGGGCGCGACAGGCATTCCCGCGGTAACGCCGATCGCACCCCGGGGCGCTGCGACGACGTGCGCGACGCGCGTCCGCTACCGGCGGTCTGATGCAGCGCCTGGGTTGCATGGATCCCAAGCGTTATTCCGTCCTGAGCGCCTTGCTGCTTTCACGCCGCCAACGGCAACAGCAAGGTCACGCACAATCCGCCGTGTTCGCGGTTGTGCAGCCAGATGCGGCCGCCATGCGCTTCGGCAATTTCGCGGGTAAGTGCGAGGCCAAGGCCGGTGCCATTGCGCTTGGTCGAAGAGAACGGCATCAGTGCGTTATCTAGGGCCTGTTAACATTAATGTCTCGAGCGATTAAACTATTGGGCATGGAGATCACGCCAGCACAATTTGCACTCATCGAGCATTGCCTACCTTTGCAACGCGGCAATGTCAGCATGACCAACCTGCAGGTAGTCAACGCCCTTCTTTACGTCGCAGAGCATGGCTGCAAATGGCGCGGTCTGCCCGAGCGCTTTGGCAACTGGCATACGGTGTACACGTGCATTAACCGTCCTGATTAGCACGGCGGCTTCAACTCTGATTCGCAACACCAACGCTTGTGAAGTGGTCCAGGCGACCTGACCTGAGCGACTTCATTGCCAAGTGGAGTTGCCTATGTCCTCCAGCCGCCTGGACCTGTCGGAACGATACCGCCTACATGCGCTACATGAAACCGGGATGTCGATGCGCGCCATCGCCGATGCATTGGAGCGTGCGCCCAGCACGATCAGCCGCGAACTGCGCCGTAATCAGCACGCTGCGCGGTACCGGCCCGATCACGCGCAGCGCATCAGCGAGCATCGGCGCACACAGGCCAGCCGGCGTCCACGCATCGACGCTGAGCGTATCGGCCAGATCGAGGACCTGCTGAGGGAGGACTTCAGTCCCGAACAGATTGCCGGTCGCACCGGCTTGGCCAGTCACGAATGGATCTATCGGCACATCTACGCCGATCAGAAGCGCGGTGGTCAATTGTTCATGCATCTACGCAAACGCCGCCGCAAGCGCCGTCGGCGTGGCATGCGCGATGGCCGCGGGCAGCTGACGCATCGGCGCAGCTGGACACAGCGCCCCAGTGTGGTTGAGCAGCGCAGCCGCATCGGCGACTGGGAGCTGGATACCATCAGGGCCTCGCACGGAAAGGGTGTGGTGGTCAGCATGACCGAACGCCGCAGTCGTCTGCATCTGCTGGCTTACTCCCCCGACGGCACCGCCGAGAACGTGCGCAACGCCATTGTCCAGCGACTGGGCGGCCTGCGCCATACAGTTCACACGCTCACCGCCGACAACGGCAAGGAGTTCGCCGATCATCGGCTCATTGCCGCCTGCTTGCAGAGCGATTTCTATTTCGCAGATCCGTACTGCGCATGGCAGCGCGGCAGCAACGAGAATGCCAACGGGTTGACACGCCAATACTTGCCACGACAGACCGATTTCAGCACCATCACCAATGCGCACCTGCGATGGATCGAGCAGCGGCTCTACAATCGTCCGCGCAAGATACTTGGATTCAAAACGCCCCTCGAAGTCTTCTCCGAGGAGGTCCTCAACAGCGTTGCGAATCAGAGTTGAATTCGCCCACGCACTTTCAGCGGTGAACATGGTGACATCACGCAGGGCCCGCTCGGACCACGGCTTGCTGGCGGCTGCTGCGGCCAGCAAGCTGGGCACCAGCCGGGTCAGATCGAAACGGCGGTTGAACCGCCACATCGTCTCTGCCAGGTAGCGCTGGGCGTATTTGGCGAATTTGAAGGCGTGATAGGCACCGTCCAGCGAACGCTTTAGGTTGGACAACACCACGTTGACCCAGCGTGCGTTCTCTGCCTCGCAGCGACTTCGACCGCTGCCTTCGATCACCGTGTGCGCGTGCTCGGCTTCCAGTGCTCGAAACGCACCGAGTCCATCACTGTAGACATCTGCTCCAGGATGCAGGCGTTGCCCGATCCATTCCGACAGCGCCGCCTTGGTGAAGCCTGGGACCGGATCCATCACCGCGCGCAATGGACGACCGTCTTCAGTGGTCTCCACGGCGATCACGAAAGGGCGCTTGTTCTCCGAGCCGCGCCCGGCCTTGCCACCGTTGCGTTCTCCGCCCAGGTAGGCATCGTCCAGTTGCACGATCCCGCCCAACTTGCGGTTCGCCTCGCGTTGGGTCATGGCCTGCATCAGCTTGTGCTTCATTGGCCACGCTGTCGGGTAGCTCACTCCCAGGTGTCGCATCAACTCCAGCGCCGACAGGTTCGTCTTGCTCTGGCCCAGCAGATACATGCCAAGCAGCCAGGTGCGTAGCGGCAGCTTGCTGTTGTCCATCACCGTGCCCGAGCGCAGGCTGGTCTGGCGATAGCAGGCCGTGCACTGCCAGTACGTGGTGCCGTGACGCTGGAATCGACTGTGCGCGGTAGCGGCGCAACGCGGACAAACAAAGCCCTGTGGCCAGCGCGAGATCTCCAACGCCTGCTCGCACTGCTGCGCGTTGCCATAGCGCTTGAGGAACGCCGGCAACGACAGCCCGGCTTGGAACTGCACACGATTCATGGCCATGATCTGGTCTCGGTGGAGCGACGGTCCTAGCATCGACCGGTCGGCTCTCACTGGCTGCGACTGTGCTGAAAGATCGTGCTAATCAGGTTAACCGTTGGGCCAAGTCCGGTGTGCTGGACCGGATGTTCGCCCAATTGCAGACCTGCCAGATCGTGCGCATCAAAATCGAAGCGGTCTCGCTGGACTCCACCAGCATCAAGGTGCATCCGGATGGCACTGGCGCATTAAAAAAAACGGCCCACAATCCATCGGGAAATCGCGCGGCGGATGGAACACCAAAATTCATATGGTTGCCGCAGATGCTCGAACAGCCATCACGTTCGGATTGACGCCTGGCAACGCACATGACGCACCCGCAGGCCGCGCGTTGCTTGAACACCTGGGGCCAGTGGAGCGGCCGGTTCATCTGCTGATGGATCGCGCTTACGAAGGCAATGAAACCCGCCAGTTGGCGCTCGATCTTGGCTTCGTGCCGGTGGTTCCACCCAAGTCCAATCGGGTCGATCCTTGGGAGTACGACAAGGAAATGTACAAGCGGCGCAACGAAGTGGAGAGGCTGTTCCGTCGCTTGAAGGGCTACCGACGGATTTTCACGCGCTTCGAGAAGCTGGATGTCATGTTCCTTGGCTTCCTCAGCTTCGTTCTGGTCGTTGATGGGCTTCGGATGTGTTAACAGACCCTAGATCAGCTAAATGGCGATGCATGGCTGACTCAGCAGCGAGCGCCGTGGACGTCATGGCTGGCGCTGCGTAGAAATTTGCAAGATTTGATTTTTGCCGAAGCTCCGCTCGCAAAGTGCGCGGCCAAATCGGCTCTTTGGAGTGACGCGCGCTAAGCGTTGGATGAGGACTAGCTGCGTCCCTGTCGACTTCAGTCGCTTTCGAAACCTATCTCCCGGAACCGAAGCGGTCTTATAACAAATCGGGCTCTCTGAAAATTTGAGTGGGTAGGATTTCGGCTGGTTTACCACTGACGCGGGGATTGGGATGACGGCCAAGGTGTTTGAAGCGGCGCTGGGGATCGGCGCGCCGTGGTCGGTAGGCGCGGTCGAGTTCGACGAAGCGACCAAGGTGTTGACGGTGCCGGTGGACTTCAAGCCGGGCACGAGGTTCAAGGTATCGGGCCAAAAGGGGCTGCATCCGGTTCATGACACCGTGGTCAAGACCTACCGGCACCTGAACTTTTTCCAGCACGAGTGCTACCTGAAGGTTCGCACGCCGCGTGTGAAGCTTGGGGACGGATCGGTTCGCCTGGTCGAGCCGGACTTCGCTGGGCGGTTGTCGGGCTTCACGCTGTTGTTCGAGGCGCTGGTGCTGATGTTGTCGCAGCAGATGCCGTTCGCGGCCGTTGCGCGCATCGTGGGCGAGTCGGCGTACCGGTGCATGCAGGTGTGCAACCGCTATGTCGAGATGGCCCTGGAGCAGGCCGACTTCAGCGACGTCACGTCGCTGGCCATCGACGAGACGTCGCGCGCTCGCGGCCACGACTATGTGACCTTGGCTGCCGACGCCCAGGCGCGACGCGTGATCTTCGTGACTGAGGGGCGGGACGCCAAAGCCGTGAAGGCGCTGGCTGCCGATCTGGCAGCTCATGGCTGCCCTCCCGAACAGATCACCTCGGTGAGCATCGACATGTCGCCCGCGTTCATCAAGGGCGTAAGCGACCAGTTGCCCAACGCGCAGATCACCTTCGACAAGTTCCACGTTGTCGGACATGCGAACGCGGCCGTGGACAAAACCAGGCGCATCGAGCAGCGCACCGAGAAGTCCCTCAAGGGCATGCGCTGGACGCTGCTCAAGGATGTCTTCAGCCTCAAACCGACGGCCGGCGCAGCATTGCACGGGCTGATCACGGCACCCAAGCTCACACGGACGGCCCGCGCGTGGCTCTACAAGGAGCAGTTGCGCGAGGCGCTTGACCGAGCGAGATGCTCAAGCACTGGTGCGTCTGCGTGATGCGATCCAAGGTCGAGGCCATGAAGGAAGTCGCAGCCCTCGTGCGCCGCCACATGGACGGCATCGTCGCCTGGGCGCAGACCCGTAAGACCAACGGCTTCCTTGAAGCCATCAATGGCCTGTTCCAGTCCGCCAAGCGCAGAGCTCGCGGCTTCAAACGCCTGTCCACCATCAAGACCGTCATCTTCCTGATTGCCGGCAAGCTGGACTTCCAAACGTTCAACCCGCATGCCCGGCAACCCACTTGAAATTCAAGAGAGCCAGAAAGGTGGTCTTGCCCGAGCCGGAGGGGCCGGTGAACGCGACGAATTCGCCTTCGCGCACATGCAGGTCCAGCGACCGCAGCGCGTGCGTTTCCACCTGTTCGGTGCGGAAGACCTTGGAGACTGCCTGCATCTTGAGCATTGCCGATTCCTTTGCGAAGAGAGAGTGCGACGAGGTGGAATGACTGAATCAGTGGACGGTGACGCGCGGTGTGTCGCCGAAGTTGTCTGCGCCGGAGACCACCACGCGGTCGCCAACCTGCAGCCCGGAAAGCACCTGCACGTCGCCCAGGCTGCTGACGCCAATGCGCACCGGGCGGCGTACTGCGGTGTTGCCATCCATCACGTAGGCGTAGCTGCCGCCGGATTGCTCGACGAACGGGCCGCGCTCGACCTTGAGCACGTTGCGGCGCGTGTCCATCACCACGCGTGCGCTCATGCGCTGGCTCTGGCGCAGGCCGGGCGGCTGCTTGTCGGTGAAGCGGATACGCGCGGTGACTTCGCCGTTGACCACTTCCGGCGACACGGCCGACATGGCGCCCGGAAACGGTTCGCCGCTGCCGCTGGTGAGCTGGGCCGGCATGCCGATCGCCAGATCGCGCGCAAAACTTTCCGGCACCTTGATCTCGACTTCGAATTTGGACAGATCGACCACGCCCAGGATCGGCGCGTTCGCGGCGACTTGGGTGTGCTGCACCGCCTGCACCTGGCCGACCTGACCATCGAAGGGCGACAGCAGCGTGAGCGCGTCGACCTGGCGCTGCACCTCGGCCACCACCGCGCGTTGGCGATCCGCCAGCAGGCGCTTGTTGCGCGCATCCAGATCCGCGCCCTGGCTCTTCAACGCCGCATCGCGTTGGGCGTGCTGCAGGTCGATGTCGGTCTTCTTCAAGGTGTCCTGTGCCTTGGCCAGTTCCACCTGCGGCACGGCGCCGCCGTCGTAACCGCGCTGATAGCGCTCCAGGTCGCGCGCGGCGGCCTGTCTGTCGACTTTGGCCTGGTCGGTGAGCTTGCTGGCGTTGGCGCGCGCCAGGGTGGCATCCAGGGCGGCGCGGCTGGATTCGGCTTCCAGGCCGGCCAGGGTGGCCTGTTCCTGCGCCAGCTTGCTGCGCAACTCGGGGCTGTCGATACGCGCCAGTTCCTGGCCCTGCTTGACCACGTCGCCGGCGACCACGCTCAGCGTCACCGTGCCGGCCGAGATGGCGTACAGCACCGGGCTGTTGGCGGCGATCACGCGGCCGTCGGCGGCGATGTCGCGCACCAGGTCGCCCTGGCTGACGGTGGCGATGCGCACCCGGCTGGCGTCGAACGAGCGGCTGCCGGCGCTCCAGGCCGTCACTGCCCAGCCGATGCCGGCCAGCACCGCCACCGCGGCGAGGCCGGGCCACAGCCAGCGGCGCCACTGCGTGCTCCGGGCGGGTGCACGGAGAACCTGGTCCTGGGCAGAGGTATCGCGAATCATGATCGGCTGGCTCGGTGGCGTCACTGCGCTCAAGCAGGACGTGTGCCAACATTCAAGTTGTTGAAATAAATGATTTTTATGGGGGTGACAAGCAGTGTCCGCAGTGTCCGCGGACACTGGCGGCGGACACGCTGTCCGGGCGTGGTCATGCAGCGGACAAGAGCGGACACGCTAAAATGTCCGACTTCATTTTGCGAGAGCTGTCCCATGTGCGGCATTGTCGGAGCGATCGCCGGGCGCGATGTGGTCCCGGTCCTGATCGAGGGACTCAAGCGCCTGGAATACCGCGGCTACGATTCCTCCGGCATTGCAGTGCTCGACGGCGCGCAGGTGCGCCGGGTGCGTCGCACCGGGCGGGTGGCCGAGATGGCGCAGGCCGCGCAGGCCGAACAGTTCGGTGCCACGCTGGGCATCGGCCACACCCGCTGGGCCACCCACGGCGGCGTGACCGAAGCCAATGCGCACCCGCACATCAGCGCCGGCGTGGCGCTGGTGCATAACGGCATCATCGAAAACCACGAAGAGCAGCGCGAAAAACTGCGCGCGCTTGGCTACACCTTCGAGTCGCAGACCGACACCGAAGTCATCGCGCACCTCATCCATCACCATCTGGGCAGCGCTGGCGACCTGCTTACCGCGCTGCAGCGCACCGTCAAGGAACTTACCGGTGCCTACGCACTGGCAGTGATGAGCCAGGCCGAACCGGAACGTTTCGTCTGCGCACGCATGGGCTGCCCGTTGCTGATCGGGGTGGGTGAGGGCGAGAGTTTCGTCGCCTCCGACGTGTCGGCCATCGTGCAGGCTACGCGCCAGGTGATCTTCCTCGAAGAAGGCGACACCGCCGAACTCCGCCGCGATGGCGTGCGCATCTTCGACGGCAACAATGCGCCGATCGAGCGCCCGCTGCACCTGTCGGACGTGTCGCTGGCCTCACTAGAGCTGGGGCCGTTCCGCCATTTCATGCAGAAGGAAATCCACGAGCAGCCGCGCGCGCTGGCCGACACCATCGAAGCGGCGATCGATGCCAAGGGTTTCCCGTCATCGCTGTTCGGTGCCAACGCAGAAGTGGTGCTGCGCGACATCGAAGGCGTGCAGATCCTGGCCTGCGGCACCAGCTACTACGCCGGCATGACCGCGCGTTACTGGATCGAAGCCATCGCCGGGCTGCCGTGCAGCGTTGAGATCGCCAGCGAGTACCGCTACCGCGCCGCGTATGCGAACCCACAGCATCTGATCGTGACCATTTCGCAGTCCGGCGAAACGCTGGACACGATGGAAGCGCTGAAGTACGCCAAATCGCTGGGGCATCTGCACACGCTATCCATCTGCAACGTGCCGGAAAGCGCGATCCCGCGCGCCAGCGAACTGGTCTGCTATACGCGTGCCGGTGCCGAGATCGGCGTGGCCTCGACCAAGGCGTTCACCACCCAGCTGGCAGTGCTGTTCCAGCTCGCCATGGTGCTGGGCAAACTGCAGGGCCGTATCAGCGACGCCGAAGAAGCGCAGTCTCTGGAGCAGCTGCGTTTCCTGCCCGGTAGCGTGCAGCACGCGTTGAATCTTGAGCCGCAGATCATGGCCTGGGCGGAACGTTTTTCGCCGAAAGAAAATGCGCTGTTTCTCGGCCGTGGCCTGCATTACCCGATCGCGCTGGAAGGCGCGCTCAAGCTCAAGGAAATTTCCTACATCCACGCCGAAGCGTATCCGGCCGGCGAGTTGAAGCATGGCCCGCTGGCACTGGTGGATGCGGGGATGCCGGTGGTGGTGATCGCGCCGAACGACCGCCTGCTGGAGAAGGTCAAATCTAACATGCAGGAAGTGCGCGCACGCGGCGGCGAACTGTTCGTGTTTGCCGACCAGGACAGCCACTTCAGCGAATCCGAAGGCGTGCATGTCATCCGTACCCCACGCCATGCCGGCGTGCTGTCGCCGGTGACCCACACCATCCCGGTACAACTGCTGGCCTACCACACCGCCCTGGCACGCGGCACCGATGTGGACAAGCCGCGCAATCTGGCCAAGTCGGTGACGGTGGAGTAGGTCAGCGCGCTCTGCGTGCAGCGTCGGGACCCGTGTGCGCGTCGGCGTTGGCACTTGCATAGTGTGCGGGTGCTGGCGTCGTTACTGTGCTGAGCACCTTGCCGTGGCCTGGGCGCGTTGCATTGATCAACGGCTACGGTTCGCGTCCGCCTGCAGTGTGAACACGGCAGGGGGCAGCGAGTCAGTGCGGTTCTGTTGAGCGTCGAAGATGTGCCTGCGATGGCCAACCGGGCTCATTGATTCGCGCAACTATCACGCTCACCTGGCAGCCGGCGGCAGCGTTATCAGCGGTTCCTGGCGCTCCTCCACAGCCTCTGCCAACGCAGTGGCCCAAGATATGCATAAGCTCCTGGCGAGGGTCCACATCACGCAGGAGGACGTATGCACGAGTCTTTCAAACAGGGGGCGCCGGCCGAATTGTGGCAGGCGTTGGTGCGCGAGGCGGGGCAGCGGACTGCGCGCCCGCTGGACGAATCGCGCGAGCACTATTTGGTGTTCGTACTGCTGCGCTTCCAGCGCGATGCGCATCTGCTTTCGCGTACGCAGGCGCTGGCATGGCTGCATGCGCAGGACCAGATCGGTAGCGTGCGCGCCGACGCGTTGCGCGATGTGGGCGACGGCTGCCTGCTGATTGCAGGCCTGTTTCCCGGGGTGGCGCAACGCCGGCGGCTGAGCGTGGATTACTTCATCGACCTGGGCAGAGGCGCGTATTCCGAAGTCGCCGATACCCGCTGCAGCGATGCAGGTCTGTTTGCGCAACTGGCCGAAAGCTATCGCGACCTGGTGCGCACACTTGCCGCACTGCGCACACCGCGCGATTGGCAACCGAGCGCTGGTGGAATCTTGCATGCCTGAGCAGTGAGCATTTGAGGGGCGGCCCCCACACGCGTCGGGACCGCCCCGACTGCGATGGCTGCTTTGTGCGGGCACACTATCCCTGCAGGACAATCGGCCGGGTGCGTTGTGCCATTACCCGTCAATCAGAGCCCTGCATGTTGGAGGCCAGCGCGTGCAAACGTTGGTGCATTGGTCGCGCTGCATGGGGGACATGCAGCGCGTCGCACGTATCCATAGGGACAGGTATTCATGAAGACGTGTATCGCGGCCGTGCTGTTGGCCCTGCCTGGGCTTGCCGTTGCGCAAGACGTGCCGCTGGGCTATGCAGTTCAGGGCGGAATGACGCTGCAGGAGATCGACCCTGCCATCTATGCGTATCACTACGACCACGGATTCGTGGGCGAGGATGCGCTGGGCTGGGATCCTGCGCTGCAATTCGCCTGGTCGCGTATCGCAGCCGCCAAAGTCTGCGCACAGCAATCGCCGTCCGATGCATTGATCGGCAAGTTGGTGGAGCAATACGGCAAGGATGCCGTGGTGCATCGGATCAACGGCATCGGCTTCCATGAAGCGCAGATGCGTGCGGCTGGCACGTTCTGTACGCCTGCGCGCGTTGCGGAAGCCACTGCAGTGGCACCAGCGTTTGCGGCTGGTGATTTTTCGAAAGCAACGGCCTATGCCGCTGTTGCCGAGGCAGGAACGTTGATGGTGGCAACACAGCCGACGGTCATTTCCGGCGGAGCTGGATCGGCTGCGCTATCGCTTCCTGCGGACTGGTCACTTCTGCTGCCAATACACTCTCGCACAGTTGCTATGGCCTGTTAGCATTAATGTCTCGAGCGATTAAACTATTGGGCATGGAGATCACGCCAGCACAATTTGCACTCATCGAGCATTGCCTACCTGTGCAACGCGGCAATGTCAGCATGACCAACCTGCAGGTAGTCAACGCCCTTCTTTACGTCGCAGAGCATGGCTGCAAATGGCGCGGTCTGCCCGAGCGCTTTGGCAACTGGCATACGGTGTACACGCGCATTAACCGTTGGGCCAAGTCCGGTGTGCTGGACCGGATGTTCGCCCAATTGCAGACCTGCCAGATCGTGCGCATCAAAATCGAAGCGGTCTCGCTGGACTCCACCAGCATCAAGGTGCATCCGGATGGCACTGGCGCATTAAAAAAAACGGCCCACAATCCATCGGGAAATCGCGCGGCGGATGGAACACCAAAATTCATATGGTTGCCGCAGATGCTCGAACAGCCATCACGTTCGGATTGACGCCTGGCAACGCACATGACGCACCCGCAGGCCGCGCGTTGCTTGAACAGCTGGGGCCAGTGGAGCGGCCGGTTCATCTGCTGATGGATCGCGCTTACGAAGGCAATGAAACCCGCCAGTTGGCGCTCGATCTTGGCTTCGTGCCGGTGGTTCCACCCAAGTCCAATCGGGTCGATCCTTGGGAGTACGACAAGGAAATGTACAAGCGGCGCAACGAAGTGGAGAGGCTGTTCCGTCGCTTGAAGGGCTACCGACGGATTTTCACGCGCTTCGAGAAGCTGGATGTCATGTTCCTTGGCTTACTCAGCTTCGTTCTGGTCGTTGATGGGCTTCGGATGTGTTAACAGGCCCTAGTGCGGCTTGTCAGCAACACTGCTGGACTCGATCACCCGCAGTGCTTTGCTAAGAGCGGCCAACAAAACGACTGCGTAGCCGCCAGGCGGGCGCGGCCTGTGCTCGGAATCGGCATGTACCACGCGTCCACTGCGGTTCTGAGCGCGCCGTCCGCGCTCACCTGACAGCGGCTCGCTACGTTTTGTCAGCGGCTCCAAGTCGAATGAAAATGCCCGGGGAGACCGGGCATTCTCGTTTGCCTTACGCCAATGGCGTATTTGAGATGATCTCGACCCAGTAGCCATCCGGGTCCTTGATGAAGGCCAGGTGCTTCATGCGGCCGTCTTCCAGGCGTTTCTGGTAGGGCACGTTGAGGCTGTCGAAGCGTGCGCAGGCGGCATGGATGTCCGGCACTGAAACGCAGATGTGGCCGAAGCCGCGCGGGTCGCTGTTGCCGTCGTGGTAGACCGGGCCGTCCTGGGTGTCTGTGCCGTGGTTGTGGGTCAGTTCGAGCACGCCGGGGATGCCGGCCATCCACAGGCGGCGCTGCGCGTCGTCATCGGGAATGGCAGTGCCTTCCGGCAGCAGCGCGAGAAAATACAGGCTGAATGTTGCGTCGGCAAAATCGCGTGCGTCGAGCAGGCGGAAGCCCAGCACGCGTGTGTAGAAATCCAGCGACTGCTTGGCATCCTTGACGCGCAGCATGGTGTGGTTGAATACGAAGCCGTGCGTTTCGGCGGGCGCAGCGATGGCACCTGGCACGTGTTGTAGATCGTTCAAAGCCATGGCGGTTTCCTGGGTTGAATAAGGGCGCAGCATGCTGCGTTGCTGTCGATGTTAGCGAGGGCGTGGTAGTTGGCGTGTCATGGCCATTGGCAGCGTCTGCGATGCGTTAGCGTTGATGGCGGTATCGAAGGCTGCGGCCTGCACGATGCCATTGCCTCAGAACCAAAGGCGGACACCGGCAACCAAACGGCTGTCGCGTGCGGGTGCATCCTCCATCGCCGCACGTGCTGCGCTATCGCCGAAGCGGCGGCGATGTACCCAACCGATGTATGGCGCGAAACGGCGAGTGATTTCGTAGCGCAAGCGCAGGCCAAGTTCGGTTTCTTCCAGGCCGCGACTCATCCCGCGGCGGTTGTCGTCGGTGAGCGCGATGTCGGCTTCCACGTGCGGTTGCAGGATCAGCCGGTTTGTCAGCAGCACCTCGTATTCGCCTGCCAGCCGCAGTGCTGCGCGGCTGCCATCGCCTACATACAGCGTGGCTTCGGTTTCGAACTTGTAGGGCGCCAGTCCCTGCACGCCGAATGCCGCCCAGCTGCGATGGTCGCCTGTGCCGATGTACTGACGTGCGCCGACGAGCAGATCCCACCACGGCGAGATGGCATGGCCGTAGAAGGTTTCCAGCGAGGCGGGTTCGGTGCGTCCGTCGTGCCGCTCGCCTTCGCTGCGCAGCCATAGCCGATCGATGTCGCCGCCGATCCATGCGCGTGATTCCCATGCCTGGCCGCTACCGCGTTCGGTTTTGGAAGCCTCCATTCGATCAAGCAGGACATAGTGGTTGATGCCTGCCGAGTGCATCGTATGCGCTTGCAATGGGGCGAATGCGGCGGCGATTTCTTCCGCAGTGGGTGTCGGGATGGGGGTGCGTGGGAGTGCGGTACTGCGTGTATCGGCGAGGTTGCCGGTGATTGTGGTGTTGGTGGGCGATGCAGGAATTTGCGCGGCATTGGTGGACTGCATGTGGTCCATCTTCGAGTGATCCATCGCCTGGTGGCTCATGGCTGCATCGTCCATGGATCCATGCTTCATCGCTTCCTGCTCCGTGGTTCCAGTCTCCATGGCAGCGTGCGACATGTGGGCGTGGTCCATGTGTGCGGCCTGAGATGAGGACGGCGCCTTCTGCGCGCCATCGGTCATCTGCATCGCATGGTCCTGCATGTCCTGTGGTGCGTCTTGCATCGCATCGTGCTGATGCTCCTGTGCAACCGCAGATGCACTGGCCAAGAGCGCGGCTGCCAACCAGGCCTGGGTGCGAAAGCGGCTCATGCTTCCACCCGCACTTCGCGCATCATGCCCGCTTCCATGTGGTACAGCAGATGGCAGTGATACGCCCAGCGACCCAATGCGTCGGCGCGTACGCGGTAGGTGCGGCGGGTGCCGGGTGGCATGTCGATGGTGTGCTTGCGCACCTGGAAGTTGCCGTCGGCATCTTCCAGATCGCTCCACATGCCATGCAGATGGATGGGGTGCTGCATCATGGTGTCGTTGACCAATACGATGCGCAGCCGCTCGCCGTACTGCAGGCGCAAGGGCTCTGCGGAAGCGAATGCGATGCCATCGAATGACCAGGCGAATTTTTCCATATGCCCGGTCAGATGCAGCTCGATCTCGCGACCGGGCTCGCGGCCATCCGGGTCGTCGAACACGCTGTGCAGATCGGCGTAGCACAGCACGCGACGTCCGTTGTCGCGCAAGCCCACGCCAGGGTCGTCCAGGCGCGGCGCGGTGGCATTGCTGCGCATGTCGATCAACGGGTTGCCGTCTTCGCTGGCGGGTTGATGCGGTGTCTTGGTCTGCGTGTTGCCACCCCCATGCCCGTGCATTTCCGGCATCGGCATTGCCATCGCGTGTGCTGCATGCGCGTCGCCTTGCGTCGTACCGTCGCCTTGCGTCGTACCGTCGCCTTGCGTCGTACCGTCGCCTTGCGTCGTACCGTCGCCGTGCATCGCGTGGTCGCCATGCCCCATTCCATCGCCATGGCCGATGTCTTGCATGGTCAGAATGGCGCGCGGATCCAGTGCCGGAATCGGCGCCTGCAATCCGTGCTGCACCGCCAGTGTGCCGCAGGCAAAGCCGGTGCGGCCCATGTCCTGAGCGAATAACGTAAACGCATCCTGGCCGAGCGGTTCGACAATCACGTCGAAGGTTTCGGCCGCGGCGATGCGCAGTTGGTCCACGCTGACCGGATGCACGTACTGCCCATCGGCGGCCACCACGGTCATGCGCAGACCGGGGATGCGGATGTCGAAGTAAGTCATCGACGAGCCGTTGATGAAACGCAGCAACACCTTTTCGCCCGGCTTGAACAATCCGGTCCAGTTGCCGGCGGGCGCCACGCCATTGAGCAGGTAGGTGTAGGTGTTGGCGTTGACGTCGGAGAGGTCGGTGGGCGTCATGCGCATCCGCCCCCACATGCCGCGGTCTGCCAGCGTGGCGCGCAGGCCGTCGTCGCGCGCATCGCGTAGAAAATCGCCCACGGTGCGTTGCGCATCGTTGTCGTGGCTGGGCATCTGTTTCAAACGGCGGAACAGTGCGGCCGGGTCGAGATCTGTCCAGTCCGAGAGCAGCACCACATGCTCGCGATCATGCCGATACGGCGGCGGCGTCAGCGGGTCGATGACGATGGCGCCATACAGCCCGGCCTGCTCCTGGAACATCGAATGGCTGTGGTACCAGTAGGTGCCGGACTGGCGCAGCGCAAAGCGGTAGTGATACTCCTGGCCGGGCGCGATGCCGTCGAAACTCATGCCGGGCACGCCATCCATGTTGGCCGGCAGCAGCAGGCCATGCCAATGCACCGAGGTGGGCTGGTCGGTCAGCGCGTTGCGCACGCGCACGCTCACTGTGTCGCCCTCGCGCCAGCGCAGGATCGGTGCCGGCAGGCGCTGGTTGACGGTGATCGCGGGACGGGTGCGGCCGGTGAAATCGACCGGCATGCGGCCGATCTGCAGCGACTGGCTGCTGCCGCGCAGTACCGGGGTGTTGGCCGGAGTGGCTGCGCGCGCATCGCGGCGCCACAGGCCGCCGGCAACGGCAATGCCGCCCAGGGCCAAGCCTTGCACGAAGCGGCGCCGGCTCAGGCCGTTGCTGGATGAAGCATCGGAACACGGGGAATCGAAAGACATGACATCTCCGGTGCGTTCCATCGTCAAGACGGACGCATCGCATAGCTGAGAAAACCCACGCAACGCGCGCGCGGGGCCGATGACGGCCAAGGCAAGGCCGTCAGCGCTCAGGCGATGGGAGGTCGCACCGGTTGGTCGGGCAGCGGGCTGCTGCGCCCGTCGGCCAAGGTGGCCGGCAATGCCAGCTGGCCGAACTGCCCCTGGGGTACTGCAGGCAAGGTCAACAAGGCGAGGCTGCAGTGCTGCAGGCAATCGCAGCTGCCCAGCTTGCAGCAGTCGTGCGCATGCGCATGTGTGGCCTTGTCAGGCAACTGCGCGAAGGTGGGCGGCGGCGTGGCGTCATGGCACGGCATGGCGGCCGGCATCGCCGCATGCATGGTCGATACGGAACTCACCATCGCAGCAGCGGGCATTGCGCCTGATGCCATCACCGGCATCGCCATGCCCACCGACGCCCACGCGCCGGTGGCCGTATTGGCAACCAGGCACAGGCACAGCAGCAGGCGGAGCAGGCGATGCAGCACGGGCGCTCGGGGCAGCGGACAGGTGCGGTGAGCATAGCATCGGCCTCCAGCCAGCTGCCGGCCCGATGACCTGGCTGCGCGGGCGCGCGGGCGACGGCGGTAGAATTGAGACTACTTTCGCAGCCAAGTCCTGCCATGTCGCAGCGCCAGTGGGTGGCCGCCGCCATCCAGAAGATCGAAGCCGATTTCAATCGTTCGGCCGACACCCATCTGATCCCGATGGATCTGCAGGGCTATCCGGGCATCGATCTGTACTTCAAGGACGAGTCCAGCCACCCGACCGGCAGCCTCAAGCACCGTCTGGCGCGCTCGCTGTTCCTGTACGCGCTGACCAACGGTTGGCTGCGCGCCGGGCGCCCGGTGATCGAGGCGTCCAGCGGCTCCACCGCCATTTCCGAAGCGTATTTCGCGCGCCTGCTGGGCGTGCCCTTCATCGCGGTGATGCCGGCTTCGACCTCGCCGGAGAAGATCGCTGCGATCGAATTCCAGGGTGGTCGTTGCCATCTGGTCGCGCGCGCCTGCGATCTGGACAGCGCCTCGCACCAGCTTGCGCACGAGACCGGCGGGCACTTCATGGACCAGTTCACTTACGCCGAGCGTGCCACCGATTGGCGCGCCAACAACAACATCGCCGAATCGATCTTCAAGCAACTGGCCGAGGAGCCGCACCCGATTCCGGACTGGATCGTGTGCAGCCCCGGCACCGGCGGCACCAGCGCCACCTTGGGCCGCTACGTGCGCTATCGGCGCCACGCCACCCGCATCCTCTGCGCCGATCCGGAAGTGTCGGTGTTCTTCGACGGCTATTGCCGCACGGTGGATGGCCACTGCCCCAAGGAGCTGGCCATCACCGGCGGCTCGCGCATCGAGGGCATCGGCCGCCCACGGGTGGAGTCGAGCTTCATTGCCAGCTGCGTGGACGTGATGATCAAGGTACCCGATGCATTGAGCCTGGCGGCGATGCGGCACGTCAGCGCCACGCTCGGCCGCCGCGTCGGTGGCTCCACCGGCACCAACTTCGTTGGCGTGCTGCATGCCGCCCGCCGCATGCGCGACGAGGGCCGGCAGGGCTCCATCGTCACCATCCTGTGCGATGCCGGCGAGCGTTACGCGCACAGTTATTACGATCCGGCCTGGTACGTGGCGCGCGAGATCGATGTCAGCGACAACGATGCGGCCATTGCGCTGGCCGTGAATGGCGGCGATTTGCCTGCTTTGCCTTGTGCAGCGCTGGAATGACCGCCATATCGGGCAATCATCCAGTCCACCACCGGAGCGCCCCATGACCAACCCGCTGCTCGATCTGTCCGGACTGCCGTCCTTCGATGCGATCCGCCCCGAACACGTGGGCCCGGCGATCGACCAATTGCTCGCCGAGGCCGAGGCGGCGGTGAAGGCAGCCGAGCAGGTCAGCCCGGTGCGCTGGGACAGCTTCGTGACGCCGCTGGACGATGCCACCGAGCGGCTGTGGCGTGCGTGGGCGCAGGTGGGGCATCTGCAGGCGGTGGTCAACACGCCGGAGCTGCGCGAGGCCTACAACAGCAATCTGCCCAAGGTGAGCCGCTTCGGCAGCGCGCTGGGTCAGAATCTGGCGCTGTATGCGCAATACAAGGCGCTGGCGCAATCGCCGGAAGCCGCACACTTCGATGAAGCCCGTCGCAAGGTGCTGGAAAACGCGCTGCGCGATTTCCGCCTGGGCGGTGCCGAGCTCGATGACGCCGCCAAGGCGCGGTTTGCGCAAATCCAGGAAGAACTCTCGGCATTGGCGGCCAAGTTTTTGCAGAACGTGCTCGACGCCACCGATGCGTGGTGTTACCTCACCGAAGACGACACGCAGTTATCAGGGCTGCCGGCCGAAGTGATCGCTGCGGCACGCGCTGCCGCAGAACAGGACCGCGTGCCAGGTTGGAAATTCACCTTGCAGATGCCGTGCTATCTGCCGGTGCAAACCGATGCGGACAGCCGCGAGTTGCGCGCGCTGTTGTATCGCGCCAATGCCGAGCGCGCGTCCGAATTTGGCGATGCCGCGCTGGACAACAGCGCCAACATCGATCGCATTCTGGCCTTGCGCGCCGAGTTGGCACAGCTGCTCGGCTTCGCCAGCTACGCGGACTATTCCGTCGCTACCAAGATGGCGCAGAGCCCCGATGAAGTGATGGGCTTTCTGCGCGATCTGGCCGTGCGTGCCAAGCCGCACGCGCAGCGTGACCGTGCCGAGCTGGAAGCCTTTGCGCGCGACGAACTCGGTCTGCACGACCTGCATGCCTGGGACCTGGCGTACGCATCGGAAAAGCTCAAGCAGGCGCGTTACAGCTTCTCCGAGCAGGAGGTGAAACAGTACTTCACCGAGCCGAAGGTGCTGGCCGGCCTGTTCGATGTGATCCACAGCCTGTACGGGCTTACGGTCAAGCCGGACAGCGCGCCGGTGTGGCATCCGGATGTGCGGTTTTACCGGCTGGAAGATGCGCAAGGCGCCCTGGTCGGCCAGTTCTATCTGGACCTGTATGCGCGCGAGGGCAAGCGCGGTGGCGCGTGGATGGACGACTGCCGCAATCGTCGCACCACCGCCAACGGGGTGCAGACGCCGCTGGTGTATCTGGTGTGCAACTTCGGCCGCGGTAGCGGCAATGCACCGGCCACCTTCCGCCACGGCGAAGTCACCACGCTGTTCCATGAGATGGGCCACGGCCTGCATCAGTTGCTGACGCGTATCGGCGAGCTGGGTGTAGCGGGTATCAACGGCGTGGAGTGGGATGCAGTCGAGTTGCCGAGCCAGTTCATGGAAAACTTCTGCTGGGAATGGGAGCGCGTGCAGGCAATGACCGCACACGTGCAGACCGGCGAGCCGCTGCCGCGCAACCTGTTCGATCGCCTGCTGGCAGCACGCAATTTCCAGAGCGGCATGTTCACCGTGCGCCAGCTGGAATTCGCCTTGTTCGATATGCAGCTGCACAGCAACTTCGACCCGAGCCGAGACAGCTTGCTGCAACTCATCGAGCGCGTGCGTGACGAAGTGGCGGTCAATCGGCCGCCGGCCTGGAATCGCTTCCCGCATCAGTTCAGCCACATCTTCGCAGGCGGCTACGCAGCCGGCTATTACAGCTACAAATGGGCCGAAGTGCTCAGTGCCGATGCCTATGCTGCGTTCGAAGAGGCGCCGGAGCAGGTAGCTGACACTGGCGCACGTTTCCGCCATGAAGTGTTGTCGCGCGGCGGCAGCCGCAGCGCGGCTGACAATTTCCGTGCTTTCCGTGGGCGCGCGCCAAGTATCGATGCGTTGCTGCGCCACAGTGGCATGGCCGGCTGATACAGCGGTATGGCGCGCCGGTCGCCGGCGCGCCTTCGATGAACGCATGCACAACCGGCCACGCCGGGCTGGGCGGCGTATTGCAGAATTTACGCGGCCCGGCCACGGGTTTGCGGCGCCTTTATCGCTGGTCCGGATAGCCTTTGCAGCACCCAAATGCAACGAGGTGGCACATGGCAATCAACTCCGTGTCTTCTGTGGGTTCCCCTGCAGGTCGTCTCATCGACCTGGAAGCCGGCACTTCGGGCCCGGCATCGATCGCAGCACCAACCATAGCGCCCTCCGGCGAGGCCAGGCTGTCTTCGCTGACGCGGGCACCTTCCCGACCTGCACCAAGGCCACCTGCGGACGTTAACGCGCCAGCGCAGACCGCGCATGCAGCAGCGCCGGGAAGGCTGCAGCAGCTGGGTGCCTACGGTGGCCCGGTGCTGGACGCGGCGGCGTCGGGGCTGTCGATGGCTGCCTCGCGGCTGTCTGCCGCGCCGCGGACAGCCGGACTCACCGGGACTGTCAGCGGTGCGCTGTGGGCAGGCGGCGCGGCGATCAACCAACTTGGCAACGTGCCTGCCAATGCCCTGGTATCCGGGGCTAACGCAGTAGGTGCTGCTGCAGGTGTTCTGAGCGCGGTGGCACCGTCGCTGACCGGCAGCGACAACACCAGTGTGGCCTACGCGTCGGCGGCGGCCTGGGCGGTGAACGGCGGCGCCAACCTGCTGCGCGCCGCCAACGATGCCGGACGCGCGTTGCCCAGCCGGGTGCTGCAGGGCGTCAGTGGTGCGGCGAATATGGCCGCTGCCGGGCTGGCGGCCGCCGCAACCGCGGCATCGCAGCAGAATGCGCCGCTCAAGGCGGTCAACCTGGGTACCGCATCGTCGGTGGCCTGGGGCATTGGTGCTTTCGCCGCGCTCGGCTCGGCGTGGACGGCGGCCCCACGCGACGACGCCTCTGTGGAGGCCGCGCCAGCCCAGCCCCAGCGGTCCGACGCTGCGGTTTGAGTCAGTGGTCTGACGTAGCGGTTTCAGCGGATGTACAGAAGCGACGCGGAGCATTGCCAGCGTCGTCGCGACGGCCTGCCTCGGTCCGATGGCCCTGGGCAGGCCGCTTTTTTTCAGACCCGGCCGAACACCAGCGCGCCGTTGGTGCCGCCAAAGCCGAAGCTATTGGACATCACCGTGTTCAAGGTCGCTTCCTGGGTTTGCCGCAGGATCGGGAAACCTTCGGCGCGCGGATCGAGTTCTTCGATATGCGCCGAGCCTGCCATGAAACCATCGCGCAGCATCAGCAAACTGTAGACCGCCTCGTGCACGCTGGCCGCGCCCAGCGAGTGCCCGGACAGCCCCTTGGTCGAGGACAGCGGCGGTACGTTGTCGCCAAACACCTCGCGCACCGCACCCAGTTCGGTGACATCGCCCAATGGGGTGGAGGTGCCATGCGTGTTGAGGTAATCGATCGGGCGATCCAGCCCCTGTATGGCCATGCGCATGCAGCGCACCGCGCCTTCGCCGCTGGGTGCGACCATGTCGGCGCCATCGGAGGTCACGCCATAGCCGAGTAGTTCGGCATGGATGCGTGCGCCGCGTGCGATGGCGTGGTCGTAGTCTTCCAGCACCAGCATGCCGCCACCGCTACCGATGACGAAGCCGTCGCGCTGCGCATCGTACGGGCGCGAGGCCACCGCAGGGCGATCGTTGAAGCCGGTGGACAACGCGCCCATCGCATCGAACATCACGCTCATCGTCCAGTGCAATTCTTCGCCGCCACCGGCGAACATCACATCCTGCGCGCCGTGCCGGATCAGATCGGCCGCCGCGCCGATGCAATGCGCCGAGGTCGCGCAGGCAGCCGATAGCGAGTAGCTCAGGCCGCGGATCTTGAAGGCGGTCGCCAACGAGGCGGACACCGCCGAACACATCGTGCGCGGCACCATGTACGGGCCCACCTTGCGTACGCCACGGTTGCGCAGCAGATCGGCGGTTTCCACCTGCCACTGGCTGGAGCCGCCGCCGGAGCCGGCAATCACACCGGTACGCAGGCCGCTGACGTGCTCGGCGTCCAGCCCGGCATCGGCGATCGCATCGCGCATGGCCAGATAGGCGTAAGCCGAGGCATCGCCCATGAACCGCTTGAGCTTACGGTCGATGAGGCTGTCCAGATCCAGCGCCACCGCGCCACCTACCTGGCTGCGCAAGCCTGCTTCAGCGTGATCGGGGAGCGCGGTGATGCCGGAGCGGCCCTCGCGCAGTGCGCTGGAGACGGTATCCAGATCGTTGCCCAGGCACGAATTGATGCCCATTCCGGTGATGACGACGCGACGCATCAGAAGTTCTCCGTTGAAGTGAACATGCCCACCCGCAGATCCTTGGCGACGTAGATCTCGCGCCCATCCACCAGCATGCGTGCATCGGTCTGCGCCATCACCAGCTTGCGGTTGATCACGCGGCTGACATCGATCTCGTAGCGCACCAGCTGGGCGCTGGGCAGGACCTGTCCGGTGAACTTGACCTCGCCGCAGCCCAGCGCGCGGCCACGGCCCTGCGCGCCGATCCAGGTGAGGAAAAAGCCGGTCAGCTGCCACATTGCATCCAGGCCCAGGCAGCCTGGCATCACCGGGTCGCCGATGAAATGGCAGCCGAAGAACCACAGGTCCGGGCGGATATCCAGTTCGGCACGGATGACCCCCTTGCCATGTGCGCCGCCGGTGTCGCTGATCTCGGTGATGCGGTCGAACATCAGCATCGGATCATTGGGCAAGCGGCCGCTGTCGGGTGCAAACAATTCCCCACGCGCGCTGGCCAGCAATTGGTCGCGCGAGTACGCACTTTGACGAGTCATGACGAAGGTTTCCTGCAAGGAGCGAAAGGCGAAGCCGGGAAGGGTGCATGAGGTCGCGCGGTTCAATCAAACGTTTTATCCGTACGCATGCGTGCTGTTTTCAGCGGATTGCGCAGTGCGGCGAGACATGCGGTACGCGGCAACCGCCGCGCTCGGACCCGCGACGACAGGTTGGCGGTGGACGTGTGTGGTCGGTTGTGCCGTTGGTGTCATCGATGCGGACTCGTTGGTTTGCGATGAGCGGTCGCGCTCGTTTTTCGACCGCGCCGTGGTCCATCTCCACTCAAGGCGTGAGACAGCGCTGGCTTATCATGGGTGCAGGCCTGCGACAGAGAAACCCGCTTGATGCGCAAGATCGTGCACGTGGACATGGATGCGTTCTACGCGTCCGTGGAGCAACGTGACGACCCTGGCCTGCGCGGCAAGCCAGTGGTGGTGGCTTGGCGCGGTGCGCGCTCGGTGGTGTGCGCAGCCTCCTACGAAGCGCGCACCTTCGGCATTCGCTCGGCGATGCCAGCCGTGCGCGCAGAGCGTCTGTGCCCGAATGCGATCTTCGTGCCGCCGGATTTTGTGCGCTACAAGGCGGTATCGCGGCAAGTGCGCGAGATCTTCCACCGGCATACCGATCTGGTCGAGCCGCTGTCGCTGGACGAGGCCTATCTGGATGTCACGCAAGCCAAAACCGGCATGCAGCTGGCCACCGAGATCGCGCAGCTGATCCGCACGCAGATTCGCGAAGAAACCGAGCTCACCGCATCGGCCGGTATCGCGCCGAACAAGTTCCTGGCCAAGATCGCGTCCGATTGGCGCAAGCCCGATGGTCAGTTCGTGATCGCGCCCAGTCGCATCGACGCATTCTTGCTGCCGCTCAAGGTCAATCGCATTCCCGGCGTGGGCAAGGTGATGGATGGCAAGCTGGCGGCACTGGGCATCGTCACCGTGGCCGATCTGCGCCTGCGCCCGTTGGAAGAACTGCAGGCGCATTTCGGCAGTTTCGGGCAAAGCCTGTACCGCCGCGCGCGCGGCATCGACGAACGCCCGGTCGAGCCGGATCAGGACGTGCAGTCGGTTTCCTCGGAAGACACCTTCAGCGAAGATCTCGCGCTTGATGCCTTGGATACGCACATCCTGCGCCTGGCCGAAAAAACCTGGCTGGCCACACGCCGCACCGAGCGTATCGGCCGCACGGTGGTGCTGAAGTTGAAGACCTCCAATTTCCGTATCCTGACCCGCTCCTGCACGCCTGAGCAGCCGCCTGTGTCGCAGGAGGCGCTGGCACAGATCGCGCTGGCACTGACCCGCCGTGTGGAGCTGCCTGCGCAGACGCGCTATCGCCTGGTCGGTGTTGGCCTGAGCGGTTTCAGCAATGTCGAAGAAGGCGCTGTGCAGGGGCAGCTGTTTGGCGAAATTCCCCAGGCCGAGTGAGTGCCATCCACCGGGCATGACGGGCTACATATGTCGCTGACTGTATCGACGCGCTCAGCGAACAATCCAAAGCGCTCCACAGTGTGCGCGCTGCATCCGGCACTGCGTACACTGCGGCTCCCCACACACGAGGCCGTCCGAATGTTTCCGTATTCGCTGGTGATCTTCGATCTGGACGGCACGCTCGTGGACAGCGCGCCCAATATCGCCGAGGCGCTCAACGGCACCTTGCAGGAGCTGGGGCTGCAGCAGTTCAGCGAAGCTAGGATCCGCAGCTGGATCGGCGAAGGCGTGCACGTGTTGCTTGCCACCGCATTGCGCGACGTCGGCAGTACGCGCAACGTCGATGCGGCAATGCCGGTGATGATGCGCCATTACGAAGCGAGCCTGCTGCACAACCCACCGTTATATCCCGGCGTTGCCGAAGCGCTGGCGGGCTTGCGCGATGCCGGCGCCACGCTGGCGCTATGCACCAACAAACCCTCGCGTTTTATCGCGCCGTTGCTGGACCATCTGGGCATCGCCGCGCATTTCAGCAGTGTGCTGGGCGGCGATTCCTTGCCGCAGCGCAAGCCCGACCCGGCACCGCTGCTGCAGCTTGCCAGACACTTCCAGCGCAGCCCACAACACTGCCTGATGGTCGGCGATTCGGCCACCGACGCCGCGGCTGCAAACGCCGCAAACATGCCGCTGGCGATGGTGCGTTACGGTTACCTGCGCGGCTTCGATGTGCAGACCTCCGGTGCGGTGGCCATCATCGACGACATGCGCGAGCTGCTTGCGTTGAAGTAACGTGCGATCACGTAACGCGTCAACCGACGCAGCGCCAGCGTGGACTATTGCAGCAGTCTCAAGATCAGGCATCGGCACCAAGCGGATCACTGTTGAACACGCGCCTGTTTCGCGGAGCGGCCACCGTCATCGGCGTCACCGCGATGAGCCACGCACAGCCAATCCGTTCATGTGATCGAGCAATGCCGCGCGGCGGGCTTCAAAAGGGGACGTGATGGCGAGGCAATGCTGCATGCATCAGCGCGCGCATGGGGCCAGACAAGGCCGTACTGCACCAACCATCAACCGATCACCGAACACTGGCAGCTAACTCAATCGTCCCGAGCTTGGTCTGCATCCGCCACGTCATCGAAGTCAGGCGTGGTATCCGCATCGCCGTGCGTATCGTCGTTATCGGCGCGCGCATAGTGCACGGTTTCCACTGGCCCGCCCACGGCGCGGCCGCGCACCGGCAGCAGTGCGCTAGCGGCTTCGTATTCGGCCAGCAACGCATGGCGTCGCGCTTCCGGCACATCCTGCCAATGACAATCGGCCAACGCGCCTTCCAGCGAATACAGCAGATTGAGGCTGGGCTTGAAGCCAGCGCGTCGCACCTTGACGAACGCGCCCACTGCACCCACCTCCTGCAGGTCCTGCCGCGTGCGCAGGCCGACCTGGCGCAGCCACGCTGCGCTCTTCGGGCCGATGTTGCGCATCCGCTCGGTGGTCACGCCAGCGCGTCCACAAATAGCTGCGCGATTGCTTCCAGGCCACGTTGGTCGTCGGCATCGAAGCGGTCCAGCTCCGGGCTGTCCAGGTCCAGCACGCCGATCAGCGTATCGCCTTTGACAAGTGGAATTACCAGCTCCGAGCGCGATGCCGAATCGCAGGCGATATGCCCGGGGAACGCATCCACATCCGCGATGCGCTGGCTCTGCCGGGTACTCGCAGCCGCGCCGCACACGCCTTTGTCCAGCGGAATGCGCACGCACGCCGGCAGACCCTGGAAAGGCCCCACCACCAGCTCGCGGCCGTCGTAGAAGTAGAAACCGGCCCAATTGAGCGAGGGCAGCGAATGGAAGATCAGCGCGGCCAGATTGGCGGCGTTGGCGATCCGGTCCGGCTCGCCGTGCACCAGTGCCTGGGCCTGGGCGGTGAGCTGGGCATATTGTTCCGGCTTGCTGCCGGTCAGCGAAGAGGTAGCGAACATCGGCAAAGTTTAGCAGCGGCTGTTTGCAGCGTGGTTGCGACTGCGTAGGGCACGCGCAAAGGCCTGCGGTCGGCACACCAAGTCGGGCGGACTGCCGGCAAGACGACGCGCAAAGTCATCCGGAGCAACACGGCACCTCCGCTATAGCGCTCGCAGGTCATTGCCTATGGAGGCGGGCGTTGGCACCTTCTCACCGATCAACCCGCTGACGGGCAGCACGCCCCGCAGACAAGCCAGAAGCAACCGGCTTCAACAACGTGGCCAATGCGCGCGTTATGCTGCGCGCCCTCACGGCAATGGCGGCGCGGCCGCAGGACCAGGCATATGCAGCCTCCGGCGTTTTATGTCACCGGTACCGATACCGGCATCGGCAAAACCATGGGCAGCACTGCGCTGCTGCACGCGCTGCGTGCACGCGGCCACACCGCAGTGGGCATGAAGCCGGTCGCCAGCGGCTGCGAGCGCACGCCGCAGGGCTGGCGCAACGAAGACGCGCTGGCGCTGCAGGCGGCCAGCAATCCGCAGCCGGCGTACGCTACGCTCAACCCCTACGCCTTGCCTGCGCCGCTGGCACCGGAACTGGCCGCAGCTGACGTCGGCGTGACGCTGTCGCTGGAGCCGATTACGCAGGCCTTCGCGCAATTGCGCGCGCAGGCCGAGGTCGTGGTGGTGGAGGGCGTCGGTGGTTGGGCCGCGCCGCTGAGCGCAACGTTGGATCAAGCCGATCTGGTGCGTGCATTGCAGCTGCCGGTGGTGCTGGTGGTCGGCGTGCGGCTGGGTTGCATCAACCATGCGCGCCTTACCGCTGCCGCCATTGCCGCCGATGGGCTGCAATGCATCGGCTGGATCGCCAATGAAGTCGACCCGCAGATGGAGCGTGTCGAAGAGAACATCGGCATGCTGCGCCAGCGTTTGGCAATGCCGTGCTGGGGACGGATCCCGTGGCGGCCGGACGCCGAGGCTGCTGCTCAGGCTCAGGGACTGCAGCTGCCGCGCTAAATGCCGCTGAGCACAGCGTGCAGGCAATAAAAAAGCCCGACAGAGGGAGGGATCTGTCGGGCCGGATTGCACGGGGGGAGGGACCCATGCAAAGTCGCTGAATTTTGGTGGCCGTTACTTTCGCCGGGTCTTGCCTGCCGCACCGGCCGTCTCGCTGCCGGTGTCGAACTGCTGCTTGGTGAATTGGCCAAGCTCGCTGGACATCTTCAACCCCAGCCCGACCACTTCCTGATTGACCGAGGCCAGACGTTCCAGGTTGTCGCGCGCCACCTGCAAGCCTTTCGGCCAGAGCATCTGGTAGGCACCTAGATCGCGCGCCTGCGCAAACTCACCGAAGAAACTGCTCGTGGCGTTGATATTCTGTTCCAGCGTCTCAAATGCCAACTGGTTGGCACGGGCAGCAGCAGAGGCGAACTGACTGGTAAAGCGGTTTTCGAACTGCGCCGACATTGCGAACCCCTTGGGGAAGGCCGTGACCGTTTGTTGCGTTGCAGCATACGCCGTTGTCGCTGCGATGCAACGCGCTTGCTGAAGATTTTCCAAACGGCTTGAGAAGTGCTTTTCGATCAATAGGTTGGCTGGTTCCTTAAATCATAAAAGCGGCCCAGTGGGCGGCTTCATGTCAGAGGACTGCGCTACCGATCAACCGCGGTAGCGACATCCGGAGGTGCAGGTTTCATGCACCACGATCTCGCTGAGCTGCGGCAGCGTCGGCTTGAGCTGCTGCCAGATCCAGATCGCAAGGCGTTCGCTGGTGGGGTTTTCCAGCCCTTCGATATCGTTGAGATAGTGGTGGTCCAGGCGGTCGTAGATCGGCTGGAAGGCGGCCTTGATGTCGCCGAAATCCATGATCCATCCGGTCTCGGCGCCGGGTTCGCCGCTGACATGCAACTCCACCCGGAAGGAGTGCCCGTGCAGGCGCGCGCATTTGTGCCCAGGCGGCACGTTGGGAAGCCGGTGCGCGGCTTCGAGCGTGAAGACTTTGAAGATATCCATGCGCGGCATTGTAAGTGCGCTGGGCCCTCTGCAGCCGACGGCAAGCGCAACGCTGCGGTGCTTTTGCAACGCGACGAAGCCATGGTGGCCGCTTGCATGCCACATCCGCAGGCAGTGCTGCGCGAATGCCTGGCGCGCTGACGATCGCGTCCGTCACCAAGGTGCGGCATTGCCGCGCTCTTGAGGTGCCTGGTCGCACGCGGATAAAGCATGGTTGCTGAGACACGTGCATCGCCCACAAAAAAGCTGCCCCGAAGGCCAATGCCAGTCGGTTAAGCTGAGATGGCTGGCTTGATGTAGGAAGGGGGGGCGTGTTCATAACGCTCCCGTTTTGCCGTGCGTCTTCTGCAAGAAACCCTGAATCAGACCCTGCATCACCTCCCCGACGATGGGCTGGGCGCGCTGTCCTCCTTAGCGCGTACCGCTCGGACGCTGACCACCGCGACCGCCGTCGCGACGGCCTGCACCCGGGCCAGCGTTGGCCTGACGCGGCCCGCCGCTGCGCTGGCCACCCGGCTTCTTCGGGCCGGCATGCGCGTGCGCCTGACGCGGTGCATCGCCATGCGGGCGACGGGCGTGGCTCTTGCGCGGGGCGCGATCGCCGCCCGGCTGCTCGGCGCGACCCGGTGCGCTGTTGCCCCAACGGATCGGCGTCTGCGGCTCGTAGCCCGGCACGTCGCGGATTTCCACGTCGCGGCCCAGCATGCGCACGATCTGACGCAGCAGCTTGGCTTCGTCCTGCGCCACCAGCGAGATCGCCTCGCCGGTGGAGCCGTTACGGCCGGTGCGGCCGATGCGGTGCACGTAATCCTCGGCCACCATCGGCAGGTCGTAGTTGATGACCTTCGGCAGCTGGTCGATATCGATCCCGCGCGCAGCGATATCGGTGGCGACCAGCACGGTCACGCGGCCGGCCTTGAAGTCGCTCAGGGCACGCATGCGCTGGCCCTGGCTCTTGTTGCCGTGGATGGCCGCGGTCTTGATGCCCGACTTCTCCAGGAACAGCGCCAGCTTGTCGCTGCCGTGCTTGGTGCGCGCGAACACCAGGGTCTGTTCGCGGCTGTCCTGCGCCAGCAGGTGCAGCAGCAGATCGCGCTTGCGCGCGCCATCGACCGGGTGCACGCGGTGGGTGATGCTCTCGGCCACGGTGTTGCTCGGGGTGACCTGGATCTGCATCGGGTTGCGCATGAACTCCAGCGCCAGCTGCTTGATGTTCTCTTCGAAGGTCGCGGAGAACAGCAGGGTCTGACGGTCCTGGCGCGGCAGCTTGGTCAGGATGCGCTTGATCGACGGCAAGAAGCCCATGTCGAGCATGCGGTCGGCTTCGTCCAGGATCAGCACTTCGATGCCGGACAGGTCCACGCTGCGGCGCTCGATATGATCGATCAGCCGGCCCGGGCAGGCGATCAGCAGGTCCACGCCACGGCGCAGGGTGTCGAGCTGGTTGCCCATGCCCACGCCGCCGTAGATCACTGCGCTGGGAATGCGCAGGTACTTGCTGTAGCCGCGCAGGCTGTCATGCACCTGGGTGGCCAGTTCGCGGGTGGGGGTCAGGATCAGCGCGCGCGGCTTGCGCGGGCCGTTGACCGGCTGCGGCGAGGTGCCCAGGTGCTGCAGCAGCGGCAGGCCGAAGGCGGCGGTCTTGCCGGTACCGGTCTGCGCGCCGGCCAGCAGGTCGTGACCGGCCAGCACCAACGGGATCGCCTGCTGCTGGATTGCAGTGGGGGTTTCATAGCCCTGCTCGGCCAACGCGCGCAGCAGGAAGGGCGCAAGGCCCAGGGATTCAAAAGACATCAGGAAGCTCCAGGTAAAGCGTCGCCACCAAGCCAGGCCCGGAGCGCAAACGCATTGCAGATGCAAAAGCAAGTGAGGCTCGGAGCGTTCCCGTGAACCGCGCTGCGAGATGGTGGATCAACCCGATCAAGGAACGATGGGTTTGTCGGCACCACGAAAGGCGTCGGGTGGGGCGGGCGAGCGGATCGGTCGATCCTGGTCTCGCCGGCTGTCCCTAAGGGAAACGGACGGCCGCATGCAGACCCGGCAAGTGTACTCGCGTTTGGCGCGCTGCACAAAATTCCGTCACCGCAGTTGTGGTAACGGCCATCTGTTTCATATGCAACCACTGTTGCTTCAGGCCGTACAATCTCCCGATCAGCCACAGCACAGGATGGTCATGAAGCTAGGTTCCTTGAAGGACGGCGGCCGCGACGGCAGCCTGATCGTG
Source organism: Xanthomonas oryzae pv. oryzae (assembly GCF_004136375.1). Classification (NCBI taxonomy): domain Bacteria; kingdom Pseudomonadati; phylum Pseudomonadota; class Gammaproteobacteria; order Lysobacterales; family Lysobacteraceae; genus Xanthomonas; species Xanthomonas oryzae. The sequence continues at coordinate 817,877 of NZ_CP031697.1, forward strand.
GTTTCGCGCGATCTGCGCACCGCCGTGCGCGCCACCGGCATCGCGCCCACGCTGCAGCGCGCGCTGGAAGACTGGAGCAACGTCGCGCCGCGCCTGAACGCCTTATCGGCCTCGCTCAACGACGGCAGTGCCGACGGGGTCTTCGACCTGGAGATGCAGGCTTTGGCGGCCCCGCTGCCACGCGCCTACGAATTCGTCGACGGCAGCGCCTACCTGCCGCATGTGGAACGGGTACGTCGCGCGCGCAATGCCGACGTGCCGGAAAGCTTCTACACCGACCCGTTGATGTACCAGGCCACCAGCGCCGGCTTCTACGGCCCGCGCGACGGCATCAAGGTGATCAGCGAGGACTACGGCATCGACCTGGAAGCGGAGATTGTGGTCATCACCGACGATGTGCCGATGGGCGCCTCGCCCGAGCAGGCGACCGCGCATATCCAGTTAGTGGGGCTGGTCAACGATGTCTCGCTGCGCAACCTGATTCCGGCCGAACTCGCCAAGGGCTTTGGTTTCGTGCAATCCAAGCCGCGTTCGGCGCTGTCGCCGGTGTTCGTCACCCCCGACGAGCTGGACGATGCCTGGCGCGACAACAAGGTGCATCTGCCGCTGGTGACGCACATCAACGGTGCCTGGTTCGGCGCTCCCGAAGCCGGCAACGACATGCAGTTCGATTTCGCCCAGCTGATCGCCCACGCCGCCAAGACCCGTCCGTTGTCGGCCGGCACGATCGTGGGCTCGGGCACCATCGCCAATCAGGACACCACGCTGGGCGCCTCGTGTTTTGCCGAACAGCGCGTGATCGAGACCCTGCGCGACGGCAAGCCGAGCACGCCATTCATGGCGTTCGGCGACGTGGTGCGGATCGAGATGTTCGATGCCAGCGGCGTCAGCATCTTCGGCGCGATCGAACAGCGCGTTGAGCGGCAGCCGCTGCCATGACCGGTTGCTCACCTTCCATGAGCGTCTGCAGTCAGGCTGGCGTATGAGCGCGCCGCTGGAGCTGTTTTCGTACTGGCGTTCGAGCGCGGCCTATCGCGTGCGCATTGGGCTGGACATAAAGGCGCTGGCGTACGTCACGCACCCGGTGCATCTGGTGCGCGATGGCGGCGAGCAGCATGCCGCCGCGTACGCGCAGCTCAATCCACAGCAGTTGGTTCCGACGCTGCGCCACGGCGCAGTGGTGGTTCCGCAGTCGCTGGCGATCCTGGAGTATCTGGAAGAAGCGTTTCCATACAGTGCGCGGCTGCTGCCGGCAGCACCGTCCGAACGCGCCCGTGTGCGCGCACTTGCCCAAGCCATCGCCTGCGATGTGCACCCGCTCAATAACCTGCGCGTGATGCAGTTGCTCGAGCGCGAGTGGCAACGCGATGCCGCGCAGCGCCTGCACTGGATGCAGCACTGGATGCAGCAAGGGTTTGCGGCGCTGGAACTGCAGCTGGCCAACGAACCGTACACCGCAAGCTTCTGCCATGGCGACACGCCGGGCTTGGCCGATTGCGTGTTGATTCCGCAGCTCTATAACGCGCGCCGGTTCGAAGTAGATCTTGCGCCTTATCCCACCCTGCAGCGTATTGAACAGGCCTGCCTGGCACTGCCGGCGTTCGATGCCGCGCGGTCGGAAATGCAGATTGATGCAGTGGTGTGAGGCGGAGGGTAAGAGAGGGTAGGTAGGACCCTCTCCTCTGTGCTGCGGGCAGCTTCACCGGTGCTGCGATAGCAAACGCGGATTGTGCGCCGTTCTTTAAAGTCGCGGTCAGCCCGGCGCTAGGTCTGTCATCAACATAGAACTGGCACTCGCCTCAAGGCAGGCTTTGAAGGCACGCACGACGCGTTTGCCTCCCTTCCTCCGCGATCGCAAGAAGGGGGATGCGGTAGCGGATAAAGGCAAGTCGCGATCGCTGCGCGACCGGACGCATCCATCAATACGTCAATCGATCAGTACCAACGCGGTCAGTCGCTGGCCGGAACCAGCGACAAGGCCGCTTAAATAAACCCGTGGCTGATCTTCGGCGCAGCCGGCGTTTCGTAATCCGCGTACGGGTCGTGCTCGCCGGAGCCGTCTTCGGAGAGACGGAACTTCAGCGCCAGGCCGTCGCGCGAGTCGGCGGCACGCAGCGCTTCTTCCTGCTCGATTTCGCCCGACTTCACCATGCGGAACAGGCACTGGTCGAAGGTCTGCATGCCTTCTTCCAGCGACTCTTCCATCGCCTGCTTGACCTCGTGCACCTGGCCGCGGCGTAGCAGGTCGCGGATCATCGGCGTATTGAGCAGTACTTCGGTGGCCGGGCGGCGACGGCCGTCCAGGCCCTTGACCAGACGCTGGGAGATGACCGCGCGCAGGTTGAGCGCCAGGTTCATCAGCACGTTATTGTGCGCGCTTTCCGGGAAGAAATTGAGGATACGCTCGATGGTCTGGTCGGCATTGTTGGAGTGCAGCGTGGCCAGGCACAGGTGGCCGGTTTCGGCGAAGGCGATCGCTGCCTCCATGGTCTCGGCGTCCAGGATCTCGCCGATCAGGATCACGTCCGGCGCCTCGCGCATCGCATTCTTCAGCGCGCTCTGGAAAGCATGGGTGTCCAGGCCCACCTCGCGCTGGTTCACGATCGACATCTTGTGCTTGTGCAGATATTCGATCGGGTCCTCGATGGTGAGGATGTGCCCGGTGGTTGTGCTGTTGCGGTGGTCGATCATCGCGGCAAGCGAGGTCGACTTGCCCGAGCCGGTCGAGCCCACCACCAGCACCAGCCCGCGCGGGGCCATGATGATGTCCTTGAGCACCTGTGGCAGGTGGAGCTCTTCGATGCTGGGGATCCGGCTGCGAATGGCACGGATCACCATGCCTACCTCACCGCGCTGTTTGAACGCGTTCACGCGGAAGCGGCCGGCGTCGGGCAGGGCGATGGCAATGTTGAGTTCGAGTTCGCGCTCGAACTGCGGCACCTGGCCCTCGTCCATCAGTGAGTAAGCGATTTTCTTGACCATCCCCGGCGGCAATCCCGTATTGCCGAGCGGGTAAAGCTTGCCTTCGATCTTGATGTGCACCGGCGCGCCGGTGGTCAAGAACATGTCCGAGGCATTCTTTTCGGTCATCAGCTTCAGGAAGTAGCCGATATCCATGCGCAATGGTTCCCCAACAAACAGCAGCGTCTCGTTGCAAGTCCGCCGCAGGCTTCCGACAATGGCCGTGCTCGAGACTTCTCGCTACGGCTCCCCTAATGACGGCTAGCTTCGCATACTTGCGGCGATCCCTGTATGGCATCGCCTGTTTCATCGTTCTTTCCTCTCCGGCCGCCGCCCAGGTGGCACCGGAGCTCACCGCTGCCGAACAGGCCGTGCAACGCGCCACGCAGGCCGATGCCGACCAATACGCCCCGGATCTGGTCAACCTGGCACGCCAGGAACTGATGCAGGCCCAGCAGGCGCAACTTGACAAGCGCCAGCGCAAGCAGGTGCCCCAGATCGCTTTACGCGCAGCTGCCGACGCCGATCTGGCCAAGGCACGCAGCGAAGAGGCGGTGGTCACCGCCCAACTGGAACAGCGCAAGAAGGAAGTGGCGCAGTTGCAGAACACACTCAACACCGGGGAGAGCGGCCGATGAAACTGCGCCCACTGCTCTATCTCGGTGTCTTGAGCCTGGCTGCGTTGCCGCCGCTGGCGATGGCGGCCAAGGACGACCCGCAGGCCGACGCGCTCAACCGGCGTCTGGCCGCGCTGCAAAACGATCCGCAAACCAACGAGCTGGCCCGCTTCGAACGGCTGCAGGCGCAGCAGAGCGTCGCTGCGCTGGCCGAAGCCAAGCGGCGCGACCGCGACGAGCTGGTGTTTCTGGCCGATCGCCGGGTCGAGATCGCCGAACTCACTGCCCGTACCGCGCTGGCACGGCGTGAGCTGGACCGGCTGGAAGGTACGCGCAACGACTTGCTGATCGAAGCCAGTCGCCGCGACGCTGCGCGTGCGCGCCAGGAGGCAGAACGTCTGCGCGTGCAGGCGCAGATCCAGACCGAGGCCGCCGAGCAGGCACGCCAGTCCGCCGAACAGGAGGCGCTTGCCCGGCAGGACGCCGAGCTGGCGCTGACCAGCGTGGCCGGTAGGCAGACCGCCAAGCTCAACGCGGCCCAGCAGAAGGCAGTACAGCTGGCGCATGAGGAAGCCGAGCTGGTGGCCGGGGCCAAGTTGCCGGCTGCCAAGTTCGACAGCCGTGGCGAAGTGTTCTCGCTGGGCAGTGGCGCCTTCGGTGGCAAGGCGGCGCTGTCCGGCGATGCCGCCGGGCAGGCCAAGGCCTTGGCCGAATATCTGAACATCGGCAAGAAGGGCCGGGTCAGCATCGTCGGGTTCGACAACGACGCAGCCACCGCGAAGAAGCGTGCCGAAGCACTACGCGATGCCTTGGTGGCGGGCGGGGTGGCGGCCTCGCGGCTGCAGGTCACCGGTACCAAAGGCGCGGCCAACAAGACCCGTGCGGCCGAGGTCGTTGTCGCGCCCTGACGGCAAGTGATTGGAAGTTAAAGCCTTTTAACCGGGGCATGACGCTTGGTTGAACCGCAGTCACCAATTGCGACAATGAACGGCAAATGTGGCTGTTTCGGTCTTGAACCCCCTCCGCGACCGGCGTAGGGTCGTATCTCCGGGCAGCAACTCCGCTGCCCGGGAAGTACGGAGGGCCGCGCCAGTGACGCAAAGGCACGCAACAATGCAAGAGGGTGGAGTGGTTGTTGCTGGTTCCGCCCGTGTGTCTGCCTGTGCAACGCGTTGGTCTTCCATTTCCAAGCTCCGCCCCGTGCCTTTGCTGGCCGGGGCGTTCTTGTTTCAGTGAAGGAGGTAACGCCATGTTCGAAGGGCAACCGCAGACCGAAATCGACGCATTGATGAAGTCCGATCCCCAGTTCAAGCAGCTCTACCAACGTCACAAGCTGTTGAACAAGAAATGCATGGATGCCGAACTCGGGGTGCTCCCGATCGACGACGTCACCTTGGGCCAGATGAAGCGCGAGAAGTTGCAGGCCAAAGAAAAGCTCACCCGGATGTACGACCAGCTCACGCACTGATCCTTCCCCACCGTTAGAACAAGTTCACCGCCGCGGGCGGTGGCGGCCTCCTCGTCGGCTTGCCACCGTCCGCGTCTTTAGTTTGCAGTGCTGCGTTTCCGGTCCAGTGGCACGTTTGCGCAGTGGTTGAGCTTGTTCGTTTCATCGGCCTGCATGATCGTTTCAAGGCTGAATGCGCATTCCCCAGCTGTTCGTCGGATAATGACCGGCCCAGCCCGTGTGGCGCAGCGACGATATGCCGATGGCGATTCATTCCTCCGTACTCGAACTGATTGGCAACACGCCGATCGTCAAGGCCCAGCGCCTGGACACCGGCGTCTGCGAGCTGTTCCTCAAGCTGGAGGCGAGTAATCCTGGCGGATCGATCAAGGACCGCATCGGTCTGTCGATGATCGAAGCGGCCGAGCAGCGCGGCGATCTCACGCCCGGCGCCACCCTGGTGGAGGGCACCGCCGGCAACACCGGTCTGGGCTTGGCCCTGGTGGCGCAGCAGAAGGGCTACCAGTTGATCCTGGTGGTGCCGGACAAGATGAGCCGCGAGAAGATCTTCAATCTCAAGGCCATGGGCGCCAACGTGGTGCTGACCCGCTCGGATGTGGCCAAGGGCCACCCGGAGTACTACCAGGACCTGGCCGCCAAGATCGCTGCCGAAACGCCGGGGGCCTACTTCATCAACCAGTTCGGCAACCCGGACAACCCGGCCGCGCACGAATTCGGCACCGGCCCGGAGATCCTGGCGCAGATGGACGGCCAGCTGGACGCCATCGTGTTCGGCTGCGGCAGCTCCGGCACCATGACTGGCCTGTCGCGCGCCTTCGCCAGCGCCTCGCCGCACACCGAACTGGTGCTGGCCGACCCGGTCGGCTCGATCCTGACCCAGTACATCGAAGAAGGCACGGTCAGCGAAAAGTCGGGCAGCTGGCTGGTCGAAGGCATCGGCGAAGACTTCTTGCCGGACATCTCCGACTTTTCGCGCGTCAAGAAGGCCTATTCCATCAGCGATGCGGAAAGCTTCCACACCGCGCGCGAATTGCTGGCCAAAGAGGGCGTCCTCGGCGGCTCGTCCACCGGCACCTTGCTGGCCGCGGCGCTGAAGTATTGCCGCGAGCAGACCACGCCCAAGCGCGTGCTGGTGTTCGTCTGCGATACCGGCAACAAGTATCTGTCGAAGATGTACAACGACTACTGGATGCTCGACAACGGCTTTTTGGAGCGCCCGCAATACGGCGATCTGCGCGACCTGATCCTTCGCCCGTACAACAAGCGCGACACCGTGGTGGTGGGCCCGAAGGATCTGCTGACCACCGCCTACCAGCGCATGAAACTGTACGATGTGTCGCAGCTGCCGGTGATCGACTATGGCGAATTGGTCGGCATCGTCGACGAGAGCGACGTGCTGCTGCATGTCTATGGCGACGAGGCGCGCTTCCGCGACCCGATCTCCACCGCCATGGTGAGCAAGCTGGATCGTCTGGACGTCGCATCGCCCATCGAAGCGCTGTTGCCGGTGTTCGACCGCGGCCAGGTCGCCATCGTCATGAACGGCAAGCAGTTTCTTGGCCTGATCACCCGCATCGACCTGCTCAACTACCTGCGCCGTCGCGTGCAGTGAATCCCGTGCAGCCGCGCGTTTCGATGAGACGCGCGGCACGGGCCATTCAGACCCGCTTGTTACAATCGCCCACTTTTTCCGGGAACCTCCATGTCCAACCGCACCACTCATAGCCATGACGGCGATCGCGCGCTGTCGCTTGCAACGCTGGCGATCCATGGAGGGCAGTCGCCGGATCCCAGCACCGGCGCAGTGATGCCGCCGATCTACGCCACGTCCACGTATGCGCAATCCAGCCCCGGCGAACACCAGGGATTTGAGTATTCGCGCACACATAACCCGACGCGGTTCGCCTACGAGCGCTGCGTGGCCGCACTGGAAGGCGGCACGCGCGCGTTCGCGTTCGCCTCCGGCATGGCTGCCACTTCCACCGTGATGGAGTTGCTGGATGCCGGCAGCCACGTGGTGGCGATGGACGATCTGTACGGCGGCACCTTCCGCCTGTTCGAGCGCGTGCGCCGTCGCACCGCCGGCCTGGATTTCAGTTTCGTCGACCTGACCGACCCGGCCGCGTTTAAGGCGGCGATCCGCGCAGACACCAAGATGGTGTGGATCGAAACGCCGACCAACCCGATGCTCAAGCTGGTCGACATCGCCGCCATTGCGGTGATCGCGCGCAAGCATGGCCTGTTGACCGTGGTCGACAACACCTTTGCCTCGCCGATGCTGCAGCGCCCGCTCAGCCTGGGCGCCGACCTCGTCGTGCACTCGGCCACCAAGTACCTCAACGGCCACTCGGACATGGTGGGCGGCATTGCGGTGGTGGGCGACAACGCCGAGCTCGCCGAGCAGATGGCGTTCCTGCAGAACTCCATCGGTGGCGTGCAAGGCCCGTTCGACAGCTTCCTCGCGCTACGCGGATTGAAGACCTTGCCGCTGCGCATGCGCGCGCACTGCGAAAATGCCCTGGCGCTGGCGCAATGGCTGGAAACGCACCCCGCCATCGAAAAGGTGATCTACCCCGGCCTGGCCTCGCACCCGCAGCATGTGCTCGCGAAACGCCAGATGTCCGGCTTCGGCGGCATCGTCTCCATCGTCCTCAAGGGCGGCTTCGACGCAGCCAAGCGTTTCTGCGAGAAGACCGAGCTGTTCACCCTGGCCGAATCGCTCGGTGGTGTTGAAAGCCTGGTGAACCATCCCGCCGTCATGACGCACGCCTCGATTCCGGTTGCCCGACGTGAACAGCTTGGTATCAGCGATGCGCTCGTGCGGTTGAGCGTGGGGATTGAGGATCTTGGGGATTTGCGTGGGGATTTGGAGCGGGCGCTTGGTGAGGGGACTCGCTAATCCATGCAAAAGCATGCAAATCTGCTCTTTCTATTTCGCCAACTGCTGAGTCGTGAGCTTGCTGCGCGGTATCGGACGACCATGTTGGGTGTTTTGTGGTTGGTGCTGCAGCCATTATTGATGCTATGCGTGTATACGCTGGTGTTCAGTGGTGTCTTCAAGGCTCGCTGGCCAGGCGCGGAGTCTACAGGCGATTTCGCTCGGATGCTTTTCGCGGGGTTGGTGCCATTTACTTTGCTGTCCGAAGTTCTAATCACTGCGCCAGGTATAATCGCTGGGCAGCCCAACTTCGTGAAAAAAGTAGTATTTCCGCTTCCTATCCTATCGATCGTTAAAGTGGGGGCTGCGCTTACGACCGCTGGTATCGGCTTGACGATCTTGCTGGTGGCCCAGCTTCTGCAGGCAGGTCTGCCGTCGGCCTGGGCATTGCTCTCTCCGTTGGTCCTTCTTGAGATGACGCCCATGTTATTGGCGATTGCATGGTCATTGTCGGCATTGGGCGTATACCTCCGTGACATTGGGCAGTTCGTGGGAATCGTTAGTAGCGTGCTGCTGTTCCTGAGTCCGATTTTCTTTCCGGCTCATGCAATGCCAGAGGCTGCAAAGGTACTCGTATATTTCAATCCGCTGGTGACCCCGATTGAGCAGCTACGTGCAGTAACCATTCAGCACTCGCCTCCCGATCTGGTAGCGCTGCTGCCGCATTTTATGCTTTCGGTGGTGGCAGCTTTGATTTCCTACTCGCTGTTCCGGCGCTTGTCGCGTGGTTTCTCGGACGTCCTATGAACACTATCCAAGCTCTTGAAGCGCAAGGTCACACCAATGCCGCTATCGAAGTGCTGGGAGTGACTAAGGACTACCCAGTTTACGCCAGTCCACGTGATCGCCTGCTATCGTTGCTCAAGCCCTCCGGAGACAGGGCCAGTCGTACATTCCGTGCGCTTGACGGTGTAAATCTCGTAGTGCCCAAGGGTGAAACAGTGGGTATCATCGGGCGAAATGGTGCCGGCAAGTCCACGCTTTTGCAGATTTTGTGCGGTACTGTCAGGCCTACCTCTGGATCTGTCAGCATCCGTGGGCGTTTTGCTGCACTTCTTGAGCTTGGCGCAGGGTTCAACCCTGATTTCTCAGGGCGAGATAATGTCTATCTGAGTGCCTCGCTCCTGGGATTGAGTCGCAGGGAAGTGGATGAAAAGCTGCAGTCAATCATTGATTTTGCAGATATCGGCGACTTCTTCGAGCGGACGGTAAAAACTTATTCCAGCGGAATGTATGTGCGCTTGGCATTTTCTGTAGCCATACACACTGAGCCGGACGTGCTGATCATTGATGAAGCGCTTTCTGTCGGAGATATACGCTTTCAAATGAAGTGTTTGGCGCGAATTGAGCAGATTCGTGCACGCGGCGCAACGATTCTATTCGTCTCGCATTCACTAGAGCAGGTGAAACGATTCTGTCAGACGGCCCTTTGGCTTGAGGGCGGTAAGGTAAAGTTACACGGAGAGGCTAGTTTTGTCGCTGATCGCTTCCGTGATTATGAGCTCGGTAAGGATTTAGTGTCCTCCTCGGATACTGAAAGCCGTCAAGCTCCAGCGCCGGGGGGAATCCCTGCGCATCTGGAGACAGTAGCGTTGAGCACGGACATGCTTGCGCCGTTCGACGCATTGACTGTAGACATCAGCTATACAGTAAGTGATGAGACCGTTGATGGTTTGCTGCTCGGCGTGGCGATCAAAAGTATGGACGGTCTGCATATCTTTGGTCCGAACACTTACTTGGAGCGCGTGCAGATTCCAACTTCGCGGGGCTCGCATCGCGTCAGCTACGATATTCCGTCAATGCCCTTGTTAACTGGCAGTTACCGCGTCGATGTTGGTCTGTTTACCGATAAGGGCCTTGTTTGCCTGGACTATCTCTCAGAGGCCAGTGTATTCACCGTAGCTGCGCCTTATTTCAGCGAGGGAGTGGTCTATATACAGCACGAATGGAGGGTTCATGACCCCAGCGCTTCTTGAGATACCTTTCGACCACTACCAGCGCTATGGTGCCGCAGCGCATTTACTGAAGAGCCTGGATCTGGCCGCTTCCCGTGTGTTGGAAGTTGGAGCCAATCGTCAGCGTCTGCTGGGTCAATTTTTGCCTGATGCTTCGTTTCTTTATACCGATCTGCATGCCGAAGGAGACGAAAAGGACTTTGTAGTCGCTGATGCCACGGCATTGCCGTTTCCGGACCGTGGCTTTGATGCTGTGGTGTCGCTGGATGTGCTTGAACACATTCCCGCCCATTTGAGGGCGAGGGCCGCAGCCGAGATGGCGCGTGTCGCTGGACGTGCTGTCATTGTCGGCTTCCCACCCGACCAATCATGGGTGAGGAAGGCTGACGAGGAGGCCAATGAACGCTGGCGAGAATTGTTTGGCGAAGATTATGTCTGGTTAAAAGAGCATAAGGAATTCGGTCTGGTTGACACGGCCGAAATCGTGTCAGCATTTGAGGCATCGGGTCTGACCGTGTTGTGCTTTGGTCAGGGAAATTCAGTGCTTTGGTCAAGCCTAATGGGGATGCACTTTATAAAAGTGAAATTTCCCGAGCTTGAGTCATTAGTCTGCGCCGCCGATCGAATTTACAATACGCGGGTATTCGCCGGCGACAGTAGCGACCAGCCGTATCGAGAATATTGCGTGGCCTTACGTCTAGAAACGGATGCCCAGCGTCTAACCGAAAATCCGCCGTTTAAGGCGCAGCATGAACAAGATGTAATTAAGATGCTTGGTGGGTTCTCGGTTGGATTGCGTGACCTTGCTATGCGCACTGCCAATGCTGAGCGCGAATGGGAGAACACGGCACGTATCCTTGATACTTACATCGCTGATCTTGAGACCGCTAAGCGTGAATGGGTCAGTGCCGCCGCCTATTCGCGGCAATTGCAAGAGAAAAAACAGATCGACGATGCCCACTGGCGTGCCCAGGAAACGGAACTGCGGCAGCAATTGTCTGAAGAGCAGTTGCAAATTGCTGCGCTTGTAAGGGAAAGCGAAAGCGCACGCATACGGTTCCAAGATGTTGAGCAACAGCTTGAGCAATGCGCTGCTTCCTATGCGCGTTCGCGTCGGAAGTGGAAGGTCGCGATGTCTGTGCTGCTTGCGGGTGGCGCGCTGACGGGTTTTCTGCTTGGATGGGGCGTCTCGTGAAATTGGAAGACAATAAGGAAGTATGGGTGTTGAATCAACGGGATAGTGCCTAATGTCGAAGCTGCGCAATCTGATCGGCGGGATCTACTGGAGCATTCGACGGGCGCGGGGGCAGGGGATTTCCTCCAGAACCGTGATCTCGTCCCTTACTCGTGCTGCACGAAAAGGGCCTCGTCATTTAATTCATGCGATCTTGGCATACGCGAATGGCTCCAATGCACAAGCATTGGTTAGCACCTCTATAGATAAATATGCTGACTGGATGCGAGCGCAGCCTCGGATCGTTGCGCCGGCGGATGTTGGCCTTATCAGTATAGTTATGCCTGTCTGCAATACTCCCGAGAACTTCCTGCGCGAGGCCGTGGCCAGCGTGGAAGCGCAGACTTACCTCAACTGGGAGCTGTGTATTCACGACGATGCCTCCGATCAACCTCATATAGGCAGAATGCTTGATGAGCTTTGCGATCGGCTTCCAAACGTGCGTGTCTCACGTTCGACCATGCGGCAAGGAATAGCCGCGACCACTAACGCAGCCCTGGCAATGGCCAATGGGCGCTGGATTACTTTTCTCGACCATGACGACCTGCTGGAACCGGATGCACTTGCGGCCGTGGTTGCTTGCCATGACGGAACCTCGGCCGAGGTGGTCTACACCGATCATGATGTGCTTGGCGAGGACGGCCGCTTGCGGTATCCCTATTTCAAACCTGACTGGGATCTGGATTTATTCCTCTCCCAGATGTACTTGGGTCACTTGATCAGCTTCGATGCCGCGTTAGTTCGACACATGGGCGGCCTGCGCAGCGATTGCGACGGTTCACAGGATTATGATCTGGTCCTGCGTTGCATTGCCTTTGGTGCTACCGTTGCTCATGTTCCAAAAGTGCTCTATCACTGGCGTGCGCATGCTGGATCAACTGCAGCAAATGCGGGATCCAAGCCCTATGCGCATCATGCGGGTCGTCTAGCGCTGCAAAACCATATGCAGTTAGCACATCCTGGCGCAAATGTCGCCGATGGGTCTCAGCTCTTCTGTTATGACGTGCGCTATCCGTACGCAGATAGCGGGCCGTTGGCTAGTATCATTATTCCGACCCGTGACGGCTTAGACCTACTGCGTACCTGCGTGGAGTCACTTTACGCTAAGACGCTGTACCGAGATTTCGAGATCATTGTCGTTGACAATGGCTCCAGCAAGCCTGAGACGCTTGAGTGGTTGCAAGGCATGATGCGCCGTGACAGTTTCCGGGTGATCCATGCGGACATTCCGTTCAATTGGTCGGCGCTGAATAACTTGGCTGCGCGCGAGGCGCGGGGAGAGGTTTTGGTGTTCCTGAACAACGACACGGAGATCATTGATGGGGAGTGGCTACAGCGGCTGGCCGAAAATGCGCTTCGCCCGGATGTTGGAGTGTGTGGTCCCCTGTTGTTGTATGGGGATCGGACCATCCAGCATGCGGGCGTTGTGATAGGCATGGGCGGCTGGGCCGATCATGTCTTCAAGGGGGAGGCCCCGGTCCACAACCAAAATCTGTTCGTTTCCCCGTTGCTTCAGCGGCAGGTACTGGCAGTTACTGGCGCCTGCATGGTGGTGGCGCGCGAGACCTTCGAATCGCTGGGTGGTTTCGATGAGTCTTTCATCGTTTGCGGTAGCGACGTAGAGCTCTGCCTGCGTGCTCGATTGCATGGGCTGGCGACAGTTTATGTCGCCCGTTCCGTGATGATCCACCATGAATCCAAAACCCGCGATCCGCGCGAAATTCCAGAAAGCGACTTCGTTCGCTCGGCACAAGCCTACTCGCCCTATCGTGAGGAGGGCGATCCATTCTTCAGCCCAAACCTGGATTACATGGCGTCTTCGCCGCGTCTGCGAGGAATGCCCCAATGAGTCGATTCGGTCATTTATTGCGGCGAATCGCTGCCCGTCTGGATGCCAGCGCACCGGGAGTGGCTGCACCCAATGCACACGTTGCCGAGATCACTCCATGCACGCCTCGACCCGACACCTGGCAAGGTAAAAGGCTAAATCTTATCCTGCCGTCGATCAATAAACGGCATTACTTCGGCGGTATTCATACAGCGGTGCTTATCTACCGTGAGTTGTGCCGGCACTTCCCTGCCTCACGTATCATGTTAGTGGACAGCGCACCTGATGACGAAGCGCTATCCAGGTTCTCCGATCATGTGCTTGTTCCGTCGGACCAGATTTCCACGGAAATGCGCCAGATTGTTTCCTTTAGCGATCGCTACCAGAAAACGTTGCCGGTCGCTGGCCAGGACGTCTGGATGGCGACTGCCTGGTGGACCGCTTATGCAGCACAGCGAATGTCTGCTTGGCAGGGAGAGAATGGCGGAGTCGATTGTCCGCTGGTCTATCTTATTCAAGATTACGAGCCAGGTTTCTATCCTTGGTCAAGCCAGTATGCATTGGCGCTGAGCACTTACCGCCGCGAACGTGATATTGGCGTATTCAACACGAGATTGCTCGCTGATTTTTTCGAACATCACGGCCTGCTCTATGATCGGCGCTCAGTCTTCGAGCCTGTATTACACGAAGGTCTACGACCTGCATTGGCGCGTGCTCGTTCGGAACGCTCTTCCCGCCAGCGCCGTATTGTTGTCTACGCACGGCCAGGTACGCCGCGGAATGCGTTCGAGCTAATCTGCGAGGGGTTGCGGTTGTGGGGTTGGAAAGATCATCGCGCTGCGCATTGGGAAGTTGCTGCCCCTGGCGAACTGCAAACTGATCTCGATCTTGGGCCAATTTCTATGAAGGCGCTGGGTAAGCTGAGCATTGATTCTTATGCAGAGCTGCTGTCTACTTCCTCAATCGGCCTGTCGATGATGGTGTCGCCTCATCCTAGTTATCCGCCTTTGGAAATGGCAGCCTTTGGAATGGCTGTTGTGACCAATCGCTACGAAAACAAGCATCTTGATGAAACCACGGACAATATTTTTTCGCTGCCAACGATGACGCCCGAGGAAATCTGCGTGGCACTGACGGCACAGGTCGATGCCTGCGAGCAGCGTGCAATGCTGCCAGGTACGATTGCCGACGAAACGCATGCATTGCTGCAGGCAGGGAGCTTTGATCGAGTAGCTGATGATGTGATGGATGCCTTGGGCCTTGTGGCGTGAGATATTAAGGGAAGCGCAAACGTGACGATGTTTTTGGGCTAGCCTGTAAGCAGCTGCATCGCGTGTACGTCCGTGTTGCCTCTCTATAATGCTGCTGCTCTCCTTGCCTCTCGTGTGTAGCTTGGTCCAGTTCGCTTTTCGGGGGTGTCCCTTTCACTTTCATGGGCGTCGCTCGGCTGGGAGCGTTATGGGTGTTTCCCGACGCCCTGGCTTTGATTCGCCCAAGGCGAGTAGCCATCTGACGTTCGTCCTGACTCCATTCGCATGTCTCTGCAAGATCTGCGCCATCTGACGATCGCCTCGCTAGCGCCAACGCCCCCCCCATCCTGAGTAGCAGTCGGGTTTAGAGTCCGGGGGTGATGATATCGCTATTGGCCAACTGCTGGGCATAGGCCACCGGCGTCATTCCGCCGATTGTTTTTTTGGGGGCGGTGTTCGTTGTATTCGCGGCGCCAGCGTTCGATCTCGGTGCGCGCATCCAGCAGCGTTGGGAACCAGTGTTCGTTGAGGCATTCGTCGCGTAGCCGGCCGTTGAAGGATTCGACGTAGGCATTCTGGAGGCTGGATCTGGCGTAGCTGCACACGATTGGCATGCGCCCAGGCGACCATGGCCTTGCCACAGAACTCCTTGCCATTGTCCGTGCGGATCATCTTCGGCAGGCCACGACTGTGTGCCAACCGATCCAGCACGCGCACAACGCCGCGTCCCGAGATCGCACGCTCCACGTCGATGGCGACCGCTTCGTGGGTTGCGTCGTCCACGATCACCAGGCATTTGATTGCCTTGCCTTCGGCGGTGCGGTCGAACACGACGTCCATCGACCACACCGGGTTGGCCTTGGTGGGCCGCAGCAACGGCGCACGCTCGCCTACCGGCACCTTTTTACGCGTGCGGCGGCGGACCTGCAGCTGCTGCTCGCAATACAGCCGCTCCACCCGCTTATAGTTCACGAGACGCCCTTCCTGCCGCAGCTTGAGAGAGATCATCCCCACGCCATAGCGGCGATGGCGATGCGCCAACGCAAGGATGCGCTCGCGCAGCTCAACGTTGCGGTCCTCGCGCGGGCGATAGCGCAGCGCACTGGCGCTCATGCCGATCGCCGCCAGGGCGCAGCGCTCGCTGGCGCCACCTGCGATCCACTCGCGCACCAGCGCACGACGCGCCGGTGTTCTCGGCCTCCAGGTCCTTGAGCCGCTTGGCATCGGGCACGCTCATGCCGCCGAACTTGCTGCGCCACAGGTAGTAGGACGCCTCACTGAAGCCATGCCGCCGGCACAGGTCTGATCGGCATGCCGGCCTCGGCTTCGCGCAGGAAGCCGATGATCTGCTCTTCGGAAAAGCGCTTCTTCACGTCCAATCTCCTCGGGGTAGGGAATTGGACTCCAAACTGAGGTGCTACTCAAACTTTGGGGGACGTCGCCGGAAGTGGACTGCATGAGCAAGGGCAAGGCAAGCAGCCCCTACGAATGTGGCGTCAAGGTCGGCATTGCGGTGAGTGCGCGCAAGGGCTTGATCGTGGGCGCGCGCAGTTTCCCGGGTAACCCGTACGACGGCGACACGCTGGCCGAGCACCTGGAACAGGCGCGCTGGTTACTACAGGATGTGAATGTGATCCCGCAGGTGGCGATCGTGGACTTGGGGTATCGCAGGCGGGACGTGGAGGGTGTGCAGATCCTGCATCGGGGCAAAGCCAAGACGCTGACACGACGGCAATGGCGCTGGATCAAACGACGGCAAGCGGTAGAGCCGGTGATCGGACATCTGAAACAGGACTGCCGCTTGAATCGCTGCCATCTCAACGGCGCCCAAGGCGATGCACTGCACGTGCTCGGCTGCGCCGCTGGCGACAACCTGCGGTGGCTGCTGCGCTGGATCGCATGTTTGCGTGCCTGGTTGCAGGTGGTGCGGGCGCGTTCCTCAACGCCCTCAAGCACCATGTGGCCCGCAAACATGGTAATGGAGGTTTGAGAGGGGTTTTTCAGGGGCGACAAATTAGCGTTGATAGTTGAAAGCGCCGCTGCAGATACCTGGCACGACGATCTTCATCGGGCCGGATTTCAATCGATCACTGGGCGCGTACAGTTTGAACGGTGCGCCAACTTTGTCCGAACCTGCCCGGCGTTCTGGAACGGCGAGGATGCCTCGGCCGATTATCACATCCTGTTCGTCCAAAAGGTACAGCGCGTTCAGGCCGTCTCCAAGGTAGGTGTCGACGAGGCCGCCCTGCAGACGCGACCATCCGTCCGACTGCGGCAGCGCTATTGTTGCCGGTGGAACCACCCCGCATCCCTTGGCGGGCGTTGCGACATAGGCATGCCCGATGCTTTCCGATGCCCCTCTGAGCCAAGGACTAGCAAAAATAGAGAGGTTCTGCGCTGAGGCCTCACGGGCAATCTCGAGCGCACGAGTACTGTCTGGGTAGATCCAGAGAATCTGTTCTTCATCCCGTGCGCCCATCTCCAGTGCCAGGGCTGCAGTGGTCTTCTCGAGATCGGTAAGTGGGTTGTGCTTCGTCGCCTGCCATTGCAAGGGTAGGAACGCCAAAGGAATTAGCAGCAGCAGGCCTATGGCCTGGCCGCGTGCCCAGGTGAACCTGGATGACAATCGGGCAACGCCCAGGATCATCACGCAAGCGATGACCAGCAGCGCCGGTGTGGTGTAACGGCTGGCAACAGCGCTTTCCAAGCCGAAGCGAATGCGGCCAACTGCCACTGCAAGCGCAGAGGCACCAAGGTAGGCCACGAACAGCGCTAGCGCAAGTTCCAGGTCGACCGTTAAGCGTTTGCGCAGCAAGGCCGTACCTGCCAAATAGCTCGCCAGAATCGCAACCACCATGCCGCAAGCAACGGCCACGTAAAGATTGGGCGTAACCCCGCCAATGGCATGCGCAAATGGGCTACCAAGATAAGCAAATAAGAACCACATTACACCGCGTGGAGATTCGCGCAGCACATGGGAAAACGAGTCATGACCGCCGGGCGAGACATATCCAATAAAGTAAAGCGTAGTGACAACTATGGCAATCAGAAGTAATGAAACGGTCCCTCTAATACTTTGGTGGCGGAGCACACATCCAATTACCAGTAACCACGTTGCGAGCACGCCATTGGCCATACTGCCTGCGGACACCACAGCCAATGCAATCGCAACAGCGAGCCATATGCGGTGATGCTTGCCGATTTGGTTGGACTGCCACAATGATAATAGGCTGGCCAACGGCAGCAGTTGTGCAAGGAAGAACTGGCTCTGAAATCCCCAGGTAAGGTTGTTTTCCTGGGTCCACAGCAGCGCCAGGCTAAGAACAACTAATGCTACTACTGCCATGCATGGGGGGGCGTCTGGAATAATGCGAAGAGAACACCATGCTAGTAATGTAAAGGTGAAGAATGCCAGCGCATAATTCATAATGAGCAGGAATGCCGGGTTTCCACCGAAATACCTGAAATCGATAAAGAAGAGAATCCTGGCAAGGATAATGCGGTGTTCGTTGTGTTGTGCCCACCATGCCGAAATATCGGTCTGCTGGTGCATATAGAAGCCTAGTGTGCCATCCCACATATCCCAGAAGGGTACCGGGCTATAGCCACGCACCCCACCCAAAATAGCCAGAAATGCATACAGTAGTGTTAAAATTAATCCAATCAAAATAACAGGTTGCGTTGTCAGGGGGCGCAGTCCCCCAGGCTGGCCACGGGTGGGCGAAACAGAGGTCATTTTTGATAATCCCCGGATTTACTGAATGTAAGATGCTTGTGTCCAAAGTAACTCGCACTAGCAGGCGCAATTATGCCGAGGGCGTGTGCGAATGTTTCAGGATAGAAAGTCAGTCCTATCCACGGGAAAACGTAGTGGCTGAGAAAAAGGCTGATAACAAGAGTCTGTAGTAACGCCAGCGCATTCACTGCAACGAACCAAAATATTTGCTTGGAAAGCTGCTTATCTGTATCTTTGAAAACATAGGAGCGATTGAGAAGAAAAGCAGTGGTCATGCCGACAAAATAAGCCAAGACAATCGCGGGTACATACCCAATGAATTGGTTGAAGGCGATGCGGGAACTGAAGTTCGCCACTGCGGCGACTCCGCTAGCTGCAACAAACAGGACGAAACGGCGCTCGATCATTGTTGATCACGATCGTGGTTGGGACTGGTCATCGAGGTGATTACCCTATGCTGGGGGCCACTTTCTGACGTGGAAGGAAGATCCTGGTAGGTCAACTTATTATCGAATAGGCTGTTATGTACAAGTTGGCGACACTGCTCAGCCTTAAGCGGTGCATGCCAGAGGTGCGCCATCTGGCCGGTCCAATGCACTGCCGGGCCTTTAACGGTTTGGCCCGATGTGCAGCGCTTCACTTCTTCACGCCAGTCAAGTGGCGCATGTGTACGGTAACCATGCTGTAAAGTTTGCTGTAGCGGAAATAGCAACAGAAGCACGAAGAGCAGTCGCGCGGGACCACGCGCCTCGCTGGCTATATGAATTAGAATCCAAGCGAGGAAGATATAGGGATAGAAAAAATAGCGCGGCCCTCCGGTGAATGGATCTAGTAGATCGATGGGGACGCGCGCAGCCGCCGCCGCCACAGAAAGGACGAAGCACGCAATCAGGGTAACCAACACCCCATCGCTATTGTGTCGCTGAGCCCAGACGGCCACCAATATGACGAGTATCAATGCGAGTCCGAGGCCGGCAGCAAGTGCGGGTTGTGTCGCATTGGGCTGCCAGAACAGGAAGTGACCAACGAATCGCTCCAGCAATGCCGAGACGCCCGGAGCAGAAAGACGCTCTTGTGAGGCGACCGGATTGAGAAAAACCAGCGTGGCCTGAACCGCGCCGATCGCTCCGGCCGTTAGCAACATCCACCACTCTTCGCGCTGACGAAGAATGATTGCGCGCACGCAGTATAGCGGCGCCATCATCACGACCAATGGAGACGACAACCCCCCGAGCAGCAGCATCGGAAAACGCCACTGCAATCCTGGGGCGCGCCGCTCGTCCCAGAACACTGGAATCACCACTAAGAATGCGCCCCACCACAATGCATAAGCCGAGGTCGAAAAAACCTCTGCATCCGTCGGCACTGCCAGTACCGCAAGTGCGCATGCCCAAGGCGCTCGTAGGCGGGTGGGTAACAGCGCCAGCGCGACCATAACGGCCATAGTCATCAGTGCTGCTAGTGAAAGGCTAATTTCAGGGAGCCAGCGGAACGACAGCGTGACAGAAATTGAATTGATCAGCTTATTGGGAATCAGGATGTAGCCGGCGACGGGGTGCACTAGCGTGCCCCATCCGTACTGTAGAAAATCAGGGAGAAGCTCCTTTCCGTCTTCCACCCAGACGTAAGGGTTACTCCACTGCGAGGGACGGCGCAGCACCAGCGCAAGCAGTGTTGCGGCAGCAATGCTCAGGCCGATCCAGACCTTCTGGCGGGCTTCGCGTGTAGCCGCGACCGGTACGGTTGTCCTGATCTCCTGTCTCAGCCAGGGGTACAGGCCTGCCAAGAGGACTAAGCCGATGCTGACCGGAATCCATCCACCATGGTCAGACACAATGCCCAGCCCGATCCAGCCGAAACCTTCCTGGGTCTGATCACGTACGATTAGGCGGCTGTCCTGCGCTTGCAGCGCTGGTGGAATGTCGACGACCCAGTGCACCCAGCGGTCACCCGCACGGGGCAGCGGCACTACGGCTTGCGTGCCATCTGCACCGACCAGTTTTGCACTGATACCGGGTGCGTCTCCATAACCTGCAACCTCCACGGTCACGGATGAATTTCCGGCGGGAATTGGTTGCAACACCAGATCTGCAATGTCGGCGTTCTGGAGGTTGCAGAAAGTAATTACGTGCGAGCCTGACGGCGTAGCTTGTTTCAGGAACGGCGAAAGAGTCTGGGAGCATCCACCGCTTATCCGTCCCTGGTACTGGCGACTGGTCAAACCTAATACGGCAACAATAATAGCGGCCAGCAACAGCATTATGCGAAGCAACAGTGCTCGTTGCACGATCCAACTCATTGGGGTGCGTTGCATGGTCGCGCGATTATCGGGTGGCAAGATCAGCCAGCGACGCACCCAAGGCAACACTCTCGTTGATCGAGCGGTCCTCAGGATAGTAATACGCTGTATCGGCCATATAGAAGCCGGTCAATGGCGTCTTCATCGCCGGCAGCATGCCCTGGAACCCTGGGGGGCAGATGGTCTGCGCAAATTCATACCGGTGGCAGTGCGTTGCCAAGATCCACTCTGAGTTGAATGCGGGGTTGATTCTAGGTAGATAGCTGATGACTTCATTGATCAGCTGCTGATTGCTCCATTGCCATTTCGGGTGGGTTTTTGGCATGTAGTAGGGCGCGTACAGGATCTTTTGCGTCGGATCCTTGCCCGGGTTGAGATTGCTGTATTCGATGACGCCCGGAATCGCAATGCCGTCATCGCTGATATTCATCCAGAAATTTTCGCTGATCGGTTGGCTAAGCTTGAGAATGACGCATGCGACAGGGATATTCTCGATTCGGCATATGGAATCAGCCAATGCCGTAGGCAGTCCCGGAACCATCGCCGGCAGATATCGAATCGGTGTGGTTGAGATCACCGCATCGTATGCATGGAATTGATTGCCCACGCGAATGCCGGTGACCTTGCCGGCTTCGGAAACCACTTCGTCGATCGGCTGGTTGAGCAGAATATGGCCGCCACGGCACTGGATATCTGCCACCATCCTATCCAGCAGAGTTGCCGAACCACCCTCCAGATAACCCAGGCTCTCGTTGAATAGATTGCGCCGGGAGAGTGCGATGCGCTTGATGCGCGTGCCGATCCACGATGCCGACAGGTCGTTGGCGTACTCGAAGAACTTGAGTCCGAACGCTTTCTCCCACATGACCTTATAGGCTTTCTTGCCGATCCAGCCTGTGATCCAGTCGCGTGCGTTCTCCTTGTCAAGCGCGGACCAGTCGGAAATGCCTTTGGTGTGCATCACGTGCAGCGCATAGCGCAGCTTGCTGATCAGGCCCAAATGAGGAAAGCTGAGCAGGGCGAATGGCGAGCCCCATTTGTACAGTCGGCCATCGTAGAAATAGCCCATTTTGGTGTCGGTCCACTTCAGCTTGTCGGCCATGCCAAGGCGGTCGAGCAATTTGAACAGTGGATAATCGGTTTTGCAGACGAAATGGTAATAGCGTTCGATGGAAAGGCCGTCGAAGTCGAAAGCTGCCGACATGCCGCCGATGCGGTCGTCGCGCTCATAGATATCGACCGCGTGACCACGGTCCAGAAGTTCGAGTGCCGCCATCAGGCCCATAGGGCCACTACCGATGATTGAATACTTGCTCATGTCTACCTTGGATAGGATCGATGACAGCCTGGGCGGGGCATCAACGCTTGAGGACGATGTGACTGTAGCGCGGGTCGCAGTAGCTTTCGCGGATGGCCTCTTCGAACGGAGTCTGGGTTACGCTGAAAATAGCCTGCGTATCTATGCCTTTGAAGTCATCGCCGGCCGAGAGTGCTTTGAGCTGATCGGCGGTGAATGGCGGCTTGCTGCTGAACAGGCTGTACACCCGGAGTAAAAAGGCAAAGAAGCCGATCGGGATATGCACGATCACAGTGCGCAGTTGCTTTGCGCGCTTGATGGTACGAATGATATCGACGTAATCCACACGCGTGGCGCCGACGATATCGTAGATGTCGCCCGCAGGTTCGCGCGCTATGCACTGCACGATGCAGCGACAAAAATCGCGCTCGTACAACGGTTGGCGCATGAACTTGCCGTCGCCGGGAATCGGGAATACCGGAGTGCGAGCCATGAAGCGCGACAACCATCCCAGGTGCTTCGGGTCGAACCAGCCGAACATCAACGTCGGGCGCAGCACGCAGTGAGGGATTCCGCTGTGGCGAACCAGCGCCTCCTGTAACTTCTTGGTCTCGGTGTAGTCATCGGTGGCAACCGAGTTCACTACCGAAGAGCTGATGTGCACCATGTAGGCAACCTGATGATCCATGCAAGCCTTTAGTACGTGCCCGGTCGCCTGCAGGTTGTTGCGGTCGAACAACGTGCGGCACTTGCCGGTGATCTGTGCATGCAGCTGTACCACCAGACGAGCGCCTGCGAACGCCTCCCTCCAAGCGCCAGGTTCGGCGAGGTCGGCCAATATCGTCGTCACGTCTGGATGCATTTTGCGCAAGATGTCGAGGTTGTGCGCGTGCTTGTCGATGGCGACCAGCTGCGTATATCCCTGCTGTTTCATCTCGACGATGAGGTTCTGCCCCACCAGGCCTGCCGCACCGGTCAATACGATCCTGTCACTTTTCTGTGCCATGGATGGACTCTGAAGCGAATGAAGGACGGATCAGTCGCGCTTGTAGGCAACGACCAGCGCTTGCTTGCCCAAGATGTGCCAGGCGAGCGGGATACGCAGGTACAGCGCTACCAGCCAGGCCGCCTGCGGTAGTCGGCTCTTGGTGGTATAGGGCAGGAATTTCGGGATTACCACCTGCGGCTCCAATCCCGCCATCAGTACTCCCTCGACCAGGCTACGGTCGCTTAGCGCCGTATGGTGGTCGAAGTAATCCCAATACTCGTCATACAGGAAGCGAATGTTGGGTTGCAAGATGATGACCCTTCCGCCCGGCTTGAGCATGCGCGCACTTTCCCGCAGCGTTTGCAATACCAGATCTTTGGTTGGCAGGTGCTCAAGAAAGTTGCTCATGAATACTGCATCTACGCTTGCGCTAGGAATCGAGCTGACCGCAATGCACGACTCATTGATCACGCGGATACCATCGGCGGCGAACTTGCGCACGTCGGGATTGAGGTCGACGGCGATCTTGCGCGCGGCTGGAATGTTGTTGATGAACTCGCAATATCCCGCTCCGATGTCGACCACAGTCTCATTTGGTTCGACGAACCGGCTGAAGTACTGCGTGCACAACACCTGCCAGATCCGGTTCTTGTTAGCGAGTTCTTCCTTCGGGAAACGGTGTTGATAGAGCACGTCGAGATCGTGATCGATATCCGGCATTTCAGCACTTCCTCTGTGGATTGGGTGGTTTACAGCGAGATGCGACGAAAAACGAATTCCGGGATGTTCTTGATCACCAGCATGATCGCCCACCAGAAACTAGGCAGGTAGGCCACAGCGTGACGCTTCTCCACTGCAGTGAGAATCCCCTTGGCGATCTGGTCCGGCTTTGCCCACAGTGCACCTTTCTTCAACGCCGCAGTCATGGGGGTGTCGACGAAGCCCGGCTTGATCGTGAGCACGTTGATACCGTCCGGACGCAGCCGCTGACCCAAACCGCTGAGGTAGGCAGTGACAGCCGCCTTGGCGCTGCCATAGAGGTAGTTGCTGGCTCGGCCGCGGTCTCCCGCCACGGAAGAAATGACTGCAAGCGTGGCGCCCGACGTCAGTCGCGGCACAATCGCCGCGCACAGGGCAATCGTGGAAGTGCCGTTGGTTGCGAATTCACGCAGCGACAATTGGACCGATGCGTTACACGCAGCCTGATCCGGCAGCGTGCCATGCGCGATCAACACGACATCGACACCGCCCAATGCAGCCCAGGCCGCATCCAGGATGTCGCCATGATGTGCACGATCGTTGACATCCAGCACGCCGATGCTGCTTCGGGCGCCGCGGGTCGTAAGGTCTGCCGCAATTGTGTGCAGGCGCGCGGCCTGCCGGCCGAGCAGATGGATGGCCGCCCCGCGTGCGGCATAGCGTCGGGCGGTTGCTTCGGCAATGGCCGAGGTGGCCCCGATGATGAGGACGCGTTGCATGTCTACTCCGTGACCCGGCGCCAGAAGCCGGAAGAAAAACGTGGATCGAGATAGCTGCCGAACTCGCGCCAGCGACCATAGGCGCGCTGGAACGACTGTGCTGCCATACGTGCGTCCTTGGCAGGGTACAGAGCGCCGCCTGCCTCGTCGACGATCCGGTCGAGTCGCTCAAGCAGGCGGAAGACGTCAGGACCGGTGTTGGGAAAGTCCAAGGCCAAGGTCGTCCCCGGCCTTGGGAAAGACAGCATGCCGATGGACGGTGTGTCGCCAAATTCTTTCAACACAGCCAGGAACGAGCCGCTGCCGCTGCGCGCGATCTCCGTGAGCAGCGCGTCGACTCCGTCCCGCGCGGTTGCGGGCGGCAAGACACATTGATATTGCAGAAATCCGGAAGGACCGTACATGCGGTTCCAGTCACGGATGCCGTCAAGTGGGTAAAAAAACGGTAAGAGATGGCTGACGAAGCGTTTGCGCGGTGCGGGCTGGCGCCAGTAGTAAAGCACGTTGAAAGGTCGCAGGGATAACTTGTTCACCAACGAAATCGGTGGGGTGACAGGCATGGATAACCCAGCGCCAGGCGATTTCGGTCGCTCCTGGGCAAGCCCGGTGCAGTGATCGGCGCGGGTGAAGTGCCCACGTCCGCGTGCCGTGCCGCTTGCCAGACAGTCGATCCAGGCAACGCTGTACTCGTGGCTTCCTGTCGACGTCTTCGATAACTCGAAGAACTCATCGAGCGAGCCGAAGCGAATGTTTTCTGCTTCCAGTGTGGGACTGCCGACGCGCCGTAACTGGATTTCAGCCCAGGTGATCAGGCCAGTGAGCCCTAGCCCGCCGACGGTGGCTGCGAACCAGTGGTCGGCATCATTTGGCATGCACACTCGCCGCCCGCCGTCGCTACGCAGCAGCTCGAATGCGCGCACATGATGACCAAAATTGCCGGTGCGATGGTGGTTCTTGCCATGCACATCGTTGGCAATTGCGCCGGCAACGGTGACGTAGCGTGTGCCGGGCGTCACTGGCAGAAACCAGCCTTGCGGCAAAACTAGCTCGATGATCTCGTTAAGCGTGACGCCCGCCTCACAGCGAAGTACGCCACTGGCCGGATCAAACGCGATAAACCGGTCAAGCCCGCGTGCGCACAGCAGTGCACCGTCCGGGTTTAGGCAACTGTCGCCATAACTGCGTCCGTTACCACGCGGCAGGGCAAGGCCGTCGAATCTCGGTAGGCTTGCCGCGCGATCGTTGATCGGTAGCAGCGTTTGCTGCGCGCTGGGATAGCGGCCCCAGGACTGCCCCGCCGCCATCAAATGGCGCTCAGGGCGAACAACCCGCACAGCACCAAAACGATCTGGCTGACGCGATCGGTGGCAGCGAACACGATCGGGTCATCATGCATCTCTCCGCGATGCGCAATGACCCAGACCCTGCTTACCCAGTACAGCAACACCGGACACAGCAGCCAGAGCAGCTTGGGATTGCGGTACAGCTCCACGCTCTCTGGACTGTTGATGTAGAGCGCCATCACCATTACCGCAATGTAGCCGGCCGCCGCGCCCATCGATTGCAACAGCGGGAGGTCCTCTACCGAATAGGCTCGGCCATTGGTCCTGGTCTTTCCGCTGCTCAACATGGCATGCAGTTCCGTGTAGCGCTTGAGCAGCGCAAGCGACAGGAACATGAACATCGAAAATGCCAATAGCCAGAACGATAGCTCTATGCCAATCGCCACTGCCCCGCCGATGATGCGTACGGTGTAGAGCGCTGCGAGCAGCACCACGTCGATCATCACAATGCGCTTTAGGCGCAGCGAATACGCCAAGGTCATGACGTAGTAGGCAAGCAAGACCAAGGTGAATTCACTGTTGCACGCCAGCGACAGCAGCAGGCCTGCCACTGTCAGTGCAGGGGCAGCCAGCAGGCCCTGCAAAAGAGCAAGCCGACCTGCCGCGAACGGACGCTTGCGCTTGCGCGGATGCTGACGGTCAGGCGTCAGGTCCAGCAGATCATTGAGCACATAGACGCCTGAAGCGCATAACCCGAACGCAACCAGCGCAATCGTGGATTGCAGGACCGATTCCAGATCCAGGAAGCGGTGCGCGGTCAGCAGCGGAACGAATACCAGCAGATTCTTCAGCCATTGATGCAGGCGCAACGCTTTCAGCCACGCACGGGCGCGCGGCGGAGCAGGCCAATGCGCATGCACAGTTGTCCGCTGCGCGGCCGCTTTCGCCAGGGCAGGGCCGTTGTTGACGACCCAGGCGCCACCGGCCTTGTCCCATACGTGCAAATCCACGCTGCCGTTGCCCGCGTAATCAAAGTTGCCCTGACCAAACGCCTCGACCAGCACATCCGCCTTGTTGCGACCAGACAGATTGCGCTTGCCATCACTGGCAATGACCTGCTCGAAGAAGCCTAGATGCTCTGCAATAGGGTGCACCAGAAGCTCGTCGGACGCCGTGCACAGCACACGCGGACGTTGCGTCGTGGTGCGCAACAGCTCTAGCACTTGGTGGTTGTAGGGCAAGGTGTCTGCAGGCAGGACGACGCGGGACGCAAGCTCCCGCTTTAGCGCGGCCTTACCACGCAGCAGCCACAACGGCAGCAAGAACAGGTACAGCGGGTTTCGTGCCAGCAACGCCAGCACCGACTCGTAGAGAATGTCCGAATTCAAAAGCGTGCCATCCAGATCCACGCACAAGGCGCGTCCCGAAACAACCGGACGGGTGGAGCTGCTGGTAGGGGCGGACATCGACTGCCTGGCGATCCAGTGCGGGGCGCCGATTATACCTGCCGATCACCGCGGGCTCTTGCGAATAGCGAGTTCTGCGGCAAGCAGAGACACAGCGCCTACGAGAATGGCGTACCAAAGCGTGACCAGTCGCACCGCGACGGCGACTGCAATGGCGTCTGCAGTAGAAATTCCGAGCCGATTGAGCATCAATACGATAGCCAATTCGGTCGTGCCAACGCCACCGGGGACGAACGACAGCGCGCCGATCAACATCGCAAGCGGATAAATACCGAACGCGACAATAAGACCCAGGTGCAAGCCCATGCCGACGCAAAGACTCACGAAAACTGCCGATGTCAGTCCACAGGCGATGAATCCGGCAAGCATGCTTTGCCCGAACGCTGGCAAATCCAGGCAACTACGCAGTTCCAAGGCTGCCGCAAGGCAAAAGTGAGCGAGATGTCGCAGCCAGCGGCCGGGAAGGCGCGCGGTGAAACCTGCCAAGTTGTCCAAGAAGGCTGGCCAGGCGGCCGCACCGAACAGCACACAGACAAATCCCAGCACGACTGCAGCTAGCGCGCCCAAGGTGGGAAATACCGATGCGGCCAGCAAAGACAGCGACAGGATGACCAGCAGGTCGGATGCGCGCTCGAAGACGAAGACACCCAACGTGCGCTCGGCCGGAATACCCATCCGCGCGAAGTAACGGATCCGCATCAGCTCGCCTGCCTTGCCGGGCGTAGCGGTCAGCGCGAAGCCTGCCAAATAGCCAGCCAGGCCAAGTCCCACTGGTACGTGATGTCCTTTGCGAACAAGCAGACATTGCCAGCGCCAATACCGAAACAGGTACGTCAACGAGACTGGCACGATTGCAAGCAGCATCAGGTGCCAGACGTCATTCAGCCGCGAAAACGTTCCGTTCCCGTTGTCCACCCAGACCAAGACGGCGACGTAACTGGCGCAGAGCACGACAACAAAGGCGGCCAGATAATCCAGACGGTGCCGCAATTTCGCGGCACCGTTGATGACAGGGGGCGAGGGTGAGTCCATTGCAGCAGATGGACCTCAGCCCAGCCCAGCCTCCAACTCCGGCAGCAGCGTAAACAAGTCCCCCACCAGCCCGATATCGGCAATCTCAAAGATCGGCGACTCCGGGTCCTTGTTGATCGCCACGATCGTGCCGGCGTCCTTGATGCCGGTCAGATGCTGTATGGCGCCACTGATGCCGATGGCCATGTACAGCTCAGGGGCGATGATCTTGCCGGTCTGGCCGACCTGCAGTTCGTTGGGCACGTAACCGGCATCGACCGCAGCGCGCGAGGCACCCACGGCAGCGCCAAGTTTGTCGGCCAGGCTGTAGATGTGCTTGAAGTTTTCTGCCGAACCCACCCCGCGGCCGCCGGAGACCACGCGTTTTGCGCTCTGCAGGTCGGGGCGATCGGAGCTGCCTGTGGCCAAGCCGACAAAACGGGTGTGGGTCGGTAGCGCAGCATCCACGGTGACTGACTCAACCGTCGCACTTCCACCGCCGACGGCTTCCGGCCACGAGGCGCTGCGCACCGTGGCGACCACGATCTGGTCTGCTGGCGCTTTGACGGTGATGATGGCGTTGCCTGCATAAATCGGGCGTTTGAAGGTGTACGCGTCTTCGACCGACATCAAATCGGAGATCTGGTTGACGCCCAGCAGCGCCGCCACGACCGGCATCAGGTCCTTGCCGAACGTGGTCGAGGGGCCGAACACATGTGTATAGCCCTGGCCAGCCAGCTGGACGATCTGCGGGCCCAGCACCTGGGCGATGGCGTGTTCGTTGGCGGCGTTGGCCACGGTCAGCACGCGGGCGACGCCGGCCAGCTGTGCGGCCTGCGCTGCAACGGCGGCCGGGTCGGCTGCCAGTACGACCACGTCGATGGACTCGGCAGAGATTGCCTGCGCGGCGCTCAGGGTCTTGGCGGTGGCCGCATTGAGCTGGCCGTTGAGATGTTCGGCAACAACGAGAACCTTGGCCATTACAGCAACCCCTTCTGCTTGAGTGCGGCCACCAGTTCGGCGGCGTCCTTGACCATCACGCCGCGGCTGCGTTTGGATGGCGCGGCGTAGTGGGTGGTGGTCAGGCTGTCATGCGCATCCACGCCGAGGTCGGCAAATGCCAGCGTTTCCAGCGGCTTGCTCTTGGCTTTCATGATGTCCGGCAGCTTGATGAAGCGCGGCTCGTTCAGGCGCAGATCGGTGGTGATCACCGCTGGCAGGTCCACTTCCAGCGTCTCCAGGCCCGCGTCGACCTCGCGCGTGACCGTGACCTTTCCATCGGCAACAGTGAGCTTGCCGGCGAAGGTGGCCTGTGGGCGGCCCCAGAGTGTGGCGAGCATCTGACCGGTCTGATTAGCGTCGTCGTCGATCGCCTGCTTGCCGAGGATGACCAGATCGGGCTGTTCCTTCTCGACCAGTTTGAGCAGCGCCCGCGCGGCGGTCAGCGGCTGAACAGCCGTGTCGGTCACCACATGGATCGCGCGATTGGCGCCCATGGCCAGGCCGTTGCGCAGGTGCGCAGCCGCATCGGCCGGCGCCAGGGTGGCGACCACCACCTCGGTGGCGGTCCCGGCATCGCGCAGGCGCAATGCTTCCTCCAGGGCGATTTCGTCGAACGGGTTGGGGGAGAGCTTGACGCCGTCGGTCACCACGCCGGAGCCATCCGGCTTGACCTGAATGCGGACGTTGTAGTCCACCACGCGCTTGTAGGCGACGAGGATTTTCATCGTGTACGAGATCCTTCAGCGATTGCGGGAAGGCCCGGCCGCTACGGCAGGCTCGGGAGTGCGGTCATTCTAACCGGGCTCGGCAAACCATGCGATTGCGTATGGTTGCTGCGGCGCAACACCTGGACGCTTGGTTGACAATGCTTAGGTCAGGTATTGCTTCGACCGTATATCCTGTGTGGTTTGAAAACGCAGCGCGGTTCGCGTGCGATCAGGAGATCAGCATTGGCAACTTGGCTTGTAACCGGCGGTGCCGGCTTCATTGGTGGCAACTTTGTTCTTGAGGCAGTGGCTCGTGGGATCCGCGTGGTCAATCTCGATGCACTGACCTATGCGGGAAACTTGAACACGTTGGCATCCCTGGAAGGCAATCCGGACCACGTTTTCGTCAAGGGCGATATTGGCGACGGCATGTTGGTCGCCCGTCTGTTGCAGGAACACCAGCCAGACGCGGTGCTGAATTTCGCAGCCGAGAGCCACGTGGATCGCTCGATCGAAGGTCCGGGCGCATTCATTCACACCAATGTCGTCGGGACTTTAGCGTTGCTCGAAGCAGTACGCGACTATTGGAAGTCGCTGCCTACCGCGCGCAGCGATGCTTTCCGTTTCCTGCATGTCTCAACCGACGAGGTCTACGGCACGCTGGGCGAAACCGGTAAGTTCACCGAGACCACACCTTACGCGCCGAACTCGCCGTATTCGGCCTCCAAGGCGGCCTCGGATCATCTGGTACGTGCGTTCCACCACACCTACGGCCTGCCGGTGCTGACCACCAATTGTTCGAACAATTATGGTCCGTACCACTTCCCCGAAAAGCTCATTCCGCTGGTCATCGCCAAAGCGCTTGCCGGCGAGCCGCTGCCGGTCTACGGCGACGGCAAGCAGGTGCGCGACTGGTTGTTCGTCAGCGACCACTGCGAAGCGATTCGTACCGTGTTGGCGAAGGGCAAGGTCGGCGAGACCTACAACGTGGGCGGCAATTCAGAACGCCAGAATATCGAAGTCGTGCAGGCGATCTGCGCCCTGCTGGATCAGCACCGTCCACGCGACGATGGCAAGCCGCGTGCGAGCCAGATCACCTATGTGACGGATCGCCCGGGCCATGATCGCCGCTACGCGATCGACGCTTCCAAGCTGAAGAACGAACTGGGCTGGGAGCCTTCCTACACGTTTGAGCAAGGCATCGCGCAGACAGTGCAATGGTATTTGACCAACCAGGCCTGGGTGCAGGGCGTGCTGGATGGCAGTTACCGGTTGGAACGGATCGGCGCCTCGGCGTAACGCGCCACCGCAAGAGCCCGCGCAACCGTGTGTGGGCCTCACAAGGAACTATCTCATGACGCAACGTAAAGGCATTATTTTGGCCGGTGGCTCGGGGACCCGCCTGTATCCGATCACCAAGGGTGTCAGTAAGCAACTGCTGCCGGTGTACGACAAGCCGATGATCTATTACCCGCTGAGCGTCCTGATGCTGGCAGGTATCCGCGATATTTTGATCATCAATACGCCGCATGAGCAGGCGTTGTTTCAATCCTTGTTGGGTGATGGCTCTCAGTGGGGAATTCACATTCAATACGCCGTGCAGCCCAGCCCGGACGGGTTGGCGCAGGCGTATTTGATCGGTCGCGACTTTGTCGATGGCAAGCCGAGTTGCCTGGTATTGGGCGACAATATTTTTCATGGTCACGGTTTGACCGAAACGTTACGCCGCGCAGACGCGCGCGAGCAGGGCGCGACCGTGTTCGGTTATTGGGTCACCGATCCCGAGCGCTACGGCGTGGCCGAATTCGACCAGCAAGGCAAAGTGATCGATATCGCCGAAAAGCCTGAGAAGCCGCGCTCCAACTATGCGGTCACCGGCCTGTACTTCTACGATGGAAAAGCCAGCGATTATGCGGCTGCCTTGAAACCTTCTCCGCGTGGCGAGCTGGAGATTACCGATCTCAATCGCTGCTATCTCGATGCTGGCGATCTGCATCTTGAGCCGCTGGGACGCGGGTATGCATGGCTGGATACCGGGACCCACCAGTCCTTGCACGAAGCGGCCAACTTCATCGAGACCATCCAGATGCGTCAGGGCCTGCAGGTGTGCTGCCCCGAAGAAATCGCGTTCGGTCAGGGCTGGATCGATGCGGAGCAATTGGAGCGTCTGGCCGCCCCGTTGCTGAAAAACGACTATGGCAAATATTTGCACGAATTGGCTGTGCGAGGAGTAGTACCGTGAAAATCGTCGAAACGCGTTTACCAGGTTGTGTCGTCATCGAGCCGGCAGTGTTCGGCGATGAGCGCGGATATTTCTTCGAAACGTGGAATGCCGAGCGCTTCGGGCAACATGGTCTGCCGACGCAGTTCTTGCAGAGCAATGTCTCCACCTCGGCCAAAGGCGTGTTGCGTGGTTTGCATTACCAGTGGCCGCGTCCTCAGGGCAAGCTGGTCAGCGTGCTGGAGGGTGAGGTCTACGATGTGGCGGTCGACGTGCGCCACGGCTCGCCCAACTTCGGGCAGTGGGCGGCAGTAGTGTTGAGCGCAGAAAACAAGAAGCAGTTCTGGATACCGGAAGGGTTTGCGCACGGCTTTGCAGTGCTGTCGGAGCGAGCCGTGTTCAGTTACCTGTGCACCGACGTGTATGTGAAGGAGGCCGATGCCGGCGTGCGCTGGGATGATGCGGCGATCGGTATCGATTGGCCGATCAGCAATCCATTGCTCTCTGCAAAGGACGCCGCTGCGCCGTTTCTGGCCGATGTGCCCGCTGAGCGCTTGCCGGTGTATAAACCGTGACCACGCTGGTTTTTGGCGCAAATGGGCAGGTGGGTACGGAATTGCTGCGTGCGCTGGCAGTCGATGGCGCCGTACAGGCCACCACGCGTAGTGGCCAGTTGCCCGACGGCAGCGCGTGTGAAACAGCAGACTTCGATGCGCCTGAGACGCTGACCGCATTGCTGGATCGAATCAAGCCGTCGCGTGTGGTCAATGCCGCCGCTTACACGGCTGTAGATCGTGCCGAGCAGGATCGGGAACGCGCGACCCGTGCCAATGCGACGGCACCCGGCGTCGTCGCAGCCTGGTGCGCGTCCAATCGTGTGCCGCTTGTGCATTACTCCACCGATTACGTCTTCGACGGGCAGGGCGCAGCGCCATATCGCGAGAACGCGCAGACGTCGCCACTCGGCGTGTACGGCGAAACCAAGCTTGCCGGCGAGCAGGCCATCCGTGCCTCCGGCGCCCAGCATCTGATCCTGCGGACTGCTTGGGTCTACGCCTCGCATGGCGCGAACTTCCTGCGCACGATGTTGCGGGTAGGGGCGGAGCGGGACGAGTTGCGTGTGGTGGCCGATCAGATCGGAACACCGACGCCGGCGGCATTGATTGCCGATGTCACTGCACAACTGCTGCGTCAGCGCACGCCCGATACATCGGGGACCTGGCATCTCACCGCGGCTGGCCAGACCAGCTGGCATGGATTTGCCGAGGCAATCTTCGAAGAGGCGGTCAGTGCCGGGTTGCTGGAGCGTGCACCGCGCGTGGTGCCGATCACGACGGCCGATTATCCGACGCCAGCCAGGCGTCCGGCATATTCGCGGTTGTCCATCGATACACTGCAGGGCGATTTCGGTATCGAGCTGCCTGAGTGGCGCGTTGGCCTGCAGCGTGTGATTGCCGAGCTGTCTGCGGCGAAGAAGTAGCTCGACAGCAGGTCAATGACGACAGCAGTCACTGCTGGCGCCTGATATCCGGAAAGCAAACAGCCGGGAATTCCCGGCTGTTTGCTTATACGGCGCAACCTTTTACAAACGACCGATCACGCCCGGCCGTAGGTATCTTCAAAGCGCACGATATCGTCTTCGCCCAGATAGCTGCCGGACTGCACTTCGATCAATTCCAGCGGCAACTTGCCCGGGTTGCGCAGGCGATGGGTGACGCCCAGCGGGATGTAGGTACTCTGGTTTTCGGTCAGCAGCAGCACTTCTTCGCCTCGCGTCACTTCGGCGGTGCCACTCACCACAATCCAATGCTCGGCGCGGTGGTGATGCATCTGCAGGCTCAGCACCGCACCGGGTTTGACGGTGATGCGCTTGACCTGGTGACGCTGGCCCATGTCGATGGAGTCGTAAGCGCCCCACGGACGATAGACCTTGCGGTGCCAAGTGGCCTCGGAACGACCAGCTGTCTTGATCTGGCTGACCACATCCTTGACCACCTGGATGCGGTCGCGGTGACCGACCAGCACGGCATCCGGCGTCTCGACGACCACCACATCCTCCAGCCCCACCATGGCGATCAGGCGCGAACCGTAGGCATAGGTGTTCTTGCAATCGAGCTGGATCACATCGCCATGATGCGCGTTGCCTTGCGCATCCTGCTTGGAAACATCCAGTAGCGAGGACCACGAACCAACGTCGTTCCAGCCGGCGTCCAATGGCACCACAACCGCGTCGGCGGTCTTTTCCATCACCGCGTAGTCGATCGAATCCGACGGGCTGGCGGCGAAGGCGTCCTTGTCCAGACGGGTGAAGTCCGCATCGCGCTTGCCGTTTTCCCATGCCTTCTGGCAGGCATCGACAATGGCGGGATGGAATTTGCGCAGTTCTTCCAGATAACGCGACGCGCGAAACAGGAACATGCCGCTGTTCCAGTAGTACTCGCCGCTGGCGAGGTAACTCTGTGCAGTGGCAAGGTCGGGCTTTTCGACGAAGCGCTCCACCGCGCTGACTCCATTGCCTGTACCGGCCTTGATATAGCCATAGCCAGTTTCAGGTGCGGTCGGCTTGATGCCGAAGGTCACCAACTTCCCTTGCTCGGCTGCAGCAGCGGCCGCAGTGACCGCTGCCTGGAACGCAGCTTCGTTCTGGATGACATGGTCGGACGGCATCACCAGCAATAGCGGGTCGGCACCATCGCGCGTTGCTTCCAGGGCGGCTACGGCAATCGCCGGTGCGGTGTTGCGGCCTTTGGGCTCCAGCAGGATGGCAGACGGCTTGACGCCCAGCTGCTGCAGCTGCTCGGCAGCCATGAAGCGGTGTTCTTCATTGGCCACCAAGATCGGTGCGTGGGCAGCCACTGGGGCTGCGCGCAGCCAGGTGGACTGCAACATGCTCTTGTCGCCAACCAGCGGCAGGAACTGCTTTGGGTAGGACTCGCGCGACAGCGGCCACAGACGCGTGCCGGAGCCGCCGGACAAAATAATGGGTAGGACGTCGCTCATGGGCGGGGGAACTCCAAAGTGCGTCTAGGGGAGAGGGGGGGGGCAATCAGCCGCGCAGCAGGTTGGAAATTTCCTGCGTACGCGTTTCCAGCAGTGCGGCATCGCCGCGCGTTTCCACGTTCAGGCGCAGCAGCGGCTCGGTGTTGGAGCTGCGCAAATTAAAACGCCATTCGCCAAAATCGGCGCTAATGCCGTCGGTGTAGTCGAGCTCCGGAGACAGCGACGCGTAATGCTCCATCACGCGCGCAACCGATGCCTTGGCATCGGCGACCTTGAAGTTGATCTCGCCGCTGCAGGGGAATTTCTGCATGCGTGCTTCGACCAGATCGGCCAGTGAACGGCCCGACTGCGACACCAGCTCTGCGATCAGCAGCCACGGAATCATGCCGGAGTCGGCATAGGCGAACTCACGGAAATAATGGTGCGCGCTCATTTCGCCGCCATAGACGGCATTTTCGCTGCGCATTTTTTCCTTGATGAAGGCGTGGCCGCTCTTGCACAGCACCGGAATGCCGCCGGCCTCTTCGACCTGCTCGACCGTGTTCCAGGTCAGGCGCGGGTCGTGCACGACCTTGCCGCCCGGCTGTTTGGCCAGGATGGCTTGGGCAAGCAGGCCGACCAGGTAATAGCCTTCGATGAAGCGGCCTGTGTGATCGAAGAAGAAGCAGCGATCGAAGTCGCCATCCCACGCGATGCCGAAATCGGCGCCATGGTCCTTGACTGCCTTGGCGGTCGCATCGCGGTTCTCCGGCAGCAGCGGATTGGGGATGCCGTTGGGGAAGTTGCCATCGGGCTCGTGGAAAACGCGCACGAATTCGAACGGCAGATGCGGCGCGAGCAGATCGACGATCAGCCCGGCGCCGCCGTTGCCGGCGTTGACGACCAGCTTGAGCGGCTTGAGGGTGCTGCGGTCCACGTAGCTGAGCAGGTGCTCCAGGTACGCGGTCTTGTCGGTGCGGCTCTGCTCACTGGCGGTGGGCTCGCCGGGTGCGGCGGTATCAGCCGCGACCGTGTCGCGGATGGCGAACAGGCCGGTGTCCGAGCTGATCGGCCGCGCTTGCTCGCGCACCAGCTTCATGCCGTTGTAGTCCATCGGGTTGTGGCTGGCGGTGACCATCACGCCGCCGGCGGCCTTGAGGTAATCGGTCTGGAAATAGACTTCCTCGGTGCCGCACAGACCGATATCGATCACGTCACGGCCGCTGGCACGCAGGCCGGCGGAAAGCGCTTCCTGCAACGCCGGGCTCGCCAGGCGCACATCGTGGCCCAGGACCACCGGCCCCTGATCCAGCTGCGCCGCCAGCGCCACGCCGATACGGCGGGCCAAGTCCTCGTTGAGTTCATCCGGCACGCGGCCGCGAATATCGTAGGCCTTGAAGGCGGGTAGCGTCATGGGCAAATCCTGAAGTGGGGGACGCCCGAGTTTAGCGGCTGCGCCGTGTCTTGGGTGTGGCGAAATTGCGACCGGGGGCAGGGAACAGTCAGCGGATAGAATGGGCGCTTCACATCGGCGGGTGAGGGCGGTGATGCGCAATGAAGTAAGCGGTGCGGCAAGCGGCAAACGCTATGCCGATGCCAAGACAGCGCTGGATGGGGTACTGGCCGATGGTCAGACCCTGGCAGTGGGCGGCTTTGGGTTGTGTGGCATTCCGGAGGCACTGATTGCAGCCCTACGCGACAGTGGGGTCGCCGGGTTGACCGTGATCTCCAACAACGCTGGCGTCGACGGTTTCGGGCTTGGTCAATTATTGGCTACCCGACAGATCCGCAAGATGATTTCGTCCTATGTGGGCGAAAACAAGGAATTCGAACGCCAATACCTGGCAGGCGAACTTGAGCTGGAGTTCAATCCGCAAGGCACCCTGGCCGAGCGTTTGCGCGCGGGCGGGGCGGGAATTGCTGCGTTTTATACGGCCACCGGCTACGGCACGATCGTGGCCGAGGGCAAGGAAACGCGCGAATTCGACGGCAAGCACTACGTGCTGGAAACCGCACTGCACGCCGATGTGGCGCTGGTGAAGGCATGGCGCGCCGATACCGCGGGCAACCTGGTGTTCCGCAAGACGGCACGCAATTTCAATCCGGCCTGCGCCATGGCGGGTCGCGTGTGCATTGCCGAGGTGGAGGAGATCGTTGAGCTGGGCGTTATCGACCCGGATCAGGTGCATCTGCCCGGTATTTACGTGGACCGCCTGGTGCTCAATGCCACGCCGGAAAAACGCATCGAACAGCGCACCGTGCGCGAAGGACAGCAGTAATGGCCTGGACCAGAGACCACATGGCCGCACGCGCGGCACGCGAACTGACCGATGGCGCTTACGTCAACCTGGGTATCGGCTTGCCGACGTTGGTTGCCAATCACATCCCCGACGGTGTGGATGTCTGGCTGCAATCGGAGAACGGCCTGCTCGGCATTGGCCCGTTTCCCACCGAAGACGAGGTGGACGCGGACCTGATCAATGCGGGCAAGCAGACCGTGACCGCGCGTGCCGGTGCCAGTTATTTCGGTAGCCACGATTCGTTCGCGATGATCCGTGGCGGGCACATCGACCTGGCGATTTTGGGCGCAATGCAGGTCACCGAGCGCGGCGACCTGGCCAACTGGATGGTGCCCGGCAAAATGGTCAAGGGCATTGGCGGTGCGATGGACCTGGTGGCCGGCGTCAAGCGCGTGGTGGTGTTGATGGAGCACGTCGCCAAAGACGGCAGCCACAAGATCCTGCGCGACTGCGACCTGCCACTGACCGGCGTCGGCGTGGTGGATCGCATCATTACCGATCTCGCCGTGTTCGATGTCACTGCGGATGGGCTGGTACTGGTGGAATCTGCAGAGGGTGTGGAGCTGGAAGAGTTGCGCCAGAAGACTGGGGTTGAATTCGCTGCGTGATCGAAAGCTATCTACGCAGCGACTAGCTCATGAGCAGCTAGGGACATGCATGGCGCCTCAGGGCGCCTTGCGTGCATAGCGGTAAGGTTCGGCTGTTGCAGGTTGCGGTATTCCCAACAGTTGTTCGATCGTTGCGACACGCTGTCCGGAGTGGGCGACCGCAACAGCCAGGAAGCGCTCGATCGCATGGGCCAACGTGCCATCGATCTGACCCTGCTCGCTTTCGAATTCACTGGGGTGCAAGTGCGCATCCAACAACGGCCGCAGCGCTTCCAGCTTGACCCAGAACATGCTGCCGGACGCGAACAGGCTGTGCGCGTTTATTGCATCCGTGCCTGTGCGGACAGTGAGGTAATCGAGCGCATCGGCATTGCCACCCATAAAGTCGGTGACCGGTAACAAGTGTTGCGCAGGCGCCACAAGGCCGAGTAGAGGATCTTCGGCGAATCCGCGCACGATTGCAGCGACGTGTTGTGGCGCGAGCAAGCCAGAGAGCATGTCGCGCCGCCATGTGTCTCCGTCCTCGCGATGGGTCGATTTTTTTGTATGCAGTTTCAAGACCACCTGCTCGCCTTCGTCGAGCAATCGGTTGGCAACCCGTAAGAAAGGAAGAATATCGCGGCCGCGATTTTCGAAGCCTTCCACCTGCGCCTGCAAGCCACGCTGCTGCAGGCACTGGCGAACTTGCGTCACCATGGTGATGTCGGTGGTGACCACAAGCCGCAGCGATAGCCCGCAGTGCGCAAGTGCATCAAGCGCTTCGTCCAGTACATCGAGGTACCAGGCGTGCAAGACCACGCAGGCATCGTGTTGACCAGATCGGGTAACGACTTCTGCGGTGTGTAACAGCGCTTGCCGTGTCGCGTCCAGCCATGCGTAGCCAACGCGAGTATCGGGTTCGAGTACAGCGCCCTCGGCCCACTCGTTCCAGGCGTTGATGAACACCAAGCGATGCGCAGGCGTTGTATTTTTCAGACGATTCCGCACGGTAAGCATGAGCCAGTCGCGATAGCGGCGCGGTGATGCATGCAGATAAATGCGCCCCTTGCCCGAACGCCGTGGCTCATTGTCCCAGCCAGGGTTTACGCCAGGGTACAAGGTGTACTCGCGCAGCGGTCGCTGTTCCATGTCGCGGGCAAGCTCTCGCCAATCGAGTACATCGCCATTGAATTCTGGATTGATCAAGCGCTGCCGGGCAGCCACCGAAGGTGGCGTGCTCATGTTCGGCGGGAATTCGACAGCTGCATCGAATCCGATGTCGCGCGGGTCGGGACGTTCGAAACCCTGCACATACGCAAGGTGAATCTCGCCGATTCCGTGATCGCGACACCAACCACGCCAGCGATCGGCCGTCTGTGCGGGCTCAGGCAGCACATGTGGTCGATACACCAACAGCACCGGGCGCCCTTCGACGCGCAGGTACTTGGGATTGCGCATGTAAGTCGCAACATGCGCGATAAAGGCCAGATCGTCGTCCGCATCATGCGCTTGATCGATCAGGATCTCGTCGCCGCGGCCATCCCAGCGGCGTGCCCATTTTTCATTTGCCCAGCAAAGACAGAACGGCAGGGTGATGGTGGCGTCTTCGTGCCATTGCGTGATCGGCATTTCCAGAAGGGTCTTGCCGGCGAACCAATAGAAGTAAAAGCAAAAAGCGCCAACGCCATACTCTTGTGCTAGACGCGCTTGTCCACGCATGACATGGGGGCTGCGAAGGTCGTAGAAGCCCAGATCTGCCGGCAGCCTGGGTTGTTGGTGGCCTTCGAACTGGGGAAGCGCACGGCTGACGTTGCGCCATTCGGTGAAGCCCTTGCCCCACCATGCATCGTTTTCAGGGATTGGATGAAATTGCGGCAGATAAAACGCGATCAGTTTCGCAGGAAGCGTCTCAGGCAGGGTGGCGGTGCTGTAGGGGACATAGCCAATCGCCGCTTCGTCGCTGCGAACTGCTGGCCGTCGCGAACTGCTAGGGCGTACACGACCCCGCGCCGGTTCCGGCACCCAGCCCGCATGTCGGTCGAGAAACCAGCCGCGCCAACGGTCGCGCGTTGCGTCACTCAGCGGTATCGCACGAAATCCTGCACGCAGCAGTCCGAAAACATAGGTGCGCAGGCGCGACTGCAGCGAGCGACCGGGCGAACTCACAGATTCTGGTAGTTCGGACCCGAACCACCCTCCGGTGTGACCCAGGTGATGATTTCGTACGGGTCCTTGATGTCGCAGGTCTTGCAGTGCACGCAATTGGCCGCGTTGATCTGCAGGCGCTTGCCGGAGGGGCTGGCGGTGTCTGCGACCATTTCGTAGACGTTGGCCGGGCAGAAGCGCGTGCACGGGTTGTCGTATTCGGTCACGCAGCGGGTGGCGCACACATCGGTGTCCAGTACCTTCAGATGTACCGGCTGGTCTTCATCGTGCTCGGTGGCGGCGAAATACACCGCTTGCAGGCGATCGCGCGGTGCGAGGTCGCGGGTGACGTAGTCGCGCTCGGGTTGCTCGTACTCGCCGAGTTTGTGCAGCGCCGACCAGTCGGGTTTGTTCTTCAGCGTCCACGGCGAGGCGCCCTTGAGCGCGGTTTCCCAGGCGGCATTGAGCAGGCCGAACCACAGGCCCTTCTTGAAACCGGGCTTGATGTTGCGGACTTGCTTCAGCTCGGCCATGACGTCAGAGGCGCGCAATGCGGCATCGAATCCCCGTGGGGCCAGCTGCGATTGCACCAGGTGTTCGGCCGCCAGCATGCCGCTGCGGATGGCTTGGTGGGTGCCCTTGATCTTGGGCACGTTGAGCAGGCCGGCGGTGTCGCCGATGAGCAAGGCGCCGGGCATGTCCACCTTCGGTAGCGATTGCCAGCCACCGCTGACCAGTGCGCGTGCGCCGGCAGACAGAATGCTGCCGCCTGCCAGCAGTGGCTTGATCATCGGGTGGTTCTTCCATTGCTGGAAGGCTTCCCACGGCTGGTAGTTGGCGTCGCTGTAATCCAGCCCGCTCACGTAACCGAGCGCGATCTGGTTGTTGTCCAGGTGATACACAAAGCTGCCGCCGTAGGTGCGGTTGTCGGCGGGCCAGCCGATGGTGTGCACGATCTTGCCGGGCGTGACGCGGCCTTCGGGCACCTGCCACAACTCCTTGATGCCGATTGAATAGCCTTGTGGGTCGCTGTCGGCGGTGAGGTCGAAGCGCTTCAGCAACCGCTTGGTGAGGTGGCCACGTGCGCCTTCGGCAAGCACGGTGACCTTGGCGCGAATGTCGATGCCGGCGGTGTAGCCGGGCTTGTGCGTACCGTCTTTTGCAATGCCCATATCGCCGATACGCACGCCCACCACCTGGCCGCTTTCGTCGTGCAGCGTTTCGGCGGCGGCGAAGCCGGGGTAGATCTCCACGCCCAGCGCTTCGGCCTGCGGCGCCAGCCAGGCGCACATCGCGCCCAGGCTGACGATGAAGTTGCCATGATTACGCATGCCCGGCGGCACCACGGGGAACTTGCGCGCGCTGTCCTTGCCGAGGAACCAGAATTCGTCGTCGGTGGCCGCGACGCAAATCGGCGGCGGGTTGTTGCGCCAGCCTGGCAGCAGCGCATCCAGCGGGCCGGGCTCGATCACCGCACCGGACAGGATATGCGCGCCGATGGTGCTGGATTTTTCGATCACGCAGACGCTGATGTTCGGATCGAGCTGCTTGAGCCGGATCGCGAACGACAGCCCGGCCGGACCGGCACCGACGGTGACGATGTCGTATTCCATGACGTCACGCTCGACCGCCTCTGACGCGTGTGCGCCCACTCCCGCTTCCGACATTGCTCCGCTCCCGTTGGCTCGATGGCTGGTGTCCATTTTCCGGGATTGCATGTGACGGCGGCAAATCGGGTCGATTCATCCGCGCCATGCGGGGCTGCGTGCTAGCGTTGCCCGCATGAAGATTCGGGTGGCATTGCCGGGGGCGGAGATCGACTGGTGGCGCGGTTGGCTGCCGCACGCGCAGGCCGATGCGCTGATGCAGGCGCTGCTTGTGCAGGCGCACTGGCAGCTGCACCGCATCCGAATGTTCGGGCGCATGGTGGATTCGCCGCGCTTGAGCAGTTGGATCGGCGATCCGGAGGCGAGTTATCGCTACTCGGGCACACGCTTCTCGCCACAGCCGTGGCTGGAGGTGCTGCAGCCAGTGCGTCTGCGCCTGGAGGACGAGACCGGTCACCGGTTCAACAGCGTGCTGATTAACCGCTACCGCAGTGGCAGTGATGCGATGGGCTGGCACAGCGACGACGAGCCGGAACTGGGCGCGCAGCCATTGATTGCCTCAGTGAGCCTGGGCGCGAGGCGACGTTTCGCATTCAAGCATCGCGACGATGCGTCGGTGAAGCAGGCGTTGGAACTGGGCCACGGCGATCTGTTGTTGATGGGCGGCCAGACCCAGCGCCACTACAGACACGCCCTGCCGCGCACCGCGAAGCCGGTTGGCGAGCGCATCAATCTGACCTTTCGTCAGGTCGCGGGTGCGCGTGTGCCAGCCATACGCGGCTAGCAACATGTAGCGCGCTCGCCTGGGCGGTAAGCCCGGTGGGCGTGTCGGCCGCAGCTTGCGTGGGCGCAATCAGCAGTCCAGGTCAAACGATGAGTGGATCGAGTGCGCGGTGCCCTCACCGCTTGCGGGACACGCCGTGGACCCATCCATGGGGGCTAGATGGCGGCATCCATGCCGCCAACGGTCCCGCAATCGGCGAGGACAGCGCACCGGAAAGTTCATTGGTGACTTTATTGAAGAGCGCGGACGCCGCGCCCAGACAATCCACTGGCTGCCGTGTTCAAGAACGAGCAGACCGCGTCGAGTCGCCGCTGGCTGCTTTTTTGAAAGCTGCGCGCACTGCCCCTTTCGACTGGTCCTTGTCCGCTCACCGTCGCGGCACCCTTGGCGGCATGGATGCCGCCAAGACACTTACAGGGACGTACGTGCAGCGTGTCCCGCGATGGTGGGCGGGCAAGGGCCCTGCAGCCACGGCACAGATCAGCCGCTCTGCAGTAGACCGGCGTGAAGTCGTCTGTCAGCTGCTTTCAGTCTGTCGGTCGCTTGCGCTTACAACGACCGCGGCAAGTGCTGGCTGTCCTGTTGCCCAGTGGTCAGCGTCCAGCCGACCAGTTCGGTGGTGACCTGGGTCAGCGCCTGCTCGAACGCGACGGCGACGGCGGCGGTATCGGTGCTGGTGGACGGGCGTGCGACCAGGAAGGTGCGCGAGGCGACCACGCGTTGATCGGTCGAATGCAGCAGTTTTGCATTGAACTCGATCGTTGCCGACGGCAGCGACTGGCTGGCGTAATCGGATTCGAAGCGGCGCAGGTCGATTGCCAGCTTGTAATCGGAGCGGATGCCGGTACCGATATGGGCCACCGCGGCGATCTTGCCAGAGTCTTCAAAGGCGCGCACCACGTTGTCTTCCAGCATGTCGGTGGCTGGCTGCGCCCAGCCGACGCCTTGATAGACCTGCAATTCGCCAGGGGTCGGGCGCACATTGATGCGCGGGCTGTCGATGATGCGTGCGGCGCTGGGCTTGGCCACCACCAGCTGCCATGCCACCTGTGGCCATGCCGGATTCGGGCTGACCCGCACGGTGGGCGAATAGATCGTGGCCGGCTTCTGGTCGCCGCCGGTCAGGACTGAGCAGCCGCCCAGCGCCAGTAACGAGACGCACAGCAAGGGACGCAACAGGCGCATGGCAGTCATTTCGGTTCGAACTCCTTGGGTGCGTCGCG
This sequence comes from Xanthomonas oryzae pv. oryzae, assembly GCF_004136375.1. Lineage (NCBI taxonomy): Bacteria > Pseudomonadati > Pseudomonadota > Gammaproteobacteria > Lysobacterales > Lysobacteraceae > Xanthomonas > Xanthomonas oryzae. Next base: position 861,241 of record NZ_CP031697.1, read on the forward strand.
GCCGAGCAGGTAGCGCGCAGGGTTGTTGTCCAGTTTGTCGCTGACCCGGCGCAGATCGCGGATCAGGCCGCGCAACTCGGTCAGTGTGGGGCCGAGCTGACCCAGCCCATCATTGGCAAAACTATTGATGGCGGCGCGGTTCTCGCCAAGGATGTTGTCGGCGTTGCCGGCGGCAGAATCCAGTTTGACCAGGGTGGCGTCGAGTTTTTCCAGAATGCCCGGCAGCTGTTGCACCAGGTTCTGATCCAGCCGCTTGATGGTGCCATTGGTGGTGGTCAGGGTGGTGTCCAGATTACGCGCGGCGTCGCGTGCGCTGACGATCAGCGCCTGCATGCCGTCGTCGTGATCGGCGATGCCGCCGCTGATCTTTTCCAGGTTCTGCAGCGTGGCCGAAATGCTGGCCACGTTCTTGTCCGACAGCATCTGGTCCATGCGTTCGACGATGCGGTTGGCGGTGTCGGTGATGTTCTGCAGCGCCGAGGGCGTGGTCTGGATGATCGGCGCATCGCTCTTGTCGATGGTGGTCAGCGCCGGCGCTTCGGGCGTGCCTCCGGAGAGCTGGATGATCGACGGGCCGGTCAGGCTGGTGATGGCCAGCTTGGCGCGGGTGTCGCTCTTGATCGGCGTGGTCGAATTGACCCGCACGAGCGCAACCACTTGGCGTGGGTCGTTCGGCGCCAGGGTCAGCTCGGTGATCGAGCCGACCGCGATGCCGTTGTACTGCACAGGGCTGCCGACCGACAGGCCGGTCACCGCCTCGCGGAACACCACCCGGTACTGCTGCCAAGTGCGGTCGGAGGAGTACTTGGCGGCCCATAAACCGAACAGCAGCAGGGCCAGCCCGGCCACGATGGTGAAGGCGCCGATCAGGACGTAATTGGCTTTGGTTTCCATGCTCAGGCGGTCTCGGTGGAGTCGGTCTTGGCCGCGCGCGCAGCGCGGGCGCGCGGACCGTGGAAATAGTCCTGGATCCAGGGGTGATCGATCTGCTCGACCTCGGACAGCGGCGCGTTGGCGATCACCTTGCGATCGGCCAGCACCGCAATGCGGTCGCAGATGGCGTACAGCGTATCCAGGTCGTGGGTGATCAGGAACACGGTCAGGCCCAGGGCTTGCTGCAGGGTGCGGATCAGGCGGTCGAAGGCGGCCGCGCCGATCGGGTCCAGCCCGGCGGTGGGTTCGTCCAGGAACAGCAGCGGCGGATCCAGCGCCAATGCACGTGCCAGTCCGGCACGCTTGCGCATGCCGCCGGACAATTGCGAGGGCAGCTTGTCCAGCGCATCGGCCGGCAAACCGGCCAGCTTGATCTTCAGCAGCGCCAGCTCGAAATACCAGCGCTCCGGGAACTCCCCGTGGTGTTCCTTCAACGGCACCTGCACGTTTTCGCCCACGGTCATCGATGAAAACAGCGCCCCGTCCTGGAACAGCACGCCGGTATTGCGGGTGATGTGCTGGCGGTCGGCGAACCGGCCCGAGCGTGCATCCGCACCGAGCACGTGGATGCTGCCGGCATCCGGCTCGCGCAGGCCCAGGATGCTGCGCATCAACACCGATTTGCCCGTGCCCGAACCGCCGACCACGCCCAGAATCTCGCCGCGGCGCACGTCCAGATCCAGGTCTTCGTGCACGGTCTGGCGACCGAACCGGTTGGTCAGCCCGCGCACGGAAATCGCCAACTGATCGTCGTGGGCGTCAGTCTCCGGGCCGGGATGGGCCAGTGGGGATTCGGGAGTGATCACAGCACTTTTCTTCCAAATACCACGACAAGCGCCGCGCTGCGGTTTTGCACGAATCCCAGATCCTGAATGTCGAATCCCGCCTCCATCACCACCCCATCTTCATGAACCACAACGCCGCAATCGCGTCGAGGATGATGACCAAGGAAATCGTCTGCACCACCGAGGAGGTGGTGCGTTCGCCCACCGATTGCGCGGTGCCGCTGACCTTCAAGCCTTCCAGGCAGCCGATCAGGCCGATCACCAGCGCAAACAACGGTGCTTTCGAGAGCCCGACCAGGAAATGCCTCAGCTGGATGGTCTCGTGCATGCGCGCCAGGTACATCTGCGGCGGGATATCCAGGTCGAACGCACCCACGGTGACGCCACCGGCCAGGCCGGCGATCATCGCGATGAAGGTCAGCAGCGGCAGGGTGAAGATCAGCGCGAGCAGGCGCGGAATCACCAGCAGGTCGATCGGGTCCAGGCCCAGGGTGCGGATGGCATCGACCTCTTCGCGCGACTTCATCGCACCGATCTGCGCGGTAAACGCGCTGGCGGTGCGCCCGGCCAGCACGATGGCGGTGAGCAGCACGGCGAATTCGCGCAGGAAGGCGATGCTGACCAGCTCCACCACGTAAATTTCCGCGCCGAAGTCGCGCAGGATGGTCGAGCCCAGGAACGCGATCACCGCGCCCACCAGGTACGACAGCAGCACCACCAGCGGCACCGCATCCAGGCCCACCTGCTCCATGTGGTGCACGGTGGAGGTGAGCCGGAAACGGCGCGGCTCGTGGATCAGCCGCATGATCTTGACCAGGTTTTCGCCCAGAAAACTGTTCAACTCCAGGATGTCCTGGCCGATGCGGTGGGTGGCCCGACCCAGGCGGTCGAGCGCAGCGACGAAGCCGTAATCGCGTTTGGGCTTGGGGCGCTCGTCGTTGAGCTCCTCGATGGTGCACACCAGCGCCTGATGCTCATCGCGGAAATCGATCGCGTCTTCCTTCAGTCCAATCCGGCTGGCAAAGCGCAGCAACTGCAGCACGCCTGCCGAATCCAGCTGCTGGATGCCGCGCGCGTCGATGCGGCGCACCCCGTCGGGCACGGTCTGTAGCAATTCTGCCTGGGGCAGGGCGGTCGCCAGGACCCAACTGCCAGCGAGGCGGAGCTGCGCCTGATCCTGCGAGTCTTGTTCGATGCGTGGAGGTTGCGGTTTGATCATGGGTGGCCTGTCCGTGGCGCCAGCATACAGGGACGGTGTGAGCGACGGATGGGGGCGCGGCATCAATGGTGTGCCTGCGGCCATCTAATAAGCACGCCGGCCACGCGCGCTGCGGCATACACTGTCGGCCTCGCCGACCACGGCGTTTCTCCGATCCGACCCACCACGCATGTCCGCTGCCACCGTTGTCCTCCCGTCCGCCAGCGCCACCTACGCCCAGCGCGTCGCCTTCGTGTCCGAAATCGCCTGTCGCCTGCATTCCTATGGCACCACCGCGCAGCGGCTGGAGGCGGCGTTGGTCGGGCTCTCGCAGAAGCTGGGCCTGGACTGCGAGCCGTGGTCCAACCCCACCGGCATCATCCTGAGCTTCAGCGACCCGACCAAGGCGATCGGTTCCAGCGACATCACCCGGGTGATTCGCCTGGCCCCGGGCGAGATCGATCTGTACAAGCTCAGCTTGGCCGACTACGTGGCAGACAGTGTGGCCAACGGGCGCATGAGCATTGCGCAGGGCCACACCGCATTGCGCCGGCTGGACCGTGAAGTGGGCCGGCGCGGCAAGGCCATGCAGGTGCTGGCCTTCGGGCTGGCCGCAGCGAGCGTGGCCGGGCTGTGGAAGCTGCCATGGCTGGATATCGCCACGGCGGGAGCGATCGGCATGTCGATTGGCCTGCTCACCCAGTACACCGACAAACGTGCTGCCACCAAGGAAGCCGGCGAAGCGCTGGCCGGCCTGCTGGCCGGGGTGGTGGCGTCGCTGGTGGCCTCGTTATTGGGGCCGTTGAATCTCAATACGGTGATCATCGCCTCGCTGGTGGTGCTGCTGCCAGGGATGTCGCTGACCAATGCCTTCAACGAGCTGGCCAGCCAGCACTGGGTTTCCGGCACGGCGCGCCTGGCCGGTGCCGTCACCACGGTGCTTAAGCTGACGGTGGGGGCGGTCATCGCGGTGACGCTGACGCAGTTGGTTGGCCTGAATCCCCAGGTGGCCGCGTTGCGGCCGCAGGCCGGTTGGGTGGAATTGGCGTCGTTAGTGGTGGCCGCTTATGCGTTTGCGGTGCTGTTCAAAGCCAATCGACGCGATTATTTATGGATCATGGCGGCGGCCATGCTCAGCTATGTCATTGCGCGTTGTGCTGGGCATGCCTGGGGCGGCCCTGTCGGGGTATTCGCCTCGGCCATGACATTGACCGCTGCGGGAAATCTTTTCGGGCGCGTGGTCCACAAACCTGGTGCGATGATCCGTTTGCCCGGCATCATCATGCTGGTTCCAGGGGGCGTCAGTTTGCGTGGCTTTTTGACCCTGGTGCAGCAACAGGATGTCAGCGTGGGACAAGCGGCACTATTGGCAGTGACCAATATCGTGATGGCATTGATGGCCGGATTGCTGTTCGGCAATCTGCTGATTCCGGCGCGCAAGAATTTATGAGCCGGGGGAAAATGCCGCGCAATAAAAACGCCGGCATTGCCGGCGTTTTTATTGGTTTGGGTCAACCAGCCTTGGACTTCCTGGTGGCGCGCTTGGTGACGGCTTTACGCGCCGAGGCCTTCTTGGCCGTTGCCTTCTTCACACCGCCGACCTTGCTGATCAGAAAGTCTTCGACTTTCTTGCCAGCGGCGGTCAGCTCTGCCAGCCAGCGCGGCTGCTTGCCACGGCCAGTCCAGGTTTCCTGGGCGTTGGCGGGGTTGCGATACTTCGGCGGCACCTTGCCCAGCTTGCGGCCGGCACGCGGGCCCGGCTTGGCGGCACCAGCCGGACGGCCCGGGCCAGCAGTGGCGGAAGCGCCAAACAATTCTTCAATGGAATAACCCTGCGCTTTTGCAGCGCGGGTCAGTTGCGTGCGGACCTTGGCGATCGGCGCGCGCTCGGCAACCAAGGTCTGCTGCTTCTTTGCATTTTTGATCAGGGCAGCCAACTGCTTGGCCGACAGGCGACTAAGATCGATCGACATCACGACTCCGGAAGATGAGAGAGAAAGAATGCCGGTCCGTGGCAGCGATGGCCATCATAATGTCAGAAAACGGGTATGACAAATGCGCCGCAATAATTCGGTGCCTTCTGTTCATCCGTTCGGAGCTGCTGCCGGGGTTTGATCAACGTCCCAGGCGGGAGAATAATCCGGCTTTATCCAGGTTTTCGGCTGCAGCGGCGGTGCGGGCGCGATATTCAAATGTGCCGGCCGCCAATCCGCGTTCCGAAACCACCACGCGATGCGGAATACCCAGTAGTTCCATATCGGCAAACATCGCACCCGGACGCAAGCCGCGGTCGTCCAGCGCTGCATCCAGGCCAGCGGCAATCAATTCGTCCAGCAAGGCCTGAGCGGCGGAAACCACCTGTGCGTCCTGCTTGGGATTGATCACGCACACCACCACTTGCCACGGCGCCATCGGCGCGGGCCAGATGATGCCGGCATCGTCATGGTTCTGTTCGATTGCCGCGGCCACGATGCGCGAAATACCGATGCCGTAGCAGCCCATTTTCATCACCGCCACCTTGCCGCCCTCGTCGATGACGGTGGCTTGTAGTGCCTGCGCATACTGGCTGCCGAGCTGGAACACGTGTCCCACTTCAATGCCACGGGCCAGACGCAGTTCGCCGCCATCGGCCGCGCGCTCGCCTTCGACCACGTTGCGCACATCGGCCACCGTTTCCGGTTCGGGCAGATCGCGGCCCCAGTTGACGCCGACCAGATGCGCGCCGGACACATTGGCGCCGACCACGAAATCGGCCAGTGCCGCGACATCGCGGTCGGCCACCACGCGTACCGGGCGCGCGGTGTTCACCGGGCCCAGGAAGCCCGGCTCGCAGCCAAGGTGCGCGCGGATTTCGGTCTCATTGGCCAGGCGGTAGCCGGCCAGTCCGGGCACCTTGGCCAACTTGATCTCGTTGACCGCATGGTCGCCACGCACCAGTGCCAGCACGAAGCCGGCCTCGGTCATCACCGCCACCGACTTGACCGTGCGCTGCAGCGCGATGCCGAGCAACTGGGCAACGTCCTCACAGGTTTTCTGGGTGGGCGTTGCCACCTGCTGCATCGCTTCGCTTGCAGCGGCGCGCGGAGCAGGCAATGCGGCACTGGCGGTTTCCACGTTGGCGGCGTAATCGGAGCCGGTGGAGAACGCCAGCGAGTCTTCGCCGGAGTCGGCGATGACGTGGAATTCCTGCGAGGCATCGCCGCCGATGGCGCCCGAGTCGGCCTGCACGGCGCGGAAATCCAGCCCCAGGCGGGTGAAGATGCGGGTGTAGGCGGCGCGCATGTTGTCGTACTCGCGCGCCATGTCCGCATCGGTGAGATGGAACGAGTACGCGTCCTTCATCAGGAATTCGCGCGCACGCATCACGCCGAAGCGCGGGCGGATTTCATCGCGGAACTTGGTCTGGATCTGATAGAAATTCAGCGGCAGCTGCTTGTAGCTATTGATTTCCTGGCGTGCGAACTCGGCCGCCGCTTCTTCGGCGGTGGGGCTATAGCAGAACTCCTGCTCCTTGCGGTCCTTGATCTTGAGCAATTGCCCGCCGAACTTCTCCCAGCGGCCGGTGGCGTCCCACAGCTCGCGCGGCTGGATGGTGGGGAACAGCACTTCCACCGCGCCGGCGCGGTCCATCTCTTCGCGCACGATGGCCTCGACCTTGCGCAGCACGCGCAGGCCCAGCGGCGACCAGGTGTACAGCCCGGAGGCCAGCTTGCGGATCATGCCCGCGCGCAACATCAGGCGGTGGCTGACCAGCTCGGCGTCGGCCGGGGTTTCCTTGGTGGTGTGCAGGTGGAACTGGGAAAGACGCATCGGGCTTCGCTTGGGCGGAAAGCCCATAGTTTGCCAGTCTCGCGCCCTGCTGGTCATTGCCGGGCGTGCTTTGCGGGGTGTCGCCGGCCGCAATGGAACGGTGCGTGGCGGCTATTGGGTCGCCGGGCCGCCCGTGGCTGCCGGCTTGCAGTACGCCTTGACGGCGGCATCGGCCAGGTTTCGTTGGGTCGCGCGGGTTTCCTGGTCCAATACGGCGCCAGGCTTGCCATCGGCGCCGGCAGCCATGGAGACATCACCCTTGCCGCTGAGCAATTCCAGGTTGCGGCGTGCGGTAAGGCAGTCGGCGGATTCGGGCGCCGCTGTCGGTGCTGCGGCAACGGCGGCGGTACCGCTGCGCGCATCGATCTGGCGCGCTTCATAGCGCTGGCCGGTCGGTGGCGGGGTTTCGGTGTAGTGGGTCACGCCCTTGGCGTCCTTCCACTTATAGATATCAGTCGCGCCGGCGGCGGCACTGACCAGCATCAACAGGGCGCAAAGCCCGGACGACAGTTGCATGTGGCTTCCCCTGGATGATTCCTACCGTCATTGCAGCATCCACGGCCGGCGCTGGCAAGTGATGGGCGCGCAGGGTGCTGAACCAGCAAGCGCGCTACCGCCGGACGGACCTCAGGCCCTACACTTGGCGGATGGATGAGATGAGACCGCCCCCGCGCTCGCGCACGATTTACCTGCTGCCGAACCTGTTCACCACTGCCGGGCTGTTTTCCGGTTTCTACGCGATCATCGCCGCCGCCAATGGGCAGTTCGTCCAGGCCGCCATGGCGGTGTTCGTGGCTGCGGTGATGGACGGGCTGGATGGTCGGGTTGCGCGCCTGACCAATACCAGCAGCGAATTCGGCGTGCAGTACGACTCGCTGGCCGATCTGGTCAGCTTCGGCATGGCCCCGGCGCTGGTGATGTACCACTGGTCGCTGTCGGCGCTGAAGTACGACAGCAATGTGATGGGCCGGGTCGGTTGGTCGGCTGCCTTCCTGTACGCGGCCTGCGCCGCGTTGCGGCTGGCACGTTTTAATACCCAGGTCGGCGTGGTCGACAAGCGCTGGTTCATTGGTCTGGCGAGTCCCGCGGCGGCTGGGCTGATGATGTCCTTCGTGTGGGCGTTTGCGGACGACAGCCTGGGGTTCGATGGCGAGCAGCTGCGCTATGTGGCGTTGGCGATCACGGTGGTCTCGGCATTGTTGATGGTCAGCCGGATGCGCTTCTGGAGCTTCAAGGGTGGTGCCCGTGGTCCACGTGCCGACCGCGTGCCATTCCTGGCGTTGGCGATCGCCACGGTGGTGATTGCGCTATTGGTGATCGACCTGGCGCGCTCCTTTCTGGTGATCGGCGTGCTGTATGCCTTGTCTGGCCCGCTGATGTGGCTGTGGCGACGTTGGCGGCGCGTGCCAGAGCTGCCATGAGCGCGTTTTCGTGAGCGAGCCGCCGTCCGAGCCGATGTGGTCCGATCTGCAGGTGTCGTATCTGCAGGCTTTGGGGCACACCGTGTATCTGGATCGCGATGCGGCCGATGCGTTGCCTGCGCCTGTCGAAGTTGCCGAGCGCGCAGAGATGGCCGCACCGGCGCGCGTGGAGCGTGGGCCGCAGTCTGCAGTGGTGAGTACGCCCGTCGCGCGGCGCAGCGCGACGGCCGCTCCAGCCGAAGCGCCACGTGCGCCAAACACTGCGCCAGCAGCGGCGCCGCAACGGCGCAGCCGCGTCGGCATGCCGGATCGTCTGCAGATGGCCTTGTTGCGCGCGTCCGGTTGCAATCCGGGCGACCCTGCGACACAGGCCTTGATGGTCTCCTGGCCGTTGGCAGAACTGCGCGGCAATCCGGCTGCCAAGCGTGCGCTGTGGCCGCAGCTGCGCGCGTTGCGGCGGCGTCGGGACCCCGCGTGAGCGCATTGAACGTGCCGCAACCCACCGCGTTGCGCGCAATGCGCGAGAGCGACCTGGAGGTGGTGATGGAGATCGAGCTCCGCGCCTATCCGTTTCCGTGGACGCGCAACATCTTTCGCGACTGTCTGCAGTCCGGCTATCCCGGCTGGGTGATGGAGCAGGGCGGTCGGGTCATCGGCTATGGCGTGATCAGCATCGCCGCCGACGAGGCGCATGTGCTGAACGTCTGCATCGCACCGGAAGCGCAATCGCAAGGCCACGGGCGCGTGTTGCTACGCGCGCTGATCAAGGGCGCCTGCGATCGCGGCGCGCGGCGCGCGTTTCTGGAAGTGCGCCCGTCCAATCCATCCGCGATTGCGCTGTATCACTCCGAAGGCTTCAACGAAATCGGCCGCCGTCCGCGCTACTACCCATCCCACAGCGGGCGCGAAGATGCGTTGGTGATGGCGATCGAGTTGTTCTTCGAAGGGTTCTCCTGAGCGCACGCCGTCGTCGTTGAGGACGCGGCTGGTTGCTGCTGCCGCGATACCAGTTCGGGTCGCTGGCTGCCGACGATGACGGTTGTGGATGACTGAGAACGAGTGCCGGCGCCAGTGCGTGTTTGCGTCTGTACGGTCAGCTTGCTTGTGTGGCGCGACTAGACGTTGCGCGAAGCCGATGCCGCCGCCGCGCCCACTGGTGCAACGCCGCTATCAGCCTTGAGGGCTCTCCAACGATTCAGTGCGGTACGCGATGGCATGCAGCGCGGATCGTGTTGGAGCGCGGACGCGCAGCAGAGATGCTTTGCCCCGCGCTTTCCTTGCGATGCGCGATTGACCCGATAGACGCCAATGCCTAGGTGCTGACGGAGAGAGACTGCGCTGGGCGAACCTTCGGCCACTCAGTCGTCGAATTCGATGCTTGCGCTGAGTCATTGCGCTCCCCACCTGCGCGTGGAGCGTTCGGCGAGCCGCGCTTGCCTGGTTAGTTCTACTGTGTTACAAATAATCTTACCTTTGTGCCACTATGGGAAGACCTTCAGGCCGCGCGGGAGAGCTGTGTTGAATAGGACACTGGAAGTGCGTTTTGAACAGTACGAGGAAGTAGTTGCTGCCGCCCTGTCCCATGCGGATCGCAAACAGCCCGCACACTGGTACCTGAAGCTGAGGTTTCCCCACATTTCTTCCTGCGAGATCAAGCACTTGTTGCATCAAGGCGTGGAAGAAGGTGCGCGCATGGGGCACGCTTCAAGGTGACTAAGCCAGAGAAGAGTGCCAACCATGCGCGCCAGCGAAGTATTGCAGAAGTGCCTGTCTAACTCACTCTCCGGGATGCATGCATTACGCCAACGCGCCTTGCTACGCGCGGTTGAAGCGCTGGTGCACGGAGGCCGGCTGACGCTGATCGACATCGCACGCGCGTGGCCCGGCGCGAGGCGGGTACGTGCGCCCCTCAAGGCATGCGACCGCCTGCTGTGCAATCGCGCGTTGCAGGTCGAGCGATCAGCCATCGAGCGGGACATGGCGCATTGGCTACTGCGCGGCGACCAGCCGGTGATCGTCATCGACTGGAGCGATTTGAAGCCGGACAAGTCGTGGTGTCTGCTGCGCGCAGCCGTGCCGGTCGGTGGACGCACGCTCACCTTGCTGGATATGGTGGTTTCCGGGAAACAGCAGGGATCGCCAGGCGCGGAGAAACGCTTTTTGCAGCAGCTCAGGGCACTGATTCCAGACGATGTGCGTCCGATCCTGGTCACGGATGCCGGATTCCGCACGCCATGGTTTCGCGCGGTGTCGGCGATGGGCTGGGATTGGGTCGGACGTCTGCGCGGACGTACGCAGGTCAAACCGCAAGACGTGCCCGATGATGCAGTGCAATGGATCGATAGCCGTCGCCTGCATGCGCTGGCGTCCAACCGTGCGCGCGAATTGCCGCCGATGCAGGCCAATCGCAGCGATCCGCTCGATTGCCGTCTGGTGCTCTATGCCAAGACACGCCAGGGACGTCAGCAACGCAACCGGCGCTCACCCGCCAAGGTCTCGCGTGCATCATCCAGTTTGAAAGCCGCAGCGCGTGAGCGCGAGCCGTGGTTGATCGTTGCCTCCCCACAGCTACACGCACCCAGCGCAAAGCAATTGGTCAACCTGTACGCACGACGGATGCAGATCGAGCTGGCATTTCGTGATCTGAAGTCGCACCGCTACGGTCAGGCGATGGAAGACAGCCTGACCCGTCGCGGCGAGCGGTTGCAGATCCTGTTGTTGCTCAACACGCTGGCCACCTTCGCCAGTTGGCTGGCAGGACTGGGATGCGAAGCCACCGGTATCGCCCAGTGGCTATCTCCACGCAGCAGCACACGCAAACTCTACTCGACGCTGCGCGTCGGCCGCGAGGCGCTGGTCAGGTGCTGGCCGATGGAACCAGTCTCACGCTGGCTAGAACGCTTGCGCGCGCTGCCCGACGCAGTGCGCGAGCAGATGACATTGGTGCTTTAAAAACGTGGGGATATCTAAGTACCTGAAGGGGTTGCTACTGCCTGGAGGGCGCAAGAGCGTGGAGCCCATGGCCGCGCGGGTGCACCCGCAGAACGTGCGCTCAGCCCATCAATCGATGCACCATCTGGTGGCCGATGCCGACTGGAGCGATCAAGCGCTGCTGGCGGCGGTGGCGGCACAGGTGCTGCCGCCCCTGAGCAGGAAGAGCACAGCGTGTCACTGGATCGTGGACGACACGGGATTTTCAAAGAAGGGGGTGCATTCGGTCGGTGTTGCACGCCAGTACTGTGGCCGCCTTGGCAAGACGGACAATTGCCAGGTTGCCGTGAGTTTGTCGATCGCCAACGAACACGGCAGCCTGCCAGTGGGCTATCGGCTGTATCTTCCCGAGCAGTGGGCTCAGGACACTGTGCGGCGCAAGAAGGCAGGCGTTCCGGATCAGGTCGTGTTTCAGACCAAGACAGCGCTGGCCATGGATCAGATCGACAGCGCGCTGGCGACAGGGATGGCGGCAGGCGTCGTGCTAGCCGATGCGGCCTACGGCACCGAGACCCACTGGCGAGACCAGCTCAGCGAACGCGGCCTGCTGTACATGGTTGGCGTCCGCAGCAACACGAAGGTCTGGTGGGGATCGCACCAACCTGCGCCCATGCCGCCAGCCAGCCCTAAGGGCGGTCGGCCCCGCACACGACCGATGCGCGATAGCGCACATGCGCCGATCTCGGTACATGAAGTCGCGCAGCGCTTGCCCGCAAGGACGTATCGGCAGGTCAGCTGGCGCCAGGGCAGCGACGCAACGCTCAGTTCGCGGTTCGCGGCGGTGCGGGTTCGTGCCGCACACAATCGCCAGGCACATGACGAGCAGTGGCTGCTGATCGAGTGGCCGCCGGGAGAGTCCGAGCCCCGCCACTACTGGTTCTCGACGCGACCAAAGCAAACGCCGGTCAAGACACTGGTTGCCACGGCACAAGGCCGATGGCGGATTGAACGCGATTATCAGGAGCTGAAGTCGGAGTTGGGCCTGCATCACTATGAAGGGCGCAACTGGCGTGGTTTTCACCATCACGCCAGTCTGTGCATCGCCGCATACGGGTTCTTGATGCGCGAGCGCCTGCGCAGTAAAAAAAACTCCGTCGCATTCAAGATGCCTGCAGTATCCAAAAGCGTCCGCCCGCGCCGGTCTGGCCCCAATGCAACGTCACCATCCCAACTCGATTGCCACGCTGGCCTTCGGACTGGCTAGGCTTATCGCCAGAAGCCTCCCACACTGCCCGTGTTGCGGGGTCTCACCGTACCAACGGATTCGGATTTAGTAACACAGTAGAACTAGGTAAGGTCTGAACAACCCATCAAACCTCTAAAATTCCAGCTTCTTGCATTTCAATGACTGGAAAAATGCTGAGTCGGGTGCGATTTTTGCAACGTTCTGGCGGTTTTGGCTGCCGCCAGGCAGCATTATCCCCTGGCCGGCAGCAAGTGCCGGCGCACCATCCACAGATTCGACAGCGCAAATAACGTCTGCACCTGTGCGGTGTTCTTGGCCAGGCCGCGATAGCGCACCTTGGTGTAGCCGAACTGCCGCTTGATCACCCGGAATGGGTGCTCCACCTTCGCGCGCACGCTTGCCTTGAAGTGTTCCCAACGTTCTGCCCAAGCACGCGCGCGCTTGTTGCCAATGGCTTGAATCGTGGAGCGCTTGGCGGCAATGAAAAATGCAGCCTCGCAGCTCTGCAACTTGTCGCGTTTTTCCGCACCGGTGTAGCCGCTGTCGCCGAACACGCTGTCTTCCTTGCCGTGCAGCAATGCGTGCGTCACCGTGATATCGGCCACGTTGGCTGCGGTGCACTGCACGTGGTGTACCAGCCCGGAAAATTCATCCACCCCAATGTGCGCCTTCATCCCGAAATACCACTGGTTGCCCTTCTTGGTCTGATGCATCTCAGGGTCGCGCGCACGATCGGCATTCTTGGTCGAACTGGGCGCAGCGATCAGCGTCGCATCGACGATCGTGCCCGACCGCAGGCTCTGCCCCTTGCGCGACAAATGGGCGTTGACCGCTTCCAGCATCCGAGCGGCAATGCCGTGGGTTTCCAGCAAACGGCGAAAGTTGAGAATCGTGGTCTCGTCTGGAACGTTATCCAAGCCGCCGAGCTGGGCAAAACGCCGCAGGGTCGGGATCTCGTGCAATGCCTCTTCCATCGCCGGATCGCTCAACGCATACCACTGCTGCAACAGATGAATCCGCAACATCGTCGCCAGCGCGTACGGCTGCCGACCCGGTCGTCCTGACACCGGATAGTGCGGCTCGATCAGGGCAAGCAGTCGCTTCCACGGCACGATGCGCTCCATCTCCGCAAGGAAGATCTCGCGCCGGGTCTGCTTGCGCTTGCCCAGGCCCTCGGCGTCACCGAACGTCAGTTGCATGGATGCCTCCTCATTCCGAACAAATAGTGTCTCGCATTTGTGGTGCGTTGTTCAGAGGTTCCTTAGTTCTACTGTGTTACTAAATTCGAATTCGTTGGTACGGTGAGACCCCGCAACACGGGCAGTGTGGGAGGCTTCTGGCGATCAGCCTAGCCAGTCCGAAGGCCAGCGTGGCAATCGAGTTGGGATGGTGACGTTGCATTGGGGCCAGACCGGCGCGGGCGGACGCTTTTGGATACTGCAGGCATCTTGAATGCGACGGAGTTTTTTTTACTGCGCAGGCGCTCGCGCATCAAGAACCCGTATGCGGCGATGCACAGACTGGCGTGATGGTGAAAACCACGCCAGTTGCGCCCTTCATAGTGATGCAGGCCCAACTCCGACTTCAGCTCCTGATAATCGCGTTCAATCCGCCATCGGCCTTGTGCCGTGGCAACCAGTGTCTTGACCGGCGTTTGCTTTGGTCGCGTCGAGAACCAGTAGTGGCGGGGCTCGGACTCTCCCGGCGGCCACTCGATCAGCAGCCACTGCTCGTCATGTGCCTGGCGATTGTGTGCGGCACGAACCCGCACCGCCGCGAACCGCGAACTGAGCGTTGCGTCGCTGCCCTGGCGCCAGCTGACCTGCCGATACGTCCTTGCGGGCAAGCTCTGCGCGACTTCATGTACCGAGATCGGCGCATGTGCGCTATCGCGCATCGGTCGTGTGCGGGGCCGACCGCCCTTAGAACCTGTTCACAATCTTATTCAAACCATGCAAACTCCACGAATGCGCGAGAAGAACTATCCAAGTGACGTGAGCCGTGAGCGGTTCGAGCAAATCCGCCCGATTCTGGAGCAAGCCCGCAAGCGCACCAAGCCTGTGACAGTGGATATGTATGAGGTGTGGTGCGCAGTGCTGTATCTGCTACGGACAGGGTGCCCGTGGCGTGCGTTGCCCAGTGACTTTCCGAAGTGGCGCACGGTGCATTCCTACTTTGCCAAGTGGAGCGAAGTGGACGATGAAGGAATGAGCCTGCTGGAGCGGGCGCTTAAAAAATCAGGTTGGCGCGGCCCGCGAGAAACAGGGGCGCAAGGCCTGCAGCACGTTCTTGATCGTGGACGCGCAGAGCGTGAAGAACAGTGATACAGCCGGCCAGAAAGGCTATGACGCGGGCAAGAAGGTATCGGGGATCAAGCGCCACATCGCGGTGGATACGCAAGGCTTTCCACATGCCGTTGCGGTGACCACGGCGGAAGTCACCGATCGTCAAGGTGCGCTGGAGGCATTGAAACGCTGCCGATCGGGTTTAGGTCGGGTGAAACGCCTGCTGTGCGACAGCGGCTACACCGGAGATCCCTTCGCCGAGGGCGTACAGGACATTCTGGGCAAGCATGTCACCGTACAGATTGCCAAGCGCAGCGAGCTGCATACCTTCAAGGTCATGCCCAAGCGCTGGATTGTCGAACGCAGCTTTGCCTGGCTGGAGAAGAACCGGAGGCTATGGAAGAACTGCGAGCGAAGGCTCAATACCAGCTTGCAGTTCATCCACCTGGCGTTCCTGGCACTGCTGCTCAGGAGATCGTGAACAGGTTCTTAGGGCTGGCTGGCGGCATGGGCGCAGGTTGGTGCGATCCCCACCAGACCTTCGTGTTGCTGCGGACGCCAACCATGTACAGCAGGCCGCGTTCGCTGAGCTGGTCTCGCCAGTGGGTCTCGGTGCCGTAGGCCGCATCGGCTAGCACGACGCCTGCCGCCATCCCTGTCGCCAGCGCGCTGTCGATCTGATCCATGGCCAGCGCTGTCTTGGTCTGAAACACGACCTGATCCGGAACGCCTGCCTTCTTGCGCCGCACAGTGTCCTGAGCCCACTGCTCGGGAAGATACAGCCGATAGCCCACTGGCAGGCTGCCGTGTTCGTTGGCGATCGACAAACTCACGGCAACCTGGCAATTGTCCGTCTTGCCAAGGCGGCCGCAGTACTGGCGTGCAACACCGACCGAATGCACCCCCTTCTTTGAAAATCCCGTGTCGTCCACGATCCAGTGACACGCTGCGCTCTTCCTGCTCAGGGTCGGCAGCACCTGTGCCGCCACCGCCGCCAGCAGCGCTTGATCGCTCCAGTCGGCATCGGCCACCAGATGGTGCATCGATTGATGGGCTGAGCGCACGTTCTGCGGGTGCACCCGCGCGGCCATGGGCTCCACGCTCTTGCGCCCTCCAGGCAGTAGCAACCCCTTCAGGTACCAGTGTGCGGGCTGTTTGCGATCCACATGGGACAGGGCGGCAGCAACTACTTCCCCGTACTGTTCAAAACGCACTTCCAGTGACCTATTCAACACAGCTCTCCCACGCGGCCTGAAGGTCTTCCAATAGTGGCACAAAGATACGATTATTTGTAACACAGTGGAAGTAAGTGTCGGCACGCCCCCGTGCCCTGCGGTCCGCGCCAATCCTTGAACGAAACATTAACGCATCGCAACTGACGGTGCAGCAACGCGCGTGCCATCGCGGTGGCTACAAGGTGGCACTCGCATGCGCGTGCGTGACGCGCCGCGCCGCGCATGCGAGCGGATGCGGCGTCTGCGCCAGGTCCGCGATGCGTATTCACTCAGGCGCTCAGGCGTGCTTCGGTATCATCGCGCCATGACTTACGCCCCCCGCTTCGCCACCGTTTTGATCGGCCTGCTGTGCCTTGGCAGCACCGCGCTGCATGCGCAAACGCTCGACCCGCAATTGACTGCCATGCGCGATGCCATCGCGGCCGCAGAGCGCGGCCAGACCGATGCCGGTCAGCTCGCCGCATTGAGCCGCCACCCGCTGTATGGCTGGCTGGAATTTGCCACGCTCAAGCGCAGCATCGACACCGTCTCCAATACGCAGGCGCAGGGGTTTCTACAGCGCTATGCCGGCCAACCCGTCGCCGAGAGCTTCCGCAGCATCTGGTTGCCGGCAGTGGCGCGTCGACAGGACTGGGACACGCTGCTGGCCAACTGGAAGTCCACCGACAACGTCGGCCTGCGCTGCGCACAGCTGACCGCGCTCCTGGCCACCAGCAAGGCGGATGCCCAGTGGAGCCGCGATGCGCTGACGCTGTGGCGTAATGGCAAGGCGCTGCCCGACGCCTGCGATGCGGTGGTGGCAGGGCTTGAATCGCGCGGCGAACTCACTCCCGCGCTGCGCTGGGAACGCGTGGAAGCCGCTGCCGATGCGCAGCTGCCTGCGGTCATGCGCAAGGCTGCCCGCGGCCTGCCCGCCGCCGATCTGGCACTGGCCACCGACTACGCTGCATTCCTCGACAAGGTGCATCCGCGTGCGCTGAGCTGGCCGAAGAGCGTGCGCAGCCGCCGCATCGCGGTCGATGGTCTGGCCAAGCTGGCCAAGAGCGATCCGGATGCTGCCGAACAGCAGTTGCCGCAGCTCGCCAGCGCGCTTGGTTTCAGTGAGGCGCAGCGCGGACAGGTGCTGTATCAGATCGCGTTGTGGACCGTCGCCTCGTATCTGCCGGATTCGGCACGTCGGCTCAACGCTGTGCCAGACGCGTCCTACGATGAGCGCCTGCACGAATGGCGCGCACGCGAGGCAATGTCGCGCGGCGACTGGCCGGCAGCGTTGGCTGCGATTCGCAAGATGCCGGCAAGCCAGCGCAACGATTCGCGTTGGCAGTATTTCGAAGCACGCCTCGCCGAAAAGACCGGCGTTGCCGCGGCCGCACAGCCGCTGTACCGCGCCGCCGCGCAATCGCCGACCTTCCACGGCTTCTTGGCCGCCGACCGCCTGCAACAGCCGTACCGGCTGTGCCCGTGGGAGCCCAACGACAGCCCACAGGCGAAAGCGGCCGTTGCGCGCGACCCAGCCTTGATTCGCGCGATCGCCTTGTTCCAGATCGACCGCCCCGGCTGGGCCGCGGCCGAATGGAACGATGCAGCCACCCGCTTCGACGACACCCAGCGCCGTCTGGCAGTAGAAGTGGCCAGCGACAACGGTTGGTTCGATCGCGCGGTATTCGCGCTCGGCAAGCAGCCGGACGAACAACGCCTGTATTCGTTGAGATTCCCACTGCACCACGAGGACACCATTCGCCGCGAAGCCGCCAAGAACGCAATCGACCCGGCCTGGGTGGCCGGAGAAATTCGTGCCGAAAGCATCTTCAATCCGCGCGCGCGCTCACCGGCCAATGCAATGGGCCTGATGCAGGTGTTGCCGGGTACCGGCGCAGCCGTCGCCAAGGGCATCGCCCTGCCCGGCTATGCGGGCGCCACCAGCCTGTACGAGCCAAACACCAATATCGCCATCGGCACGGCGTATCTGCGCCAGTTGCTCAACACCTATGTGCTGCCCTATCTCACCATCGCCGCCTACAACGCGGGTCCCGGCCCCACCGGACGCTGGCAATCGCAACGGCCCAATTTCGATCCGGACTTCTGGATCGAGACCATCAGCTACAAGGAAACCCGCGACTACGTTGCACGCGTGTTGGCCTTCAGCGTGATCTACGACTGGCGCCTCAACGGCGACATGCTGCCGCTGAGCGACCGACTGATGGGCAAGCTGGTGGACAAGCGCCTCAAGCCAGTGTGCACACCGGGCCAGGCTGCGAATAACCCGGCGCAGGATTGAGCCAAGCCACGCCACGTGTGCAGCCGCTGGAATTCGCGGCGCGTTAGGCACTATGGCTGCCGCACAGTACTGACAAAGAAGTACTTGCAGCGTGTCTTGTGGTTCTGGGTGAGCAAAAACCTTGCCGCAGACTCGCAGTGTCGAGAGTGCCGTACCCCCGCCGCTCGTGGGACACCGCACCACGCGAAACGCACAACGCCCGCATCACTGCGGGCGTTGTGCGATTTTATCCGGCACTGCGGTTGAAACGCTGCAACGCTCGGCAGTTACAGCTTGCCTGCGCCTGCTTTCACCTTGACGTCGGTAGCGACCTTATCAACAGAGAGCAAGTTGTAGGTATAAGGCGGCGTCCACCCAATGTTGCTATTCCACGCGCACGACAGCGCCTTGCCATTGAGCAGCGAGCCCTGATCGCGATACACGCTGCCACCGTAGCCGGCGGCGATCTTGTTGCAGCTGCTCACACCGCTGATCTCGAACACATTACGCTCGGAGAAGATCTTCGATTCCTTGCCGACCCCATGCGCGTAGGAGAACCGATACACGCTATTGCTGGTACCACAGACGTGGTAATTGTTGTACAGATGCACCTTACCGAAACGCACACGTGGAGCACGCGCGGAAACGTTTTCGAACAAGGTGTTGTGGATGGTGACCTTGAGCTTGCCGCTGTCGGTGCTGGATGCACTTTCGCTGGAGCCGATCAGGTTGTTCTTCTCGTGCGACTTGAGGACCGAATACGAGACAGTGACGAAATTGGCGCCCTTCTTGATGTCCATCGCCCCATCTTGGTGGTGCTTGGGGCGGCCATTTTCGGTGCCGTTCTGATCGTCGGTACGACGACCATCGGTGAAGGTGACATCGTCCACCCACACATTACTGGCGCCCTCCACGGTCAGGCCGTCGTACTCTGAATTCCAGTTGCAGGCACGGCCATCATTCAGGTCCCAGACCGGTTCCGGATCCCACGGATTCTCGATGGCGATGTTGCGGATGATGACGTCGTTGGCCTTGACGTAAAAATAGCCTTCGCGGATTTCTGCGTTGCTGGTGATGCCGATCAGCGTGGTCTTGGTCGGCACGTCCAGACGCGCACGCTTCTTCATGTCCGAGGTCCTGGTGTAAGGCTTGCCTTCGCTGATATCGATGATGCCGCTGACCTTGATGATGCGCCCATTGCTCCCCACGCTGGCGCTCAATGCAGCTTTCAACTCGGCGGCAGTCTTGACGGTGTAGATGTTGGCGGCTGCGGCTTTGGAGCCGCCCTTGGTTCTGCCGTTCTGCGTCGCCCAACCAAGTAGTTGCAACGTCTAGCGCCGCATCGGCATAGGCAACGCCGGCGAGCAGCAACGACCCGACAAACAGCGACGCAGTGGCCGCTGTCGAAAATTGCGACTTCATCTTGGTGTCTCCCTCCAATGGGTTCGATGCTCCGCGCAGCGGCGCATCCCTGGTCCAGCAGAAGCGCAACCGTATTATTCAGCCATGGAATATTCGATCGCGCGACACCGATACTAGGCGCATTGAAAACGCTTGTATCTATTTCTACTGTGTTACTAAATCCAAATCCGTTGGTACGGTGAGACCCCGCAACACGGGCAGTGTGGGAGGCTTCTGGCGATAAGCCTAGCCAGTCCGAAGGCCAGCGTGGCAATCGAGTTGGGATGGTGACGTTGCATTGGGGCCAGACCCGCGCGGGCGGACGCTTTTGGATACTGCAGGCATCTTGAATGCGACGGAGTTTTTTTTACTGCGCAGGCGCTCGCGCATCAAGAACCCGTATGCGGCGATGCACAGACTGGCGTGATGGTGAAAACCACGCCAGTTGCGCCCTTCATAGTGATGCAGGCCCAACTGTGACTTCAGCTCCTGATAATCGCGTTCAATCCGCCATCGGCCTTGTGCCGTGGCAACCAGTGTTTTGACCGGCGTTTGCTTTGGTAGCGTCGAGAACCAGTAGTGGCGGGGCTCGGACTCTCCCGGCGGCCACTCGATCAGCAGCCACTGCTCGTCATGTGCCTGGCGATTGTGTGCGGCACGAACCCGCACCGCCGCGAACCGCGAACTGAGCGTTGCGTCGCTGCCCTGGCGCCAGCTGACCTGCCGATACGTCCTTGCGGGCAAGCTCTGCGCGACTTCATGTACCGAGATCGGCGCATGTGCGCTATCGCGCATCGGTCGTGTGCGGGGCCGACCGCCCTTAGGGCTGGCTGGCGGCATGGGCGCAGGTTGGTGCGATCCCCACCAGACCTTCGTGTTGCTGCGGACGCCAACCATGTACAGCAGGCCGCGTTCGCTGAGCTGATCTCGCCAGTGGGTCTCGGTGCCGTAGGCCGCATCGGCTAGCACGACGCCTGCCGCAATCCCTGTCGCCAGCGCGCTGTCGATCTGATCCATGGCCAGCGCTGTCTTGGTCTGAAACACGACCTGATCCGGAACGCCTGCCTTCTTGCGCCGCACAGTGTCCTGAGCCCACTGCTCGGGAAGATACAGCCGATAGCCCACTGGCAGGCTGCCGTGTTCGTTGGCGATCGACAAACTCACGGCAACCTGGCAATTGTCCGTCTTGCCAAGGCGGCCGCAGTACTGGCGTGCAACACCGACCGAATGCACCCCCTTCTTTGAAAATCCCGTGTCGTCCACGATCCAGTGACACGCTGCGCTCTTCCTGCTCAGGGGCGGTAGCACCTGTGCCGCCACCGCCGCCAGCAGCGCTTGATCGCTCCAGTCGGCATCGGCCACCAGATGGTGCATCGATTGATGGGCTGAGCGCACGTTCTGCGGGTGCACCCGCGCGGCCATGGGCTCCACGCTCTTGCGCCCTCCAGGCAGTAGCAACCCTTTCAGGTACCAGTGTGCGGGCTGTTTGCGATCCGCATGGGACAGGGCGGCAGCAACTACTTCCCCGTCCTGTTCAAAACGCACTTCCAGTGACCTATTCAACACAGCTCTCCCACGCGGCCTGAAGGTCTTCCAATAGTGGCACAAAGATACTATTATTTGTAACACAGTGGAACTAGGGAACCTCTGAACAACGCACCACAAATGCGAGACACTATTTGTTCGGAATGAGGAGGCATCCATGCAACTGACGTTCGGTGACGCCGAGGGCCTGGGCAAGCGCAAGCAGACCCGGCGCGAGATCTTCCTTGCGGAGATGGAGCGCATCGTGCCGTGGAAGCGACTGCTTGCCCTGATCGAGCCGCACTATCCGGTGTCAGGACGATCGGGTCGGCAGCCGTACGCGCTGGCGACGATGTTGCGGATTCATCTGTTGCAGCAGTGGTATGCGTTGAGCGATCCGGCGATGGAAGAGGCATTGCACGAGATCCCGACCCTGCGGCGTTTTGCCCAGCTCGGCGGCTTGGATAACGTTCCAGACGAGACCACGATTCTCAACTTTCGCCGTTTGCTGGAAACCCACGGCATTGCCGCTCGGATGCTGGAAGCGGTCAACGCCCATTTGTCGCGCAAGGGGCAGAGCCTGCGGTCGGGCACGATCGTCGATGCGACGCTGATCGCTGCGCCCAGTTCGACCAAGAATGCCGATCGTGCGCGCGACCCTGAGATGCATCAGACCAAGAAGGGCAACCAGTGGTATTTCGGGATGAAGGCGCACATTGGGGTGGATGAATTTTCCGGGCTGGTACACCACGTGCAGTGCACCGCAGCCAACGTGGCCGATGTCACGGTGACGCACGCATTGCTGCACGGCAAGGAAGACAGCGTGTTCGGCGACAGCGGCTACACCGGTGCGGAAAAACGTGACGAGTTGCAGAGCTGCGAGGCTGCATTTTTCATTGCCGCCAAGCGCTCCACGATTCAAGCCATTGGCAACAAGCGCGCGCGTGCTTGGGCAGAACGTTGGGAACACTTCAAGGCAAGCGTGCGCGCGAAGGTGGAGCACCCATTCCGGGTGATCAAGCGGCAGTTCGGCTACACCAAGGTGCGCTATCGCGGCTTGGCCAAGAACACCGCACAGGTGCAGACGTTATTTGCGCTGTCGAATCTGTGGATGGTGCGCCGGCACTTGCTGCCGGCCAGGGGATAATGCTGCCTGGCGGCAGCCAAAACCGCCAGAACGTTGCAAAAATCGCACCCGACTCAGCATTTTTCCAGTCATTGAAATGCAAGAAGCTGGAATTTTAGAGGTTTGATGGGTTGTTCAGACCTTCCCTAGTTCTACTGTGTTACTAAATACGAATCCGTTGGTAAGGTGAGACCCCGCAACACGGGCAGTGTGGGAGGCTTCTGGCGATCAGCCTAGCCAGTCCGAAGGCCAGCGTGGCAATCGAGTTGGGATGGTGACGTTGCATTGGGGCCAGACCGGCGCGGGCGGACGCTTTTGGATACTGCAGGCATCTTGAATGCGACGGAGTTTTTTTTACTGCGCAGGCGCTCGCGCATCAAGAACCCGTATGCGGCGATGCACAGACTGGCGTGATGGTGAAAACCACGCCAGTTGCGCCCTTCATAGTGATGCAGGCCCAACTCCGACTTCAGCTCCTGATAATCGCGTTCAATCCGCCATCGGCCTTGTGCCGTGGCAACCAGTGTCTTGACCGGCGTTTGCTTTGGTCGCGTCGAGAACCAGTAGTGGCGGGGCTCGGACTCTCCCGGCGGCCACTCGATCAGCAGCCACTGCTCGTCATGTGCCTGGCGATTGTGTGCGGCACGAACCCGCACCGCCGCGAACCGCGAACTGAGCGTTGCGTCGCTGCCCTGGCGCCAGCTGACCTGCCGATACGTCCTTGCGGGCAAGCTCTGCGCGACTTCATGTACCGAGATCGGCGCATGTGCGCTATCGCGCATCGGTCGTGTGCGGGGCCGACCGCCCTTAGAACCTGTTCACAATCTTATTCAAACCATGCAAACTCCACGAATGCGCGAGAAGAACTATCCAAGTGACGTGAGCCGTGAGCGGTTCGAGCAAATCCGCCCGATTCTGGAGCAAGCCCGCAAGCGCACCAAGCCTGTGACAGTGGATATGTATGAGGTGTGGTGCGCAGTGCTGTATCTGCTACGGACAGGGTGCCCGTGGCGTGCGTTGCCCAGTGACTTTCCGAAGTGGCGCACGGTGCATTCCTACTTTGCCAAGTGGAGCGAAGTGGACGATGAAGGAATGAGCCTGCTGGAGCGGGCGCTTAAAAAATCAGGTTGGCGCGGCCCGCGAGAAACAGGGGCGCAAGGCCTGCAGCACGTTCTTGATCGTGGACGCGCAGAGCGTGAAGAACAGTGATACAGCCGGCCAGAAAGGCTATGACGCGGGCAAGAAGGTATCGGGGATCAAGCGCCACATCGCGGTGGATACGCAAGGCTTGCCACATGCCGTTGCGGTGACCACGGCGGAAGTCACCGATCGTCAAGGTGCGCTGGAGGCATTGAAACGCTGCCGATCGGGTTTAGGTCGGGTGAAACGCCTGCTGTGCGACAGCGGCTACACCGGAGATCCCTTCGCCGAGGGCGTACAGGACATTCTGGGCAAGCATGTCACCGTACAGATTGCCAAGCGCAGCGAGCTGCATACCTTCAAGGTCATGCCCAAGCGCTGGATTGTCGAACGCAGCTTTGCCTGGCTGGAGAAGAACCGGAGGCTATGGAAGAACTGCGAGCGAAGGCTCAATACCAGCTTGCAGTTCATCCACCTGGCGTTCCTGGCACTGCTGCTCAGGAGATCGTGAACAGGTTCTTAGGGCTGGCTGGCGGCATGGGCGCAGGTTGGTGCGATCCCCACCAGACCTTCGTGTTGCTGCGGACGCCAACCATGTACAGCAGGCCGCGTTCGCTGAGCTGATCTCGCCAGTGGGTCTCGGTGCCGTAGGCCGCATCGGCTAGCACGACGCCTGCCGCAATCCCTGTCGCCAGCGCGCTGTCGATCTGATCCATGGCCAGCGCTGTCTTGGTCTGAAACACGACCTGATCCGGAACGCCTGCCTTCTTGCGCCGCACAGTGTCCTGAGCCCACTGCTCGGGAAGATACAGCCGATAGCCCACTGGCAGGCTGCCGTGTTCGTTGGCGATCGACAAACTCACGGCAACCTGGCAATTGTCCGTCTTGCCAAGGCGGCCGCAGTACTGGCGTGCAACACCGACCGAATGCACCCCCTTCTTTGAAAATCCCGTGTCGTCCACGATCCAGTGACACGCTGCGCTCTTCCTGCTCAGGGGCGGTAGCACCTGTGCCGCCACCGCCGCCAGCAGCGCTTGATCGCTCCAGTCGGCATCGGCCACCAGATGGTGCATCGATTGATGGGCTGAGCGCACGTTCTGCGGGTGCACCCGCGCGGCCATGGGCTCCACGCTCTTGCGCCCTCCAGGCAGTAGCAACCCCTTCAGGTACCAGTGTGCGGGCTGTTTGCGATCCGCATGGGACAGGGCGGCAGCAACTACTTCCCCGTCCTGTTCAAAACGCACTTCCAGTGACCTATTCAACACAGCTCTCCCACGCGGCCTGAAGGTCTTCCAATAGTGGCACAAAGATACGATTATTTGTAACACAGTGGAACTAGATCGACGCTCGCATCGTCGAGCCCGGATATGTGTGCCGGAGTCGCTCGAAATTCGACCTTTGAATTTGAACTGGCGCGCGAGATCTGCTCATGGCTAACGTCGGTAGCGACTACACCATCGAAGTAGCGTGCGAGATCCTGTGAGCCTTGCCCGCTGCCACAACCGCAATCCCACGCCAATACGCATTGTGAGACCTGGCCTGCGAGCCAATCGAAGAGTTCGGTTGGGTAGGTCGGACGTGCTTTGTAGCTATCTGCTACAGATCCGTAGGGGCTACTGAACTGCATGGACATCTAGTCCTCCTTTAGCTGTTGATTCCCCATCAATGATGGTCGTGCAACTTCCTTAGCAACAACTTCCAGTTGCTTCTTGAGAGTTTGCCGGTCGCATCTATGATGCGTCAACAAGCCTTTGGGCGAATGACCCTGTCCAAAAAAATGTGACCGACGCCCCCATCCTGAGTAGCAGTCTGGTTTAGAGTCTGGGGTTGATGATATCGCTATTGGCCAACTGCTGGGCATAGGCCACCGGCGTCATTCCGCCGATTGTTTTTTGGGGCGGTGTTCGTTGTATTCGCGGCGCCAGCGTTCGATCTCGGTGCGCGCATGCAGCAGCGTTGGGAACCAGTGTTCGTTGAGGCATTCGTCGCGTAGCCGGCCGTTGAAGGATTCGACGTAGGCATTCTGGTTCGGCTTGCCAGGCTGGATCTGGCGTAGCTGCACACCATTGGCATGCGCCCAGGCGACCATGGCCTTGCCACAGAACTCCTTGCCATTGTCCGTGCGGATCATCTTCGGCAGGCCACGACTGTGTGCCAACCGATCCAGCACGCGTGCTACCCCGTGGCCGGAGATGGCGCGTTCCACGTCGATGGCGACTGCCTGGTGTGTCGCGTCGTCCACGATCACCAGGCATTTGATTGCCCTGCCTTCGGCGGTGCGGTCGAACACGACGTCCATCGACCACACCGGGTTGGCCTTGGTGGGCCGCAGCAACGGCGCACGCTCGCCTACCGGCACCTTTTTACGCGTGCGGCCGCGGACCTGCAGCTGCTGCTCGCAATACAGCCGCTCCACCCGCTTATAGTGCACGAGGCGCCCTTCCTGCCGCAGCTTGAGAGAGATCATCCCCACGCCATAGCGGCGATGGCGATGCGCCAACGCAAGGATGCGCTCGCGCAGCTCAACGTTGCGGTCCTCGCGCGGGCGATAGCGCAGCGCACTGGCGCTCATGCCGATCGCTGCCAGGGCGCAGCGCTCGCTGGCGCCACCGTCGATCCACTCGCGCACCAGCGCACGACGCGCCGGTGCGCTCACCATTGTTTTTGCAACGCATCCTTGATCAGGTCGTTCTGAAACACCTGCTCGGCCAGCAACTTCTTCAGTCGCGTGTTCTCGGCCTCCAGGTCCTTGAGCCGCTTGGCATCGGGCACGCTCATGCCGCCGAACTTGCTGCGCCACAGGTAGTAGGACGCCTCACTGAAGCCATGCCGTCGGCACAGGTCCTTGATCGGCATGCCGGCCTCGGCTTCGCGCAGGAAGCCGATGATCTGCTCTTCGGAAAAGCGCTTCTTCACGTCCCATCTCCTCGGGGTAGGGAATTGGACTCCAAACTGAGGTGCTACTCAAAATCGGGGGGACGTCGGTCTGAAACACCACCTCGCCGGTGAAGAACTGCCAGTACGGATTTTCCAGCCAGCGCTCGCAGACCGCCTCGTCGGACAGGTCGTAGGCGTGCTTGAGGTCAAGCAACCCGGCGATCAACCGCACCGGCAATGCGGGCCGACCGCCTGTGCTGGTGGTTGCAGGCAACCGTGGCGACAGCGCCTGTTCCAACGCACTCCACGGCAGCCGATGGCTCAGCTGGACCAGCGGATGGCGCACGTCGATCTGGTTCTCCAGACGCGAACGAAACAGCTCATCGGCAGGCAACTGCTCGGCGGCAGGACGGCGTGTCCGCATGGGCGAAAACTGCCAGAAACCAGGACCTAGCGTAACGAAAACTGGCAGTTCCAGCACGCCAAAACCGCAGGTGAGGCGTTGCAATGGATGCGGTCTATAGCCAGCGCCTTACGCGTTGACAGTAGGTTTGGTAGGCCGCGCCGAAGCGCTCTTGCAGTGCTTCTTCCTCCAGTCGGATCTGCACCCGGTCGATGTACAGCAGATACACGACCAGTGCCACGCCGCCAGCCGGATGTCCGAGCTAGGTGGCCCAGCCCGCCAACAGCAAGGCGTGACCGATGTACATCGGGTTGCGCGAATAACGATGCAGTCCGGTTTGCACCAGCGCACTGCATCGTTGCGGCCGACGCGGATCGACCGTGGTGCCGGCGCGACGGAATCGCCATTTCGGCACGACGTTGATCAGCGCGCCGAGCAGCATGATGGCTAGCGCGCACGCGCGCTGCCCGGGCAGCGAGATGCCCAATTGCGGCCACGTGAGGGCAGCCGCCCATGCGCCTAGCATGCCGGCAGCGACGCAGACCGGCGGCGGCAAGGGGGACATCGTGGGCCTACAGCTTGCCACGTTGCTCGCGCAGACCGGCCAGTTGGGTGGTCCAGTCAGCCAGACGTGCACGCTCCTGATCGACCACTACTGCTGGTGCGTTCTGCACGAAGGTCGCGTTGCCGAGCTTGCCGTTGCACTTGCCGATCTCGCCTTTCACGCGCTTGATTTCCTTGTCCAGGCGCATGCGTTCGGCATCCATGTCGACCAGGCCTTCCAGCGGCACCAGCAGCGTGAGTTCTCCGACGATGGCGGCGGCAGACGGCGGTGTGTCCTGGCCAGCGTCCAGCCAATCGATGCGTTCCAGCTTGAGCAGGAACGACAGCTGCGAGGCGAAGCGGGCAACGCGCGGTCGTTCGTCGGCAGTGTCGGCCTGCAGCAGCAGGCGCACCTGCTTGGACGGTGGCACGTTCAATTCGCTGCGCACGCGGCGCAGTGCCGACACCATCGACTTGAGCCATTCGACATCAGCTTCGGCGGTGGCATAGCCGCTGGTATCGACATCGCCAACCTGCGGGAAGCGCTGCAATGAAATAGTCGCGGTGGTGATGCCCAAACGCGGCACGACCTGCTGCCACAACTCTTCGGTGACGAACGGGGTGAGCGGGTGCAACAGGCGCAGCAACGACTCCAACACGTACAGCAGCGTGTGGCGGGTGCTGGCGGCCGCGTCGGTGTCCTGGTTGTTGAGCGCCGGCTTGGCCAGTTCCACGAACCAGTCGCAGAACGCGTTCCAGGCGAATTCGTACAGCGACTGCGCGAGCAGGTCGAAGCGATAGTTGGCGTAATGCGCGTGGGTTTCTGCAGTGACCTTGTCCAGGCGCGCAAGAATCCACTTTTCCGCTTCGGTGCGCGGTTGTGGCACGCCGGTGAAGCGGGCGCCTTCGGTGTTCATCAGCACGAAACGCGTGGCGTTCCACAGCTTGTTGCAGAAGTTCTTGTAGCCCTCGGCGCGGCCCAGATCGAACTTGATGTCGCGGCCATGCGTCGCGAGTGCGGCGATGGTGAAGCGCAGCGCGTCGGCACCGTGGGCAATGATGCCGTCCGGGAATTCCTTGCGCGTGGCTTTTTCGATCTTTTCGGCCATGCGCGGCTGCATCAAGCCGTTGGTGCGCTTGGCCACCAGATCCTCGATGCTGATGCCGTCGATGATGTCCAGCGGATCGAGCACGTTGCCCTTGGACTTGGACATCTTCTGGCCCTGCGCATCGCGGATCAGGCCGGTGATATAGACGTCGCGGAACGGCACCTGGCCGGTGAAACTGTCGGTGGCCATGATCATGCGCGCCACCCAGAAGAAGATGATGTCGAAGCCGGTGACCAGCACGCTTGAAGGCAGATAACGCGCGAATCCGCGCTCGGCCATCGCCTGCGAATCCGGCCAGCCCAGCGTGGAGAATGGCCACAGCTGCGAGGAGAACCAGGTTTCCAGCACGTCGCTGTCCTGATGCAGCGCAATCTCCGCACCCAAGCCATGCTTGGCACGCACCTCGGCTTCGTCGTGGCCAACATGGCAATGCCCGGCATCGTCGAACCATGCCGGAATGCGATGGCCCCACCACAGCTGACGGCTGATGCACCAATCCTGGATGTTTTCCATCCAATGGCGATAGGTGTTGATCCAGTTCGGCGGCACGAACTGGATCTGGCCGCTTTCGACCAGTTCCAGCCCGCGCTTTGCCAATGCGTCCATTTTCACGAACCACTGGTCGGTGAGGTAAGGCTCGATCACCTGGCCGGTACGGTCGCCGCGCGGCACCTGCAGTTTGTGCGGTTTGGTTTCCACCAAGATGCTCAGGTCTTCCAGCTCGGACAGCACCAGCTTGCGTGCGTCGTAACGATCAAGACCGATGTACTGCGCCGGAATCTTGTAGGCGAGGTGCTGACCTAAACGCTTGCGCTGAATTTGGTCAAGTTCGCGCCAATCGATGCCAGCGTTGACGAAGGGGGATTCGTCATCTGGGTACTGTTTGCGTGGATCGATGATCTTCGCATCTGCGGTGAAAAGGTTTACTAGCGGAAGATTATGTCGCTCCCCCACCTGGTAATCGTTGAAGTCATGCGCAGGCGTGACCTTGACCACGCCGGTGCCGAAGGCGCGGTCGACATAATCGTCGGTGATCACCGGCACGTGCCGGCCGGTCAGCGGCAGCACGATGCGTGCGGTATGCAGTGTGAGATAACGCGCATCTTCCGGGTGCACCATTACAGCGGTATCGCCCAGCATGGTTTCCGGGCGCGTGGTCGCCACCACCAGATAATCGCGGGTCTCGCGCAGGGTCTCGTTGCCGTCGGCATCGTGCTCGATGTGCTCGTAGGTGACGCCATCGGCCAGCGGATAGCGGATCGACCACAGGAAGCCGTCTTCTTCGACGTTTTCCACTTCCAGATCCGAGATCGCGGTCTTCAGCACCGGGTCCCAGTTGACCAGGCGCTGACCGCGGTAGATCAGGCCTTGCTCGTACCAGCGCACGAACGCTTCGTTGACCGCGGCCGACGGCTGCGGGTCCATTGTGAAGGTGCTGCGCGACCAATCGCTGGAAGTGCCCAGCCGACGCATCTGGCGCTCGATGGTGTCGCCGGATGCGGCCTTCCATTCCCACACTTTGGCAATGAAGCCCTCGCGCCCCAGCGAGTCGCGCGTTTCGCCCTTGCCTTCCAATGCCAGATTGCGCGACACCACCATCTCGGTGGCGATGCCGGCATGGTCGGTGCCCACCTGCCACAAGGTGTCGTACCCGCGCATGCGGTGGTAGCGAACCAACGCATCCATCAATGTCTGCTGAAACGCGTGGCCCATGTGCAGCGTGCCGGTGACATTGGGCGGCGGCAGCAGCACGGTGTACGGCTCACCCGTGTCGGACGGCACGAAGTAACCTGCCGCCTCCCACTGCGCATACAGGCGCGATTCGAAGGAAGAGGGGTCGTAGCTGGAGGCGAGGGTGGTCATAGAGGGGCTGGGATTGGTTATTCGTTATTCGGGATTGGTTGCGTCATGGGGCCGGCGAGCATGACTGGCAACCCACGCATCAATGGCAGCGATGGTGCGGTGGAACGGAGGGTGGCGATTTCGGATGCGTCGTTGGCTGCAGCCTGTGGATGCGCGCAAGCCCGCTGTGACGAATCCCCAATCCCAACTCCCCAATCCCCGCCCCATTCACATGTCGTACTTGGTCAGTTCCAGGCCCAGGGCCTTGTACTGTTTCCAACGCTCGCGCAGCGGTTCGCGGGCGGCCGGGTCGGCGGGCACGACTTCCAGCACGCGGTCGCAGGCGCCCAGGTACGGGTCGTCGCGCAGGTTGATCACCAGCGGGCGCGAGGGGGCGGCGAACTCGGGGGCGGCGATCAGCACCGGGGCCAGCTCGTCTTCCTCGTCGGTGCCGGCGATCTGGTGCGGGACGTAGGCTTCGTCGTCGAACGCCCACAGCAGGTCGTCCAACGCCTCGGCCTGCTCCGCATCGCGGGCCAGGATCAGCGTCGACAGGTTGGCGTTGTTGGCCTTGCGCGCCAGCTCGCACACCAGCCGCAGCGGTTCGTTGAGGAAGCGCGGCTTGGCGATCAGGTAGAAGTCGGCACGGGGCATCAGGCGGTCACAAAGCGAGAGGAGAGCAGGAATTTGGTGGTCATGCCGGCGGCCACGAACAGGGCAGCACAGCCGAGCACGGCCAACAACGGGCCGCCGAATGCACGCAGGCGTTGCCCGGGCGGTAGAGATACACCGGCAGGAACCGCACGGCTGATGCCACGATGCCGATATTCATCCAGGCCGGCCGGCGGCTGTCGGCCGCCAGCCACACAAACAACAGCAACAGCTGCACGACGATCCAGAGCAGGTCGATGCCAGGGCTGGTCCAGCCCGGCACCGCGCTGGCTGCGCCCTTCACGACGGAGAAGCCGGCAATCAGCGCCAGTGCCGCGCGCGGCGACATCAGGCGGCGCGATCCAGCAACCACTGCGTCAGCAGGCCGACCGGGCGGCCGGTGGCCATGCCGCGCTTGCCTTCGTCGCTGGCCACGCCGGCGATGTCCAGATGCGCCCAGCGCTGGTTTTCGGTGAAGCGCGACAGGAAGCACCCGGCAGTGATCGCACCGCCCCAGCGGCCGCCGATGTTGTAGACGTCGGCGAAGGTGGAATCCAGCAGACCCTGGTATTCGTCCCACAGCGGCAGGCGCCAGGCGCGGTCGAACACGTGCTCGCCAGCGGCCAGCAGCTCGTTGGCCAGGTCGTCGTGCTTGCTCATCAGGCCGGCGGTCTGGTGACCCAGCGCCACCATGCAGGCACCGGTCAAGGTGGCCACGTCCACCAGCGCTTCGGGGTTGAAGCGTTCGGCGTAGGTCAGCGCATCGCACAGGATCAGCCGGCCTTCGGCGTCGGTATTGCCGACCTCGATGGTCTTGCCGGACATGCTGGTGATCACGTCCGAGGGGCGATAGGCATTGCCGTCGATGGCGTTTTCCACCGCCGGCACCACCACCACCAGATTGATCGGCAGTTCGGCCTTGACCGTGGCCACGAAGGTGCCGATGACGGTGGCGCCACCGCACATGTCGTACTTCATTTCCTCGATGCCGCCCTGCGTCTTGAGGTTGACGCCGCCGGTGTCGAAGGTGATGCCCTTGCCGACCAGCACGTACGGGCGCGCGTCGCCACCACCGTTCCACTTCAGCACGATCAGGCGCGGGCGATTGGCCGAGCCACGTGCCACCGACAGCAGCGAACCCATGCCCAGCGCTTCCATCTGCGCCTCGTCCAGAATCTCGGCTTCGGCGCCCGGGAACTTGCCGGCGAATGCGGCGGCGGTGTCGGCCAGGTAGGCCGGGGTGCAGTAGTTCGGTGGCAGGTTGCCCAGCTCGCGGGCGAACTCCACGCCTTCGGCGGTGGCCACGCCCACGGCGAGCGCGCGGGCGTCGTCGCCGGCGATCGCCAGGGTGGTCAGGCCGGTCTCGTCGACCTTCTTCTTGCCCAGCGTGGCGGTGTAGCGGTAGGCCGCATGGTCGCTGACGGTGACTGCCTGGCGGATGTTCCAGGCCGCATCGCGGGCCTTGACGGTGAGTTCGGTCAGGGTGAGCAGGGCGGTGCCGACTGCGCCGGTCTTCAGCGCGCGGGTTGCATCACCGATGGCCTTGAGGTACGGCGCCACGCCGAACTTGCCGGCGTCGCCCAGCCCGACCACCAGCACGCGCGGGGCGGCGACGCCGGGCAGGTCGTGCAGCAGGGTGGTGCTGCCGGTCTTGCCGGCCACATCGCCGCGTGCCAACAGGGCGGTCAGACGGCCCTGGCTGGCGCTGTCCAGCGCCTGGGCGGCGGGCGAAAGGGTCTTGTCGGCGAACGCGCCAACCACGATGCAGTCGACAGCAGCGCTTGCCGGCGCGTCTTGGTTCAGGGTGAATTGCAGGGCCATTGATCAGATTCCGTAGGCAAATCCGTACAATCGCGGGCTGTTTACGCCAACCTAACTAGGCTGGCGGCGCCGCGAACGAATTCGAGAGTTTAAAACAAGCCCACCCCATGCCGAAGCTCGATCGATACCTGCTTAGCGATTTCACCCAGAGCTTCCTGGCCACCTTGATTGTGCTGCTGGTCGTCAGCGTCGGCGGTGTGCTGGTCGATATCCTCGGCAATATCGCCGATGGCCGCATCCCGGCGCGCTTGCTGCTGTCGCAGGTGGGGCTGCAATTCGTGGCCTACCTGCCCATCATCCTGCCGCTGGCATTAATGCTGGGCTTGCTGCTGGCACTGGCGCGGCTGTACCGCGATTCAGAAATGGCCGTCATTACCGCCATTGGTGTCGGACCCACGCGCATGTTGCGCCCGCTATTGATGCTGGTGGTACCGGTGGTGGTGGTCATCGGGCTGTGCTCGCTGTGGCTGGGCCCCTGGGCGAGCCGCACCGCCGAAGCGATGCTGGAAGATGCCAACCGCAGCGTGCTGATGGCCGGCCTGGAATCGGGCCAGTTCACGCCGTTGTCCGATGGTGGCGTGGTGTACATGCAGACGATCTCTGCCGACGGCAAGGGCCTGGGCAAGATCTTCCTGCAGCGCCAACAGAACGACCGCATCGATGTGGTCACCGCCGACCGCGGCGCCCTGTTCTTCGAAGGCAAGACCGACCGTTACCTGCACCTGGACGATGGCTACCGTACCGAGGGTCCGGCCGGCGGTGCGACGCTGGACTATCGCTTGATGAAGTTCGCCAGCAGCGACATTGCCTTGCCCGACCGCACCCGCTTGCACGATGCCAACGACCCGGAAGTGATGTGGACCACACAGTTGCTGTCCGACGAGCGGCCCGCCGCACGCGCGCAGCTGCATGAGCGCCTGGCACCGCCGCTGCTGGCGCTGGCGTTTGCAATGCTGACCTTGCCGCTGTCGCGCAGCGCGCCGCGGCAGCAGCGCTACGGACGCATCATGCTGGCGTTCCTGGCCTACATGGTCGGCACCAATCTGATGATCGTCGGCACCCAGTGGATCGCCAACGGCAAGGCCCCGGCCGCGCTGGGCCTGTGGTGGCTGACGCTGCCGCTGCTGGCAGTGGCGGTGTGGGCGTATGCGCGCGATGGCCGCGTGCGTCGGCCGAGGGCGCGCGCATGAAGCTGACGCCGCGGGTCCATGATTGGTATGTCGGCCGGGTGGTGCTGTCCACCGTGCTGCTGACGTGGGCGGTGCTGTTGGGGCTTGACCTGGTCAACGCCTTTGCCAGCGAAGCCAAGGACATTGGTCAGGGCAGTTACACCTTTGGCCATGCGGTGGCTTACGTGGCCTACACCGTGCCGCGCCGGGCCTACACCTTGTTCCCCACTGCAGCGGTGATTGGCGCGCTGATGGGCCTGGGCCAGTTGGCCGCCACCTCCGAGCTGACCGCGCTGCGCGCGTTGGGCGTGTCGCGCAAACGCATGTCCGCCTCGGTAGTCGCAGCGATGGCGCTGCTGACCGCCAGCATGGTGATCAGTGGCGAAACCATCGGGCCGTGGGCACAGAACCAGGCGGACACGCTCAAGGCCAGTGCCCGCTACAACAGCGATATGGCCGCTTCGCTCTATGCCGGCCTGTGGGCACGTGAGGGCGACACCTTTCTTAACGCCTTGAGTGGTGAAGAGAAGTTGCTCGACGGCGGCGATACCGCACTGGATCTGCACGATGTGCGGCTGTATCACCTCGACTCCAGCGGCAGAATGCAGCAGCTGACCTATGCGTCGGTGGCCGAACATCGCGATGGCCGTTGGACTCTGCGCCAGGTACGTCGCGACACCTTCCAGGAACGCTCGGTGCAGCGCGAAACCTTCCCCGAGTTGCCGTGGCAATCGCAACTGAATCCGGCAGCGCTGGCCGCTGGCCTCGCCAAGCCGCGCAATCTGTCCGCTCATGATCTGGAGCAGAGCATCGAATACCGCAGCCGCAATGGATTGGATGCGCGCGATTACGAAGATCAGTACTGGAGCCGTTGGTTCTATCCGCTCAACGTGCTGGCGCTGTGCATGGCGGCAATCCCGTTCTCGTTCGGTTCGCTGCGGAGCGGCGGCTTGGGCAAGCGTCTGTTCCTGGGCATCCTGTTCGCGCTGGGCTTCTGGCTGCTGCAGCTGTTTTTCGGCCGCATGGCCGGCGCGCTCAAGCTCGATTACCGCATCGCCTATGCGCTACCGCCGATGGTGATGCTGGGTGTATCGGCGTGGTTGTTCCGCAGGCGTAGTAGCTGACCGCATGCGGCGGGTGAGCATGGTGGGAGTGGCGCTCTGCCTGCTGTATCTGGCGGCGACTGCGTTTTGCGTGTGGGGAGCGCTTAGTGCACAGGGCGATCCCAAGGGCTAATTCGTTTTTCTGCAACTGCCGCTGACGCCTCAGATGATCGCGCTGGATGCTCTCCACGCGTATGCCTGGTTAACCAACATGCCTTGGGCGACAACTTATGTTTTGTTGATTCCGCCATTTTTAGCGGTGCTGTATGCGTTTGGGCATGCAGTTCAGTGGTTGATTGCGCGCCTTTTGTTGGGCGCTCAATAAGCCGCAGCCTGGCTGGGTCGCCGCCGCCAGTCCCGTCGCACTCCAGGTGCAGTTCGCATGCATCGAACAAGCGGGATCGGCGAGATGCGGGTTGTGGACTGCCGACCTGATCACTTCAATGTCTTGGCACTGCGCTGCAGCCGGGTCCCACTTGCACGGTCGTGCCAGGTCAGCCGGTCGCGATCCAGCCACGCCCACCAGAATCCTAGCCCGCCCAGCGCCAGCGACAAGGTGCCGACGGCATAGCGTATCCACAGCGCACGCCATGAGGCCTGTGGACCGATCAAGCGCAGCCGCCACGGGCGCATGCCCAGCGTCTGTCCGCCGCGGCGCCAGCTCGCGGTGGCGTAGATGCCTGCGGTGATCCAGCAGCACAGCCACAACAGCCATTGCCAGCCGCTGAAGGGTGCGATGTTTTCGCGTGCTGGGTGCCCGGCGAGCGTAAAGCCCAGCGTGAATACAGTGGAGATCAGCATCGACAGCGCCAGCACTGGCAAGGCGTCGTAGCACAGCGCCAGCAGCCGCCAGCCCACCAGTGCAGGGGTGCGTGCAATGCGCGGCGAAGAGAGCGAAGTCATGGCGCGAGCATAACGGTCGCCAGTCACTGTGCAACGCCGCGCTGCGGTCGCTGCGCTTTGGCATTTGCCCGCGCTGACGCATTCGCTGCGTCGCTCCGGGCAATCGGGCGCAAGCCCACGCCCGGCGGCTCCTTGTCGTGGCATCAATACGGTGGGTGGGCCGCCGCATTCCCGGTAGACCATTCGTGTTTGCGTCTTGTCTGCCTGATCGCACCGCCTCACACGCACGCGTACGTCCCTTCCGCTGCGCACGTCGTGCGAGGCACGCACAAAGAGGCACGCAAAGAGCCCCTGCGTGCGGATGGCGTGGCCTGGTCACACATCACAACGCTGTGCAGCGTAAGCCAGTGTGCCTAAGCATGCCGCATACCGGCGATCTGCAACGCGTTGTCTCGCAACGCGCGCGCCACGTTCTATGCTGTTGCGATGTCTGCCAGCAGTCCTGCCGAACGCCGCCAACTCGCCCAGCAGCTACCGCCGCTGCAGGCGGCCGATGCCGGTGTGATCGAGCGTTTCCTCGACCGGTTTTGGGCCGAGCAAGGCGTGGCGCGGCAGACGCTGGAGAGCTACCGGCGCGATCTGGAAGGGTTGGCGCGCTGGCGCGCCGGCGCCGGCGGCGGTTTGCTCGGCATCGACCGCGTGGCATTGTTCGACTATCTGCGGTGGCGTGCCCAGGCCAATTACTCCCCGCGCAGCACGGCGCGGCTGCTGTCGACCTTGCGTGCGTTCTACGGCTGGTGCCTGCGCGATGGCGTGCGCAGCGACGACCCGACAGCGCTGATCGACCCGCCACAGCTGCCGCGCTCGCTGCCCAAAGCGTTGACTGAAAGTCAGATCGAGGCGCTGCTGGCCGCCCCCGAGGTGGATACTCCTGCGGGCCTGCGCGACCGCGCCATGCTGGAGCTGATGTACGCCGCGGGCCTGCGTGTGAGCGAGCTGGTCAACCTGCCGGCAGTCGGGGTGAATCTGCGCCAGGGCGTGTTGCGGGTCACCGGCAAGGGCAGCAAGGACCGGCTGGTGCCGCTGGGCGAGGAATCCCAGCATTGGTTGGAACGTTACCTGCGCGAGGCGCGCCCGCTGCTGGCCGCGAACAAGCCGGTGGCGGCGGTGGATGGCCAGGTGCCGTTATTCATCGACGCCGCCCGCCAAGCGCTCAGTCGTCAGCACTTCTGGGCGTTGGTCAAACGCTACGCAGCGGTGGCCGGCATCGACCCGGCGATGGTCAGCCCACATGGGCTGCGCCACAGCTTTGCCACCCATTTGCTCAACCACGGCGCCGACCTGCGCGCGCTGCAGATGCTGTTGGGCCACAGCTCGTTGTCGACCACCCAGATCTATACGCTGGTGGCGCGCCAGCATCTGCAGAAGCTGCACGCCAGCCATCATCCGCGTGGTTAGTCCGCGCGGCGTTTGACCAGTCGCGTGTGGGCGCACTGCTGATGCGCTGAGGGCCCGGCTGGGAAATACGTGCCCGGTCAAATCAAGCGGCCAGCGGCAGCTCGAACAACGCTTGACGGAGTTTGCGATGCAGCATCAGCCGCGCTCGACCGGGAGCGTGGCCTCCTCGTGCCATACATCACGCCAGCGGTCAGGGCAGAGTGGCGGGGGGGGGGGCACCCGCACTGTAAAGCGCCGGAGCGAGCAGGATTGGACGATTAGGAAATTTCAGGACGTTCTGTGCTGCCAACGTGCAGACCTGCCGCCAGAGCCGCGAAACCGCGCTGTGCATCGCGTCTGTCCCATCGCCGCAGCAGTTGTTCGCTTGCCGTGTTGCCAAATGTCGCGGCCGCTGCCGGGCTTCATCTGCGCTGTGCAAGAATGCCGGCACCTCATTCCATCTGGATGCGTGAATGTATCGTCTTGCCATCGCCGCGCTGCTGGGCGCGATCAGCCTTACCGCCTGCGCACAATCGTCGCAGCCTGCGGCAAGCACTGTCGGCGCCAAGCCCGCCGCCGCGCCCGCCGCCGCCGGCAACGTGGATCAGCGCGTGAGCACGGCGCTCAAGGCGCTGGACCCGGATTTCAAGCCTGACTACCTCGGTGCTGCACCATTCCCCGGCTTCCGCGAAGTGGTCGTCGGTGGGCAGGTGCTGTACGTCAGCGATGACGGCCGTTACCTGATCCAGGCGCAGCCGTTCGACATCCAGAACAAGCAATTCGCCGCCAGCCCGGGCCTGCTGGCCTACCGCCGCAAGCAGCTGGACACTGTGCCCAAAGCCGACCGCATCGTCTTTGCGCCGGCAAACCCGAAGTACACCGTCACCGTCTTTACCGACGTGGAATGTGGCTACTGCCGCAAGCTGCACAGCGAGATCGGCGAGCTCAACAAGCAGGGCATCGCGGTGGAATACCTCGCGTTCCCGCGCATGGGCCTGGGCAGCCAGGACCACAAGGAAATGATCGCGGTGTGGTGCGCTGCCGATCGCAAGCAAGCGCTGACGGCCGCCAAGTCCGGTCAGCCGGTGGCTTCCAAGGACTGCAAGAACCCGGTGTCGATGGAATACACCCTGGGCCAGCGCCTGGGTGTCAACGGTACGCCGGCGATCTTTGCGCCAGACGGCACGCAGCTTGGTGGCTACCTGCCGCCAGCGCAGCTGCGTGAGGCGCTGGAAAAGCGCGCCGTCGCCACGGCCGGCGGCAGCCGCTGATCCACGGCGGAGCGGCGGTGTGATGCCGCTTGGCGGGTCACATCGGTGGCCGGCGCGATCGAACGGAAGGCTGGAATGCAGATGCATTCCGGCCTTCTGCGTTTTTTGGGGCAGGCTGGAGGGATCGGGGGCCTGAACCTGGTAGTTCGCGCCCAACTGCCAGCCAGCCCGCGGGCTGGCTGGACAGAAACCAATAGCCAATAGCCAATGCGTCGACATGTAGCCTCGTAGCCCGCGAGTCAGCCAGCCACGGTCACCCGTGCCGCGCAGGGCTGGATTTGGCCCCGCCACACGGCCGCATCACCCCACGCATTGCCCGCCTGCGCCCGCGCAGTCCGGCGTCGATCCATCAGCTCCGTTACAATCTGCAGCCCCGTTTCTGACACGGTTCCTCGGACATGATGGTCCTCGAGGGCGCTTCCGCCCTTTCGCCGTTCCGCCGCGCTCGGCTCGAAACCCGCCTGCAAACCCTCGTCCCCGCGCTGCGTATCACCGGCGTCTGGCACGTGTACTTCATCCGCGCCGAGGCCGGGCAATCGCCCGACCAGGCCACCTTGCGGCGGATTCTGCAGGCCAATGCTGCGCCCGCCGTGCGCGATGCGGATGCCGCTTCGCGCTATGTGGTGCCGCGGTTGGGCACGCTGTCGCCGTGGTCGAGCAAGGCCACCGAGCTGGTGCGTGGCGCCGGGCAGCCGATCCAGCGCGTGGAGCGCGGCACCCGCATCGATCTGGCCGGCTGGCCGGACGACGCGGTCGCGCAGGCCGCCGTGGCCAAGCTGCTGCACGACCCGATGACGCAATCGCTGCTCGGTTCGGCTGCTGCGGCCGAGGCGCTGTTCAATGTGCCCGCCCCGGGCCAGTTGCAGCGCGTGCCGCTGGATGGGCTGGAGCAGGCCAACCGCGACCTGGGACTGGCGCTGGCGCAGGACGAGATCGACTACCTGCGCGAACGTTTCGCCGCGCTGGGCCGCGACCCGGCCGATGTCGAGCTGATGATGTTTGCGCAGGCCAACTCCGAGCACTGCCGGCACAAGATCTTCAACGCCAGCTGGACCATCGACGGCAAGCCGCAGGAGCGCTCGCTGTTCCGCATGATCAAGCACACCCACCAGCAGACCCCGCAGCACACCTTGTCGGCCTACAGCGACAACGCCGCGGTGGTGGAAGGCGTGCCAGCCGCGCGCTATCGCCCGGATCCGGCCAGTGGCCAATACCGCAGGGAAGCGGTGCTGCCGTCGGCCTTTGCGATCAAGGTGGAAACGCATAACCACCCGACCGCGATCGCACCGTTCCCCGGCGCGGCCACCGGTGCGGGCGGCGAAATTCGCGACGAAGGCGCCACGGGCCGCGGTGGCAAGCCCAAGGCCGGCCTGACCGGGTTTTCGGTCTCGCACCTGCGCATTCCGACCCTGCCGCAACCGTGGGAAGCGCCGCGCGCACTGAACCCGCGCATGGCACCCGCGCTGGACATCATGCTCGACGGCCCGCTGGGCGGTGCCGCGTTCAACAACGAATTCGGCCGGCCGAACCTGCTCGGCTATTTCCGCAGTTTCGAGCTCGCCGAAGGCCCGGGCCTGACCCGCGCCTACGACAAACCGATCATGCTGGCCGGTGGCCTGGGCGCGATCGATCGCAATCAGGTCGAAAAGCTGCGCCTGCAGCCGGGCGATGCGGTGATCGTGCTGGGCGGCCCGGCGATGCTGATCGGCCTGGGCGGCGGCGCGGCCAGTTCAGTGGCCGCAGGCGACAGTGCCGAAGCGCTGGATTTTGCCAGCGTGCAGCGCGAAAACCCTGAAATGGAGCGCCGCTGCCAGGAGGTCATCGACCACTGCGTGGCGCTGGGTGTGGACAACCCGATCCGCTGGTTCCATGACGTGGGCGCGGGCGGGCTGTCCAACGCCATTCCCGAGCTGCTGCACGATTCGGGCGTGGGCGGCATCATCGATTTGGGCCGTGTGCTCAGCGACGATCCGTCGCTGTCGCCGCTGGAACTGTGGTGCAACGAATCGCAGGAACGCTACGTGCTCGGCGTGCCGCAGGCGCGCCTGGAGGAATTCGCCGCCATCTGCGCCCGCGAGCGCTGCCCGTTCGCCGCGGTCGGCGTGGCCACGACGGAGGAGCGGCTGGTGGTTGGCTATGGAGTCTTCGACTCCGGGATTGGAGATTCGGGATTCGGGATGCGCAACGGCGCACTCTCGGGTGCTGAAAGCGCTCCTGCTTCTCCCCGCTCCCCACTCCCCACTCCCCACTCCCAGCTTCCAATCGATCTGCCGATGGATGTCCTGTTCGGCAAGGCGCCGAAGATGCATCGCGATGCAGTGCATCCGGCCGCGCCGCAGTGGCCGGTGCTGCAGACCGCGTCGCTGGATCTGCAGCAGGCTGGCTTGCGCGTGTTGGCGCATCCCACCGTGGCGTCCAAGAGCTTTCTGGTCACCATCGGCGACCGCAGCGTGGGCGGCTTGACTGCGCGCGAGCAGATGATCGGGCCGTGGCAGCTGCCGCTGGCCGATTGCGCGATCACCATGGCCGGTTTCGACACCTTCGAAGGCGAAGCGATGTCGATCGGCGAGCGCACTCCGTTGGCGCTGTTGAACGCGGCCGCGTCCGCACGCATGGCCGTGGGCGAAGCGATCACCAACCTGTGCGCTGCACCGATGCATCGGCTGGACAGCATCAAGCTCTCGGCCAACTGGATGGCCGCCGCCGGCCATGCCGGTGAAGACGCGCTGTTGTACGACGCCGTGCGCGCGGTCGGCATGGAGCTTTGCCCGGCACTCGAACTGAGCGTGCCGGTGGGCAAGGATTCGCTGTCGATGCAGGCGCAGTGGGTTGAAGCCGGCATTGGTGATTCGGCATTCGGCATTGGCAAAACACCGGAGTCCTCCGCTGTTGCGAATCCCCGATCTCCGCTGCCCACTCCCGTCGCTCACAAGAGCGTTTCACCGGTCTCGCTGATCATCAGTGCGTTCGCCCCAGTCGGCGATGTGCGCACGCAGCTGACGCCGTTGTTGCGCAGCGATGAAGAGAGCGAGCTGTGGTTGATCGGCTTGGGTGGCGGCAAGCAGCGGCTGGGCGGGTCGGTGCTGGCGCAGGTGTATGCCAATGACGCGGCATTGCCGGCATTCGGCGGCGATGTGCCGGATCTGGACGATGCGCAGCGTCTGCGCAGTTTCTTCGAGCTGATCCGCGACGCGCGCGACAGCGGGCTGTTGCTGGCGTACCACGATCGCAGCGATGGCGGTGCGTTTGCCGCGTTGTGCGAGATGGCGTTCGCGTCGCGGCAGGGCCTGGATATCACGCTGGATGCGTGGGGCGACGATGCGTTCCGCAGCCTGTTCAACGAAGAATTGGGCGCCGTGGTGCAGATCGCCAGCGAAGACCGTGCCGCGTTCGCCGATCTGGTCGAACGCCACGCATTGACCGAATGCGCGCAGCGCATTGCACGCCCCACCGGCACGCCGCGCATTCGCGTGAGCGGGCAGGGCCGCGTGTTGGCCGAGTGGCGCTGGGAAGAGTTGTTCGATGCATGGTGGTCGGTGACCCATGCCATGCAGAAGCTGCGCGACAACCCCGACAGCGCCGACGAAGAGCGCGCGCTGGCGCGTGATTTCAAGGCGCCGGGCCTGCGTCCGAAGCTGGTGTTCAACCCCTCCGACGATGTGGCGGCGCCGTTCGTGGCCACAGGTGCCCGGCCCACGGTGGCGATCTTGCGCGAGCAGGGCGTCAACGGGCAGATCGAAATGGCCTATAACTTCGAGCGTGCCGGTTTCCGTGCCTACGACGTGCACATGAGCGACCTGATCGAAGGCCGCGTGGATCTGAGCGAATTCGTCGGCTTCGCGGCCTGTGGCGGTTTCAGCTACGGCGACGTGCTGGGTGCCGGCCGCGGCTGGGCGACTTCGATCCTGGAGCGCTCGGCGCTGCGCGATGCGTTTGCCGCGTTCTTTGCCCGTAGCGATACGTTCGCGCTGGGCGTGTGCAATGGCTGTCAGATGCTCAGTCAGCTCAAGGACATCATTCCCGGCGCCGAGCATTGGCCGCGCTTCTTGCGCAACCGTAGCGAGCAGTTCGAAGCGCGCACTGCGCTCCTGGAAGTGGTGGAGTCGCCGTCGATCTTCCTGCGCGGCATGGCCGGCTCGCGGATTCCGGTGGCGGTGGCGCATGGCGAAGGCCGCGCGGAATTCGATACTGCCGTGGACCAGGCCGCTGCACGCGTGGCATTGCGTTACATCGATGGCAACGGCGCGGTGGCGTCGCAGTACCCGCTCAATCCGAACGGCTCGCCCGACGGCATCACCGGGCTGACCAGCAGCGACGGCCGCGTCACGATCCTGATGCCCCATCCCGAGCGCACGCCGCGCAGCGCAAATTTGAGCTGGTATCCGGCCGACTGGGGCGACGACTCGCCGTGGATGCGGATGTTCCGCAATGCGCGGGTGTGGTGCGGTTGATGGCGTGCGGCTGATCTGCAGCCGCTGATGCCTCACTCGACGGCCGTGTGCAGGGATGCACGCGGCCGTTGTCGTTTTGGCAGAGTGCGCTTTGCCTGTAGGTGCGGGGCGGTAGAAGCTTCTCCGCGTGTTGCGGTACTCGCGAATTCTCAAGCAAATTGACCACGATGGTTTTTAAAGCGCAACGGTGTTCGCAGGTGTCGCCATCGCCGGCTTGTTGCGCGTGGAG
This sequence comes from Xanthomonas oryzae pv. oryzae, assembly GCF_004136375.1. Taxonomy (NCBI): domain Bacteria; kingdom Pseudomonadati; phylum Pseudomonadota; class Gammaproteobacteria; order Lysobacterales; family Lysobacteraceae; genus Xanthomonas; species Xanthomonas oryzae. The sequence goes on from NZ_CP031697.1 coordinate 904,282, forward strand.
ATGCAAGGCATGCAGCACTGCGTAGCTGATGTGGACTGCCTACGAGCGCGAGCCGGGGCAGTTCGACGTCCTCGGCAAAAACTGTCTTGGTGCCGATGCATCCATGCGTCACGGCATTAGCCAGACGAGGCACTTCATCACACTGCGTGCCGCCACCGAGGCCCCTCACAGTGGAGGGCCTCGCCATGGAAGCGGCCAGCCTGTTGGTGCGCCAATGATCCGAAGCTCGGCACCGCTGTCCCGCAGCATCGTCATTTCCTTGGCGCGAGACAGGGCGTGCTCCACGCGATAGATGGCGGTGTGTTACCCGTGCGACACGTTGGCACACAAACAGCCCGCCACCCATGCCTTATTTGCGCAATCAAGTCTGCAGGTGTCCCGTGAACGGGAATTTTTGTCTTTTCCTTTTCTGCCTATTCAGCCCTGAAATGTCTCTACGGACATGGCCTAGGTTGCTGTTTTACAAGGATTTATCAAAAAATCTAATAAAGGCAGCCAGAACTGTGATGAAAAATGCACTTCTCTTTGTTTAATGTCAAAAACTTGACGCCTGAAATGATGGTGGTTAACACTTTGCTCAGCTCTATGGTTGGGTGGCGTTCACTTTTCGACCAACCAAGGAGCAGGCGCAAGCCGTCCCGCCGCAAGGCCCATAGCGCGCATCACCGTGGTGAGTCGCAGGCTGTAAAGCCTTTCGCTGCGTGGTGTTCGCCAAAAATCAGTCCAACAACTCAGGAATCGTGCGCCGATGAATCAGATTTATCGCAAGGTCTGGAACAAATCGCTTGGTGTGTGGGCCGTCGCCTCGGAACTGTCTAGTGGTGACAGCCCCGGAGCCGTTGCGTCAGCCTCGTTCATCGATCGCCGTCATCGCCTGGCACTGACTGCCGCCATCGCTCTGGCGCTGGGTGGCGCCGGATTCGCCACGCCGCTTCCCGCCAATGCGCAATCGGTGGAAGTGGGCCGCGGCGCATCGGCACCGGCCAGCAAGGCCACCGCCATCGGCGCCAATAGCCATGCCAGCGCAACCGGCGCAGTGGCCACCGGCGCCGACAGCAGCGCCAGTGGCGTCAACAGCAGTGCGATTGGCCGCCCGACCAATGCGATCGGCGAAAACGCCCTAGCCATCGGCCACAACAGCTTCGTGCGCCAGAGCGGCGAAAACGGCGTGGCACCTGGTGCCAATGCCGGCGTGAGCGGCGCAAACTCGCGCACCTACGAAGACGACGTGGTGTCCATCGGTAGTGGCAACGGCCGCGGTGGCCCGGCCACGCGCCGCATCACCAATGTCACTGCCGGCGTCAATGCCACCGATGCGGTCAACGTGGCGCAGCTGCGCCACGTGGCCGATGTTGCTGAAAACACCGCGCAGTTCTTCAAGGCGAGCCCGGGCGAAGAGAGCGTAGGCGCCTATGTCGAAGGCGATAGCGCACTGGCTGCAGGCGAGGGCGCCAATGCCGTCGGCACGGCGACCACAGCGTTGGGAACCGGCGCCAATGCGGTGGCCGAGAACGCTACTGCGGTCGGCACCAATGCGCTGGCGTCCGGGCAGAACAGCGCAGCCTTCGGCCATAACGCGCAGGCCAATGGCCCGGCCAGCGTGGCCGTGGGCGGCGCTGCAGTGAATGAAGATGGCGAGCCGTTGATCACCAATGGCGGCGTGCCGGTCACCACCGGCGCTACCAGCGCCGGCGTCGGCGGAACCGCAGTTGGCGCCAGCGCCAAGGCCGATGGCTTTGCGGCATCGTCGTTCGGCGTGGGTGCGTATGCGGCCGGTGCGCAGGCCTCTGCTTTCGGTGCGGTCGCCAATGCGGCGGGCGATTACGCCACTGCGGTTGGCACGCAAACCCGCGCCAGCGGCACCAGCAGCACTGCCGTCGGCGGTCCGGTGGATCTGATTCCTGGTCTGGGCCTCTTCGTGCAGACCCAGGCCAGTGGCGAAGCCTCCACTGCACTTGGCGCCGGCGCGATTGCGTCGGGTACCTACGCCACCGCGGTCGGCACGCTGAGCGAAGCCTCCGGCACCGAAGCCACCGCGGTGGGCTACTTCGCGTATGCGCCGGGCGAAGGCGCAACCGCCGTGGGCCCGCAATCCTTGGCCAGTGGTGAACTGAGCACGGCGCTGGGGTATTTCAGCACCGCACGTGGCGCCAATTCGGTTGCGTTGGGCGCCAACTCGGTCGCCACGCGCGCCAATACCGTGTCGGTCGGCGCAGCCGGTAACGAGCGTCAGATCACCAATGTAGCGGCCGGTACGCAAGGTACCGACGCGGTGAATCTGAATCAGCTCAACGCCGTTGCCGAAACCGCGCAAACCACCGGCAAGTACTTCAAGGCCAGTGGCAGCGCCAAAAAAGATGTCGGTGCCTATGTCGAGGGCGAAAACGCATTGGCTGCAGGCGAGGGCGCCAAGGCCGTCGGTACCGGCACCACCGCGTTGGGTGCGGGCGCGCATGCCGTGGTCCGCAAAGCCACGGCAGTGGGCGTCGGCGCAGTGGCTGACGGCATCGGCGCGGCAGCGCTCGGTAACACCGCGCGGGCACTGGGCGACAACAGCAGCGCGGTCGGCAGCAACGCAGTGGCCAGCGATATCGGCGCCACGGCGAATGGTGCGGGCGCGCAGGCGCTTTCGGCCTACACCATCGCACTCGGCAGCAAAGCGGTCGCGTCCGACCTTCATGCCATTGCTGAGGGTTTCAACAGTACCGCCTCCAATGTCGGCAGTACCGCCTTAGGTGGCTTCAGCCAATCCAGCGGTCGCTTGTCGTCGGCGCTGGGCTACAGCGCGGTGGCGTCGAGCGTTGACAGCACCGCCGTCGGTGTGGCGGCGCAGGCCACCGGTGTCAGCGCGGTCGCCATTGGCGAAATCAGCAAAGCCACCGGCGAAGAGAGCGTGGCCGTCGGCGGCGGCGCGTTCTCCGGCTGGATCCCGACACAAGCGTCCGGCAAGGGCGCAGCGGCCTTCGGTGCCGGTGCCTGGGCCACTGCGGACTACACCACCGCCATCGGCCGGGATTCCTATGCCGACGGCGTCAATGCCACTGCGGTGGGCCAGAGCGCAGACGCGCTAGCCGACAACACGCTGGCCTTGGGTGGCGGTAGCCGCGCCAAGGCGGTGGGCGCCAGTGTGATCGGTGTGGATGCATCGGCCACCGGCATCAACAGCACCGGCGTCGGTCGTCAGGTCAACGTCATCGGCGAAAATGCGGTGTCGGTGGGCTACAACTCGTACGTGCGCCAGAGCGCAGTCAACGGCGTGGCACTGGGTGCCAATGCCGGTGCAACCGGTGCCGATTCGGTGGCATTGGGCTCGGGCTCGAGCACCTACGATGCCGATACGGTGTCGGTGGGCAGCGGCAACGGTCGCGGTGGCCCGGCCACGCGCCGTATCGTCAATGTGGGCGCCGGCGCGGTTGCCAGTGCCAGCACCGATGCGATCAACGGCGGCCAGTTGTTCGAGTCGTTGAGCAATGCAGCCAGCTTCCTCGGCGGCGGTGCGGCGATCGGTGCGCAGGGTGTGTTCGTGGCGCCGACCTATTTGATCCAGGGTGCAAGCTACAACAACGTCGGTGCGGCATTGACTGCGTTGGACAGCAAGGTCACCGAACTGGACGCACGCAGTGGTGGCACTCCCGCCAACACCGCAGCACGCACCGCGTCGCTGCGCACCGCAACAGTACCGGCAATGGCGGCGACTGCGGTCAGCGCTGTGTCCAGCAACGTCGCAAGCACTGCGATCGATGCAACGGCCGGTGTGCAGGGCACACCCACCGCCGCCGTGGTCGGCAGCATCACGCCGGCAGCCATCTCCACGGTGGTCGGTACGGCAGCAGTGGCCAACAACGTCACCGGCACGGCGATTGGTGGCAGCGCGTATGCGCATGGCGCCAACGACACCGCAATCGGCAGCAATGCACGCGTCAATGCCGACGGCAGCACGGCGGTAGGTGCCAATACGCAGATCGCGGCCGTGGCCACCAATGCCGTGGCCATGGGCGATGGCGCGCAAGTGACCGCCGCGTCCGGCACCGCGATCGGCCAGGGCGCACGTGCCACTGCACAAGGTGCTGTCGCACTGGGTCAGGGCTCGGTTGCCGATCGTGCCAATACGGTGTCGGTGGGAAGCGTCGGCGGCGAGCGTCAGGTAGCCAATGTGGCCGCCGGTACGCTTGCCACCGATGCGGTCAACAAGGGCCAGTTGGACAACGGCGTTGCCGCCGCCAATAGCTACACCGACAGCCGCTACAATGCGATGGCAGACAGCTTCGAAAGCTATCAGGGCGATATCGAAGATCGTCTGCGCCGTCAGAACCGGCGTCTGGACCGCCAGGGTGCGATGAGCTCGGCGATGTTGAACATGTCCGCCAGCGTGGCCGGTATCGCTTCGCCGAACCGCATCGGTGCCGGTGTCGGTTTCCAGAACGGCGAATCCGCATTGTCGGTGGGCTACCAGCGCGCCATCAGCCCGCGCGCCACGGTCACCGTGGGCGGCGCGCTCAGTAGTGGCGACAGCTCGATTGGCGTGGGTGCCGGTTTCGGCTGGTAAGCGTAGTTGCATCAACGCGGCGGCGCCAGGTGCGCCGTCGCGATGTGTAAAGCCTGAGGGAGCGGGCAAGGACCGTGGCTGGGCCGGCCAACGGATTCGCATGGAGTGATGGCTGTACCAGGGGTGGCCGGCAAGGACGCAGCGCACGGCACCGCGGGACGCAGCGATTGCGCTGGCTGCTCCCAGCCTGATTCACGAAAAATACGAAGACGACTTCACCGTGATCGACAAGAATTTCCGTCTCAACCCGCTGACCGGCGCCATCCTGATGATGGCCTTTGGTGCGTCTGGCGCCCTCGCTGCCGCCCCCAAACTGCTGGTCAAGGAACCGACCCAGGCAGTCCCGGCCGGCGCAGCGTTCGGTAGCCGGTTGATCGTGCGTTACAAGGACAACACCGCTGCTGCAACCGATCGCAGCAGCAAGCTGAGCGCCGTGCAGGCCGCGGTGGGCCGCGTTGGTGGCAGCACCAGTGCGCGTAGCAGCGCTGCCGTCGCCAAGGCGATTTACGTGCGTAAGCTGGGCATTGGCTCGGACCTGATCAAGCTGTCCAGCACGCTGACCGCCGCGCAGGTGGACAAGGTGGTGGTTGAGCTGAAGAACGACCCGTTCGTGGCCGACGTGCAGATCGACCGCATGCTGCGCCCGATTGACATCAGCAAGCGCGTTGCCGCCGCCGATGTGAGCCCGCACCTTGTTCCCAACGAACCGTTGTACGCGCAGCACCAGTGGCACCCGAGCAATCCCCACGGCGGCATCAATGCGCCGGGCGCGTGGGATCTGTCGCAGGGCGCCGGCGTGGTGGTGGCGGTGCTGGATACCGACATCCTGCCGGGCCATCCGGATTTCGCCGGCAACATCCTGCAGGGCTATGACTTCATCACCGACGCTGAAGTCTCGCGTCGTCCTACCGATGCGCGCGTGCCGGGCGCACTCGATTACGGCGACTGGCAGGAGGCCGACAACGTGTGCTAAATCGGGTCGACAGCGCAGGCAAGCACCTGCCACGGCACCCATGTCTCTAGCACCGTGGCCGAAGCGACCAATAACGGCGTGGGCATGGCTGGCGTGGCGCCGAAGGCGAGCATCCTGCCGGTGCGCGTGGTTGGCCGTTGCGGCGGTTACAGCTCCGACATCGCCGATGCGATCGTGTGGGCTTCCGGCGGCACCGTTGAAGGCGTGCCCGCCAACACCAACCCGGCTGAAGTCATCAACATAAGCCTGGGCGGCGGCGGTCCCTGCGATTCGGCCACCCAGCTGGCGATCAATGGCGCCGTATCGCGTGGCACCACCGTGGTGGTCGCGGCCGGTAACGACGGCGACGACGCAGCCAACCACTCGCCGGCCAGCTGCAATAACACCATCACCGTTGGCGCCACGCGCATCACCGGCGGCGTCACCTATTACTCCAACTACGGCAGCAAGGTCGACCTGTCCGGCCCGGGCGGCGGTGGTAGCGTGGATGGCAATCCGGGCGGTTACATCTGGCAGGCCGGCTACACCGGTGCCACCCGCCGACCGCGGATCGCTATCCCTATATAGCTTTAGGCGGCACCTCGATGGCCTCCCCGCACGTGGCTGGCGTCGTGGCGTTGGTGCAGAGCGCGGCGATCGGTCTGGGCAAAGGCCCGCTGACCCCGGCTGCGGTCGAAGCGCTGCTCAAGAAGACCAGCCGTCGCTTCCCGGTGACCCCGCCGGCCAGCACCCCGATCGGTAGCGGCATCGTCGATGCCAAGGCCGCGTTGAAAGCGGTGTTGGAAGAGCCGTGCGACCCGGCCACCCAGAGCTGCGCACCGAGCGCTATCGAACTGACCAACAAGGCACCGGTGGCTGGACTGAGCGGCGCCGCCGGCAGCTCCACGCTGTACCGCTTCGACGCCAAGGCCGGTGCTGTGCTCAGCTTCATCACCTACGGCGGCACCGGCGATGTGTCGATGTACGTCAGCTTTGGGGCCGAGCCCAGCACGACCAGCTACGGCGCCAAGTCGACCCGCCCGGGCAACAGCGAAACCGTGCGTTTCACTGCACCCAAGGCTGGTACATACTACATCAAGTTGGTCCGTGCGGCGAGCTACGCGAAGCTGACGCTCGTTGCACGACAGTAAGTAGCGAAATAGTGTGGCCGATGCCCCCTGCCAATCACCGGGGGCATCGCTTTTCAAGGCGATTCAGATGCGTGCGGTTGATCGTCCCGGCAAACTGCTACAGTCGGCGCCGGACCAGTGGAGACGAGTGTGAACGCGGTTGCCGTCGATCCTATCGAGCATCGAAATGCGGAAATGCGCATCGTCGATGCGCTGCTTGAACGCCGTCGTCTGAAAGACACCGATCTGCTGCGGGCGCGCCAATTGCAGACCGAATCCGGCATGGGCTTGCTCACCTTGCTCGGCCGCCTGGGTCTGGTGTCCGAACGCGATCATGCAGAAACGTGCGCCGAGGTGCTCGGCCTGCCGTTGGTGGATGTACGCCAGCTTGGCGACACCCCGCCAGAAATGCTGTCTGAAGTGCAGAGTCTGTCGCTGCGCTTTCTCAAACAATTTCATCTCTGCCCGGTTGGCGAACGCGCTGGCCGGCTGGAGCTGTGGATCGCCGATCCCTACGACGATTACGCCATCGATGCAGTGCGTCTTGCCACGGGCTGCACGCTGCTGTTGCAGGTTGGCTTGCGCTCGGAAATCGACGATCTGATCGAGCGCTGGTACGGCCAGGGCCGTAGTGCGATGGGCACCATCGTCGAAACCGCCGATGGCGATGCCAACAGCAGCGACGACATCGAAGCGCTGCGCGATCTGGCCTCCGAAGCCCCAGTGATCCGGCTGGTGAATCTGGTGATCCAGCACGCGGTGGAACTGCGTGCCTCCGACATCCATATCGAGCCGTTCGAAAGCCGGCTCAAGGTGCGTTACCGCGTCGACGGCGTGCTGGTGGAAGGCGAAAGCCCGCCGGCCAAGCTCACTGCCGCAGTGATCAGCCGCATCAAGATCATGGCCAAGCTCAATATCGCCGAACGCCGCCTGCCGCAGGACGGCCGCATCATGTTGCGCGTGCAGGGCAAGGAGCTGGATCTGCGCGTCAGCACCGTGCCCACCGCGCATGGCGAAAGCGTGGTGATGCGTCTGCTCGATCGCGAAACGGTGGTGTTCGACTTCTACAAGCTCGGCTTTACCGAAGCGTTTTTGCCGCAGTTCCGCAAGGTGCTGGAACAACCGCACGGCATCATGCTGGTCACCGGTCCCACCGGTTCGGGCAAGACTACCACGCTGTACACCGCGTTGAGCCAGCTCAACACCTCCGACGTAAAAATCATCACCGTCGAAGACCCGGTGGAATACCAGATCGAAGGCATCAACCAGATCCAGGCCAAGCCGCAGATCGGGCTGGATTTCGCCAACGCCCTACGCAGCATCGTGCGTCAGGATCCGGACATCATCATGATCGGCGAAATGCGCGATCTGGAAACCGCGCGCATCGCGATCCAGTCCGCGCTCACCGGCCATTTGGTGCTGTCCACGCTGCACACCAATAACGCAGCCGGCGGCATCACCCGTCTGCTCGACATGGGCGTGGAGGATTACCTGCTCACCTCCACCATTAACGGCATCCTGGCGCAACGGCTGGTGCGCAAACTCGATCTGGCCAATGCCGAACGCTACGCCGCATCGCCCGAAGAGATCGAACGCTTCAATCTGCGCCGTCTGCAGCCCGAGGGCGAGATTTTCCTGTATCGGCCGCGTCCCTCGGCCACCGCACCCACCGGTTATCTGGGCCGCACCACCATCGTCGAATTCCTGGTGATGAACGACGAATTGCGCCGCGCGGTGATGCGCCGCGCCGGCATGGGCGAGATCGAACAACTGGCCCGCCAGGCCGGCATGCGCACCATGTACGAGGATGGCTTGTCCAAGGCCTTGCGTGGCGAAACCACCATCGAAGAAGTCCTGCGCGTCACGGAGGATGCGTGATCGGTAAGCTGGCAGGAACGCGCTTTGCAGGCACCGGACCAACGACCCGCCAGCACATCAATCCGCCGGCTTCGCTGTGCGTGGACAGCGATGCGTGCGCGATGTCGGCAGTGCGCTGCGATGCGCTGTTGCCCATTCCCAAGTCCCGATTCCCGATTCCCGGCCCCACCGTCTGATGCCTCTCTACCGCTACAAAGCCCTGGACGCGCACGGCGAAATGCTCGACGGCCAGATGGAAGCGGCCAGCGACGCCGAGGTGGCGTTGCGTCTGCAGGAACAGGGCCATCTGCCGGTGGAAACGCGCCTGGCCACCGGCGAAAACGATTCGCCATCGCTGCGCATGTTGTTGCGCAAGAAGCCGTTCGATAACGCGGCACTGGTGCAATTTACCCAGCAACTGGCGACGTTGATCGGGGCCGGGCAGCCGCTGGATCGCGCGCTGTCGATTCTGATGGATCTGCCCGAAGACGAAAAAAGCCGGCGGGTGATCGGCGATGTGCGCGATACCGTGCGCGGCGGTGCGTCATTGTCGTCCGCACTCGAGCGCCAGCACGGGCTGTTTTCCAAGCTGTACATCAACATGGTGCGCGCGGGCGAAGCCGGCGGCAGCATGCAGGACACGCTGCAACGGCTGGCCGATTATCTGGAGCGCAGCCGTGCGCTCCGGGGCAAGGTGATCAACGCGTTGATCTACCCGGCGATCCTGCTCGCGGTGGTGGGCTGCGCGCTGCTGTTCCTGCTCGGTTATGTGGTGCCGCAATTTGCGCAGATGTACGAAAGCCTGGATGTGGCACTGCCGTGGTTTACCCAGGCGGTGTTGAGCGTTGGCCTGCTGGTGCGCGACTGGTGGCTGGTGCTGATCGTGGTGCCGGGCGTACTGGGGCTGTGGCTGGATCGCAAGCGTCGCAATGCCGCATTCCGTGCGTCGCTGGACGAATGGCTGCTGCGCCAGAAAGTGGTCGGCAGCCTCATCGCGCGGCTGGAAACCGCACGCCTGACACGCACGTTGGGCACCTTGCTGCGCAATGGCGTGCCGCTGCTGGCGGCGATCGGCATCGCGCGTAATGTGATGTCCAATCTGGCGTTGGTGGAGGATGTCGCTAACGCGGCCGACGACGTCAAGAACGGCCATGGCCTGTCGATGTCGCTGGCACGCGGCAAGCGCTTTCCGCGACTGGCGCTGCAGATGATTCAGGTGGGCGAAGAATCCGGCGCACTGGATACGATGCTGCTCAAGACCGCCGACACCTTCGAGCTGGAAACCGCGCAGGCCATCGACCGCGCACTGGCTGCGCTGGTGCCGTTCATCACGCTGGTGCTGGCCTCGGTGGTGGGGCTTGTCATCATTTCAGTACTCGTCCCGCTGTATGACCTCACCAATGCAATCGGCTGAGAGCGGAGGTCACTGCACCGGTGCAGCCATCAGGCGAACGCAGCCGGCGCTCGGAATCGGCCTGGACCGCTCGTACACTGCATCTCCTGCGCGCGCGCCGGGCCCAACGGCCAAGCGCGCGCGGCGCTGTGCCAGTCGTCTTGACCGGGCAGCGTATTCACCACAACGTTCCGGTGACCGCACGACACCCATGCGGGAACCATTGCAATGGTCGCCGTGTCATTTGTTGGCGGCGGCATCCTTCATCGACGTGCAAGGAAATCGTTCATGATCAAGCGTTCCATTACCCGCAGTCCGTCGCGCGCAGGCCAGGCCGGCATGAGCTTGCTGGAAATCATCATCGTCATCGTGCTGATCGGTGCGGTCCTCACGCTGGTCGGCAGTCGCGTGCTCGGCGGCGCCGATCGCGGCAAGGCCAATTTGGCCAAGTCGCAGATCCAGACCCTGGCCGGCAAGATCGAGAATTTTCAGCTCGATACCGGCAAGTTGCCGAGCAAGCTCGATGACCTGGTCACCCAGCCCGGCGACAGCAGCGGTTGGTTGGGGCCTTACGCCAAGCCGGCCGAACTCAACGACCCATGGGGCCACGCCATCGAATACCGCGTGCCCGGCGACGGTCAGCCGTTCGACCTGATGAGCCTGGGCAAGGACGGCAAGCCCGGTGGCAGCAGTTACGACGCAGACATCAAGTACCAATAAGCTCTCGTCATGCGCGTTGCGTGTCAGCCGTTGTTTCATCCGCATGGAGGGGGCGGCCCTGGTCGGGCACGCACGCGTGGCACCTCGTTGCTGGAGATGCTGCTGGTCATCGCGTTGATCGCAATGGCCGGCGTGCTCGCCGCTGCGGCACTGAACGGCGGCATCGACGGCATGCGCCTGCGCACCGCCGGCAAGGCGATCGCCTCGCAACTGCGCTATACGCGCACCCAGGCGATTGCCACCGGCACGCCGCAGCGGTTCTTGATCGACCCGCAGCAGCGTCGCTGGGAAGCACCCGGCGGCCATCATGGCGATCTGCCGCCGTCGCTGGAGATCCGGTTCACTGGCGCGCGCCAGGTGCAGTCGCGGCAGGATCAGGGCGCGATCCAGTTTTTCCCGGATGGCGCATCTACCGGCGGGCGCATCGATTTGCAGGTCAAGGACGCCAGATGGCGTGTCGACGTGGGCTGGATCACCGGCGAGGTGCGTTCGGGCCCCTTGCGGACGCCATCGCCATGAAGTGTCAGCGCGGTTACACCTTGATCGAAGTGATCGTCGCCTTTGCGTTGTTGGCCTTGGCATTGAGCCTGTTGCTGGGGTCGTTGTCCGGCGCCGCACGCCAGGTGCGCGCAGCCGATGAAAGCACGCGCGCCACGTTGCACGCGCAATCGCTGCTGGCGGTGCAAGGCATCGAAAAGCCGCTGGAGCCCGCGCAGCAACAAGGCACCTTCGAGAACGGCCACTTTCGCTGGTCGATGGATGTGCGCCCTTACGACGAACCGCGGCGCAACCTGCAGGCGCCGATATCGCCCGGCGCGCATCGTCTGCTGCAACTGACCTTGGTCGTGCGTTGGGGCGAGCAGCCCAATCAGATGCTGCAATGGCGCACCTTGCGGCTGGTGGCCGCCAGCGCGCAGGGCAACCCGTCATGAGCCGTTCGCGCAGCGCGGGCTTCACCTTGATCGAAGTGTTGCTGGCCACGATGTTGTTGGTCGGTGGGCTGGCGTTGGCGTTTGCCACCTTGCGCTCGGCCAGTGCGGTGAGTCAGCGCGGCGAAGCGATCGCACAACGCAGCGAGCGGGTGCGTGCGGTGGAAGAATTCCTGCGGCAGCGCTTGGCTGCGGCATTGCCGATCGCCATGGGCATCGATACGCAAAGCCAGCAGCCGATCCTGTTCATCGGCGAGCCGCAGCGCCTGCGCTTTGCCGCAGACGTACCGGATTATCTTGGCCGCGGCGGGCCGTATCTGCACGACCTGTCGGTGGCCGGCGATGGCGATCAGCGCAACCTGCTGATTGCGTTGACCATGCTGCAATCCGGCAAGACGATCGAAGAGAGTAGCCCGCTGCCGCCGGAAAAACTTGCCGAAGGCGTGCAACAGGTGAATTTCCGTTATCGCGGTATGGATCCCCAAACCAGCCGGCTGAGCGCGTGGCTGCCGCAGTGGGAATGGCACGACCGCTTGCCGTTGATGGTGCGCATCGAGATCCGCAGTGACGATGCCGCATGGCCGCCGATGGTGGTGGCGTTGCCGCAATCCAGCAACCCGGGGGCCGGGCAATGAGCCGCGCGCGCGGTGCCGCGCTGGTGCTGGTGTTGTGGTTGATCGCGTTGCTCACCGCGATGATCGGTGCGTTCGCGCTCACTGCACGCGTGGAAGCACTGCAGGGCAGCATGCTGCGCAACGGCGCGCAGGCGCAGGAATACGCGCGCGCTGGCCTGGAATACGCATTGTTTCGCTTGCAAGACGCCGACACCCAGGCACGCTGGCGTCCAGACGGCCGGCGCTATCGCTGGCAAATGGACGATGCCAGCGTGGAGATTCGTATCACCGATGAAAGCGGCAAGGTGGATCTGAACATGGCCGAGCCCGGCTTGCTGGCCGGTCTGGTGCGCGCGGTCGGTGGCGACCAGTCCAGCGCCACCCGGATTGCCGGTGCCATTGTCGATTGGCGCGATACCGATTCATTGAGCCAGCCCGGCGGTGGCGCAGAAGATCGCGATTACGCCGATGCCGGTCTGCCGTATGGCGCAAAAGACAGCCCATTCGAAACGCTGGGCGAACTGCGCCTGGTGCTGGGCATCGATGGCGAGCTGTATCGCAAGCTGTTGCCCAACGTCACGCTGTACAGCGGTCGTTCGCGGCCTGAAGCGCGTTTTGCGCCGGCCCCGGTGCTCACCGCGATGGGGCTGGACGCGCAGCAACTGCTGGCCCAGCGTGACGCGCCGCTGGGTTTGCCGGGCAGCGACGCGACGATCGGTGGCTCGGGCACTTATAGTATCGAGAGCCGGGCGCGACTGAGTCAGGGACGCGAGGCTGTGTTGCGGGCGTTGGTGTCGACCGGCGCGTCCGCATTACCAGGGTCGGCCTATACCGTGTTGCGTTGGGAAGAGGGAGCAGCAGTGCAATGACCGCATGGCGGGATACCTTGGGTCGTATCGGCGTACGCGCCATGCCGGGAGCCGGAGGGTTCTGGCGTTGGTGGCAACAATCGCTGCTGGCCTGGCTGCCGCAGCGGTGGCAATGGCAATTGGGTTTGTCGCAGGCACGCCTGTTGTTGCAACAGGACGGCGACGCGCTGCAGTTGCTGCGCCAGCGCGACCATAGCTGCGACAGCGTCGCCAGTCTGCCGTGGCCGGTCCATCCGCAGGAAGTGAATAGCTTGCTGCCGACTGCGCTGGAAAGCCTGCCGCGGCATTGGCTGTTGCCGGCCGCGCACGCGCTGCGCCGGCCATTGCGCCTGCCTGCCGCGGCCGCGGCGCGGTTGCAGGATGTGGCGCGTTTCGAGATCGATCGGCAAACCCCGTTCACCGCCGACCAGGTGTATTTCGATGCGCGCGTGCTCGACGTGCGCGAAGACGGCCAGTTCGATGCCGAACTGGTGGTGGTGCCGCGGCGCATGATCGATGGCCCGGCCGGTGTGCCGGACGCATGGAACAGCGCGCTGTCGGGCATCGATGTCACCGATGCGAAAGGCCTGCCACTGGGTGTGAACCTGCTGCCGCCGGCACGCCGCCTGCGCCGCAGCGACCCGATGCAGCGCTGGAATCTGCTGCTTGCCGCTTCAGCGCTGGTCTTGCTGGCGGTGGCCGGCTGGCTGCTGCTCGACAATCGCCGCCAGGCCGCCGACGATCTGCGCGCCAAGGTGCAGGCCAACGCCGCGCGCGCGCGCCAGGTCGCTGCCGAACGCCAGCAATTGATGGATCTGGTTGAAGGCGCGCGGTTCTTCCAGCAACAACGCGCGACCCGCCCGACCTCGGTGGAGATCTGGGACGAACTGAGCCGGCGTTTGCCCGGTGGCACCTATCTGGAAAAATTTTCAGTCGAAGGCGGGCAATTGCAGTTGATCGGATTGAGCAATGAAGCTTCTTCGCTGGTGCGTCGTCTGGAAGGCTCGCCGCTGTGGCGCACGCCATCGCTGACCGGCGTGCTGCAGAGCGATGCCGGCCGTAACGTCGACCGCTTCACCATCACCGCCGAACTTGCCGGCCCCGATGCGAAGGAGGCGGCCGATGCCACGCAGCGTTAAGCGCGATCGCTGGATCGCTTTGGGCCTGCTGTTGCTGGTGCTCGGCGTGGCCTACCTGGTGCTGGTGCACCCGTGGTTCACGCAACCGATGATTGCGGTGCAGGACGACCTGCAAGCGCTACGCGAGCGCGAACTGCGCGTGCGTGTGCAGCTGCAGCAGGCAACGGAAGTCAGCAAGCGGCTGCGGCAGGCGCGTCAGACGCTGGAAAGCCGCCCAGGCTTTTTGCCGGAAACCTCGGCCGAACTCGCCTCCGCTGGGCTGGTGCAGCGCCTCGAGCGCGCGGTTGTGGAAGCCAGCCCCGGTAACCGCAGTTGCGCCATCAGCAACCGTTCGCCGCTGCAGCCCGAGAGCAAGAACCGCTTCACCCGCGTGGCGGTGCAAGTGCGTTTGCGCTGCGGCACGCCAGAACTGGCTTCGGTGCTGTACAGCCTGGAAAACGGCACGCCGCGGTTGTTCGTGGACAACCTCAACGTGATGGCGCAGCGCTACCAGCTCTCGCCGAACGAAAGCGGCAATGGTCTGGATATTGCCTTCGAACTGGCCGGTTATCTGCGCCCGGGCGCCAGCGCCGCACCGCTGAATAACGAAACCGCACCTGCCGCTCCCAACGCCGCGGAGGCCAGCAATGCGCCTTGACATGATCGGCCTGCGCACCTGGTTGCTGGCCACCGTGGTCGGGTGGGTGATGCTGGTGTGCGCGCTGGCCGTTGCCGGCCTGGGCAAGCGCGTCGAGCTGCTGCCCGACGACCCGGCCTTGGTGCAGCGCCTGCCCACGTTACCGGCACCGGCACCGGAGCGCCTGGGCGCGTTCGAAAAATATTCGGAAATCGCCGCGCATCCGGCGTTCGCCGAAGACCGCCTGCCGCATCCGTTCTTCCTGTCCGGCAACGACGGCAGCGGCGCTGCTTCGACAGTGCGCCTGACCGGCGTGCTGCTGACCGATACCTTCAAGATGGCGACGTTGAGCCTGGACCCACAGGATTCGGTGCGCGTGCAACTGGGCGGTGATGCGGTCAAAGGCTGGCGCCTGCTCGCCTTGCAGCCGCGTAGCGCCACCATCGAAGGCCCCAGCGGCACGCAAACGCTGGAATTGCACGTGTTCAACGGCCAGGGCGGGCAGCCGCCCACTGCCAATGCCGCCGCACGTGGTGCCGGTACTGCGACTGCGCCGGTGCCGTCTCCCGACGCTGCGGCAGTTGCCGTGCCGCCGCCGCAACAGCAACAACCGCAACCGCAACCGCAATCCGTGCCGCCGGTGCAACAGCCCGGCTGGCAGGCACTGCCAACCGTGCAGCCGCAGCGTAGCGATGGCGCGCAGGAAGCTCCACGCCCCTCCGACGATCAGATGCGTGCCATCCGCGAACGCATCGAAGCCCGACGCCGCCAGCTGCAACAGCAGCGCCAGAGCGGCTCTCCCCCCGGTCAGACCCAATGAGTGAACGCATGACGCCGCGCCTGTTTCCCGTATCCCTGCTGATTGGCCTGCTGGCCGGTTGCGCCACCACTCCGCCGCCGGACGTGCGCCGCGACGCACGCTTGGATCCGAACGTCGGCGCTGCCGGCGCCACTCAAACCACCGCCGAGCAGAGTGCCGACGGTAAGGCCAGCGCCAAGCCCAGCCCGGTGATCCGGCGCGGCAGCGGCACCATGATCAACCAGAGCGCCGCGTCCGCGCCGGCGCCCACGCTGGGCATGGCCAGCAGCGGCAGCGCTACCTTCAATTTCGAAGGCGAATCGGTGCAGGCCGTGGTCAAGGCCATCCTGGGCGATATGCTTGGTCAGAACTACGTCATCGCGCCCGGCGTGCAGGGCACCGTGACCCTGGCCACGCCCAATCCGGTCTCGCCCGCGCAGGCGCTGAACCTGCTGGAGATGGTGCTGGGCTGGAACAATGCCCGCATGGTGTTCAGCGGTGGCCGCTACAACATCGTGCCGGCCGACCAGGCATTGGCCGGCACCGTCGCGCCCAGCACCGCCTCGCCCTCGGCCGCGCGCGGTTTCGAGGTACGCGTGGTGCCGCTGAAGTACATCTCGGCCAGCGAAATGAAGAAGGTGCTCGAGCCCTATGCGCGCCCGAATGCCATCGTCGGTACCGACCCGGCGCGCAACGTGATCACCCTGGGCGGTACCCGCGCCGAGCTGGAAAACTACCTGCGCACCGTGCAGATCTTCGACGTGGACTGGTTGTCGGGCATGTCGGTGGGCGTGTTCCCGATCCAGTCCGGCAAGGCCGAAAAGGTCAGCGCCGATCTGGAGAAGGTATTCGGCGAGCAGAGCAAGACCCCCAGCGCCGGCATGTTCCGCTTCATGCCGCTGGAAAACGCCAATGCCTTGCTGGTGATTACTCCGCAGCCGCGCTACCTGGACCAGATCCAGCAGTGGCTGGACCGTATCGACAGTGCCGGCGGCGGGGTACGGCTGTTTTCGTACGAGTTGAAGTACATCAAGGCCAAGGACCTGGCGGATCGTCTGTCGGAAGTGTTCGGCGGCCACAGCAGCGGCGGCGATTCCAATGCATCGCTGGTGCCAGGGTCGGAAACCAGCGTGCTTGGCGGCGCGCTCGGCAATCGCGACAGCAGCATGGGTGGCAGCTCCGGCATGACCGGCGGCAGCATCGGCGACAGCGGCGATGGCAGCTCGTCGGGCAGCAGCTTCGGCAGCAGTGGAGGTGGCAGCAGCAGTGGTGGTCTGGGTAACGGCAGCCTGCAGCTGTCGCCGCGCAGCAATGGCAACGGCGCGGTGACGCTGGATGTGGCCGGCGACAAGGTGGGTGTATCGGCGGTGGCCGAGACCAATACCTTGCTGGTGCGCTCCACGCCGCAGGCCTGGAGCTCGATCCGCGATGTCATCGAAAAGCTCGACGTGATGCCGATGCAGGTGCATATCGAAGCGCAGGTGGCCGAGGTGAATTTGACTGGCAAGCTGCAGTATGGTGTGAATTGGTACTTCGAGAACTCGGTGAATGCTGCAGCGGATTCGGCCGCCAATAGCACCGGCATTGGCGCTGGTGCCGGCTTGGCAAGCGCAGCAGGGAGAAACATTTGGGGAGATATCGCTGGGAAAATCACCGGTGAAAAAGGCGCTCAGTGGACGTTCTTGGGCAAGAATGCGGCCTCGATCATCCATGCACTTGATGAGGTGACTAATGTGCGTCTTCTGCAAACGCCTTCTGTTTTTGTACGCAACAACGCCGAGGCAACGCTGAATGTTGGCTCACGTATTGCGATCAATTCGACGTCTATCAATACCGGTCTCGGAAGCGACAGCAGCTTTTCCTCGGTGCAGTACATCGACACTGGCGTAATCCTGAAAGTGCGTCCGCGTGTGACCAAGGACGGCATGGTGTTCTTGGATATCGTGCAGGAAGTCAGTAGTCCTGGTGATCGTCCCGCTGCCTGTACTTCGGCTACTGCGACGGTCAATGCCGCCGCTTGTAACGTTGATATCAATACGCGCCGTGTAAAGACGGAAGCTGCCGTGCAGAGCGGCGATACGATCATGTTGGCCGGTCTGATCGACGATACGACCAGTGATGGCAGTAACGGAATTCCCTTCCTGAGCAAGCTACCGGTTGTTGGCGCGCTGTTTGG